>NZ_JBANSN010000025.1:0-56250 GCF_037070215.1 Vreelandella arctica | reverse complement strand
AGTGTATCTGAACGACGGAAAGTGGTTAAAAAGTAGGCAATTTAAGATGTACCAATAGGTTTTTAATAGCATGGCGGCCTGGGTGCGGTACTTGCTGAGGTGCTATGAGAAATCCGGGCTAAGGGCGTTTTTGTTAATGCGTCAGGCAACTTATCTTGCCACTCCGGCAAAGCATCAATGCCGATATGATCGCTATCAATCAGAATCAGCACATTTCCCGATGCAGAAATGGGTAATGCCGCGTGTGGTGAATGAATACTGATCTGACAGCCAGTGTGTTTTTCCAAGTATTCAGCGAATAGCTGAGCTTGGGGGCTTTTTTCGGTAACGACGTACACCGAACCGGTAGACTTTTCCTGCGACATTAGGTAGCCCTCATGGAAAGAAAGAGTGAGCAGGTAACCCTTGAAGTGTTGCCTATAAGATATGTTTCGTAAAGTTTTGTTATTAAAAAGATGGTAAAAATAAATTTACCAACATTTAATAATTATCAATGTCTTCAGTTATTTTGTTACTTTTCAGTAATTTATAGATATATTAGAGATAGTTGTAGCGTGTGTGTTTTCAGATACGTTGAGTAACATTGTGCTGGCTTTTGATACGTTCAATGAGGGCGTAAACTGATGCTCTACCGTTTGGAGTACGTGTCATGGCAGCTGTTAATACCCTTGTTCTTGCCAGTGGGAATGCAGGAAAGTTAAAAGAATTCAATCAATTACTCTCTCCTTTGGGCTTCGATGTACGGCCTCAGGCCGATTTTGGTGTCATTGAGGTCGAAGAGACGGGACTGACATTTGTCGAAAATGCGTTGTTAAAGGCACGTGAAGCGAGTTTAGTCAGCGGATTACCCGCCTTGGCAGACGATTCAGGGCTGGAAGTGGACGCGCTGAACGGTGCACCGGGTATCTACTCGGCCCGATATGGTGGTGAGCCCAAAAGTGATGAGAAAAATAATGAAACGCTATTAGCAGCACTCAGCGACTGCGCAGAAGGACAGCGTAGTGGTCGATATTGGTGCGTACTTGTTTATTTACGTCACCCGAAAGACCCAGTGCCGGTGATTGTGCAACGCAGTTGGGAAGGCGAAATTCTCGCCCATCCACGGGGGAAAGAGGGGTTTGGTTATGATCCGCTTTTCTGGCTACCCGACCAGGGCATGAGCGTTGCCGAGTTGCCGAGTGACAGTAAAAATCGCCTTAGTCACCGTGGACGCGCGCTGCAAGGCTTGGTGGAGTTACTGCAGGTGGCGCATGGTTGATACGTTGCCGCCGCTATCTCTTTATATCCACACACCCTGGTGTGTACGTAAATGCCCGTATTGTGATTTCAACTCCCATGAGCCGGGTACACACGGTTTTACGCCTCGCGATTTACCTGAAGCCGCTTACCTTGACGCATTGTTACAAGACCTGGATAGCGATCTAGCCTTAGCGGCTGGGCGAGAAATTCAGACAATCTTTATCGGTGGCGGGACACCCAGCCTGCTGTCGCCTTGGTTTTATGACCATTTACTGAGCGCGATTGAAGCCCGTTTGCCGTTTGCTGATGACATCGAGATTACCTTGGAGGCAAATCCCGGCACCACGGAACAGGCGCGATTTATCGGTTACCGACAGGCAGGCATTAATCGTTTATCGCTAGGTATTCAAAGTTTTCAGCCCGATCAACTGCATGCCCTGGGACGCATTCATAGCGGTGACGAAGCGGTCACTGCGGTCACGCAGGCGCGCCAAGCGGGTTTTACAAATATTAACGTTGATCTTATGCATGGCTTGCCTGGTCAGACGCCTCAACTGGCGATGGATGATATTGCCCAAGCGCTGTCGTTAGCGCCGGAGCATCTCTCCTGGTACCAGCTTACCCTCGAGCCGAATACGGCCTTTCACTCCCATCCACCGACGTTGCCTGAGGAAGAAGCACTCTGGGATATCCAAGACAGCGGTCATCGGCTTTTGGAGCAGGCCGGGTTTAAGCGCTACGAAATTTCGGCCTATGCCACCGATGGTTATCGGAGTCTGCATAACCTTAATTATTGGCAGTTTGGCGACTACCTTGGGATTGGCGCCGGGGCCCATGGCAAGCTAAGCCATATTGACCCAGATGGTGAATGGCGTATTGAGCGGCGTTGGAAAACCCGTCAGCCGGATGCTTACTTAAAGCGCATGGATGACCTGCGTGGCTTTATAGCGGGTAAGCAGGTTATATCAGCGGACGAGCTACCGTTGGAGTTTGCTATGAATGCTCTACGACTCACTGACGGGGTGTCGCTAGAGACATGGAACGCCAATACCGGGCTCTCTTCTGATATGTTACTTACGCGTTTACAAAGCGCCGAGAAAAAAGGACTTTTGATGCAAATGCCTGAAAAACTGCGTGCATCGCCTCAAGGTCTATTATTCTTGAACGAGTTGCTGGCTTTAATTAGTGAAGATTGACCAGTAATGGATAAAAAGATGTCCCGAACATAAACAAGGAGTGAGTGATGCGTATTTCTCGACTACTGACACCGCTGGCAGCCGCTATTTTATTAGCAGGTTGCGCCACATCGGATCCTTACGGTGGCCAAACGCAGCGCTCTAGCACCGCGATGGGCTCTGGTATTGGTGCTGCTGTGGGTGCCGCTGCCGGTGCGCTGTCTGGCGACGGTAGTACTAGCCGCCGTGACCGTGCACTGATTGGTGCGGCCGTCGGTGCGGCAGCCGGTGCTGGCATTGGTGTCTACATGGATCGCCAAGAGCAGCAACTGCGTGAAAACTTGCAAGGATCGCGCATTGAGATTGATCGCCGTGGCGACGATATCGTGCTCAATATGCCTAGCGGCGTTACCTTTGGTTTTGATTCAGCTGAGCTGACCAGCGAAGCGCGCGGCTCTCTTAATGAAGTCGCTAATGTTCTTACTCAGTACCAAGACACCCGCGTTAGTATCGCAGGCCACACCGATAGCACCGGCGATGCTAGCTACAACCAGCGTCTCTCCGAGCGTCGCGCTCAAGCCGTATCGAGCTACCTCACCCAGAATGGCGTTTCGTCCACGCGTCTTAATACCTCGGGCTATGGTGCTACTCAGCCAGTGGCCAGTAATGACAATGAGCAGGGTCGTGCCCAGAACCGTCGCGTTGAAATTACCCTAACCCCTACCGGTAATGGTCAAGGTTAATACGTTCTTGAATTAACCTGGCTGTTGCCGACTAAAGCCCGCTATGCTCACATAGCGGGCTTTTTTATTCACTTTCTGATGAGTCTCCATGCTGTCCTATCAACATGCCTACCATGCCGGTAATTTTGCGGATGTGCATAAACATCTGACACTTTACGCGGTGATTGATTATTTATTACGTAAAAAAACGGCTATTACATATATCGATACTCATGCGGGACGAGGTCTCTATCCCCTTAATGCGCAAGAGACGCAACGCTTGCAAGAGTATCGCGAAGGCATAGGGCCGCTGTGGCAAGCCCGCAATGAGCTAAACGATCCGTTGCTGATAGAGTGGCAAGCAGCGGTAGCCACTGCTCAAGGTTCCTCAGTAACCCTGACGCACTACCCAGGCTCTCCCTGGTGGCTGAGTCATTCGTTGCGTGAGCAGGATCAACTGCGGCTGTTTGAGCTGCACCCCGGCGAGCACGAGCAACTTTCTACCCAGGAGTTGCCAGCTAACGCCCAGCGTGTGTTTGGCGATGGACTGGCGGGGCTGGAGGCCATGTTGCCCGCGATAACGCCACGGCTATGTGTGCTCATCGACCCCAGCTATGAGCGCAAAGTGGAATACCTGGAAGTAGCCGATACCGTCGCTTATACGCTGGAGAAAGCGCGCCATGCCGTAGTATTGATCTGGTATCCGCTGCTACCCGCTGGTCACCATCACACGCTATTAGATGCCTTGCAAGAGAGCGGTCAGCGCAAAATATGGCGCAGCGAGCTGCTGCTGCGTGAACCCGGTGAGCAGGTTCACGGTATGTTTGGCAGCGGTATGTTGGTGATTAACCCACCCTGGGGTTTGGATGAGCGACTAGCCGCAGCAATGGCTGAAATTACCCCGTTACTAGGTTCTTCTAGTCGCTATCAGGCGGATTGGTGGGTGGGAGAGTAGTGTTGGTAATGAGAGTAAAGAGTAGCTCTCTTACTTACCAATGCAGAAACTGCCGAAAATCTCGCCCAATAAATCATCGGCGCTGA
Source organism: Vreelandella arctica (assembly GCF_037070215.1). Taxonomy (NCBI): domain Bacteria; kingdom Pseudomonadati; phylum Pseudomonadota; class Gammaproteobacteria; order Oceanospirillales; family Halomonadaceae; genus Vreelandella; species Vreelandella arctica. The sequence continues at coordinate 52,073 of NZ_JBANSN010000025.1, read as the reverse complement.
ATTCACCGGTGATTTCGCCCAACGCTTGTTGAGCGTCGCGCAGATCTTCCGCTAGCAGCTCGCCTGCGCCGTAGCCATCAAGCTGAGTGCGGCCTGTATCAAGGGCTGCCATAGCACGATCTAAGGCATCTAAATGCCGTCGGCGGGCAGAGAAGCGACCCTCGGTGGTGGCGGCAAAGCCCATGACATCTTTTAAATGTGCTTTTAAGTTATCCACACCCTCGCCCGTTTTAGCGGATAAACGTACGGTGAGCGGCGTTGTGGATAAATCTAATCCAGGCGGTTCAGCACTGGTATCAATCTTATTGCGTACTAACGTCAAGCGCTTCTGATCGGGCAGGCGAGCGACAAACTCGGGCCAGATGGCCATGGGGTCGGTCGAGGCGGTCGTGCTGGCATCCACTAACAGCAGTACGCGATCAGCTTTCTCTATCTCGGCCCAGGCGCGTGCTACACCGATCTTCTCAACAGCATCGGGTGTATCGCGCAGTCCGGCGGTGTCGATGATATGCAGCGGCATACCGTCAATATGGATATGCTCACGGAGTACGTCCCGGGTCGTGCCTGCGATATCCGTCACAATGGCGGTATCTTGTTCGGTCAGCGCATTCAGCAGGCTCGACTTACCCGCATTGGGCCGCCCGGCAATGACTACGCTCATGCCTTCGCGTAACAGTGCGCCTTGGCCTGCTGCCTGGCGCACGTCGATTAACGTTTGCTGAACATTGTTCAAGTGCTCAGCCACATGGCCGTCGGCAAGAAAGTCGATCTCCTCTTCAGGGAAATCAATCGCCGCTTCAACGTAAACACGTAGCTCGATCAGCCGCTGCACCAACGCTGACACGCGCTTCGAAAACTCCCCCTGGAGCGAGCGCACGGCATTTTCGGCCGCTGAACGGGAAGTGGCATCGATCAGATCGGCGATAGCTTCTGCCTGGGCCAGATCAAGTTTGTCGTTGAGAAAAGCCCGTTCAGAAAACTCGCCAGGGCGCGCTAGACGTGCGCCGAGAGCCACACAGCGCTCCAACAGCATATCCATAATAATGGGGCCGCCGTGGCCCTGTAATTCCAGGACGTCCTCACCGGTAAACGAATGGGGCCCATTGAAGAACAGGGCGAGGCCTTCATCAATAATGCTGTCAGCGCCCTGGAAGGGGCCGTAGTGGGCGTAACGCGGTGAGGGGCAGTGACCGAGCATGGCCTCGGCGATAGCGCGGCAGGCAGGCCCTGAGACGCGAATGATACCAACACCACCGCGTCCAGGAGGGGTAGCCAATGCGGTAATCGTATCCTGAGTATAAAGTCGTTCAACCATGGCGAGCCTCTTTAATGGATGCGTACAGTGTGAGTTTGTCGTCTTTAAAACGCCAGACCCCCGCACTGGGCGGGGGTCTGAAGGCTTCAAATACCACGGCAGGCTATTTGGTCTTCATGCCTTTGCCGATGGTCGGGTCATTCTCGATTTTGCGCGTAATGTAGTACTGCTGCGCCACCGAAATGATGTTGTTGACCACCCAGTAGATGACCAGACCCGCCGGGAACCACAGGAAGAAGAAGGTAAAGATGATGGGGAGCATCTTCATGATCTTCGCCTGCATCGGATCCGGGGGCGTCGGGTTCAACATTTGCTGAACAAACATCGAAATACCCATCAAGATCGGCAGAATGAAGTACGGATCTTTCACCGATAGATCCTGAATCCAGAAGATAAAAGGTGCGTGTCGCAGTTCGACCGATTCCAGCAACATCCAGTAAAGCGCGATGAAGACCGGCATCTGAATCACAATAGGTAGACAGCCCCCCAGCGGATTGATCTTCTCCTTCTGGTAGAACTTCATCATCTCTTGCGACATCTTCTGACGATCGTCGCCATACATCTCTTTCAGGCGCTGCATTTCAGGGCCAAGCTTACGCATACGGCCCATGGATTTGTACGCTTTGGCGGAAAGCGGGAACAGTACGGTCTTAACCAGTACCGTTAGCAATACAATCGACCAGCCCCAGTTACCGACGATGTCGTGGATCTTATCCAGCAACCAGAAGAGGGGGTTGGCGATAAACCATAGCCAGCCGTAATCCACAGTTAAGCGAAGGTTAGGTGCCACCTGCTCTAGGTAGTCCTGAATCTTCGGCCCCATATAAAGGGTAGCACCTAACGTGGCTTCGCCTTCTGCAGCAATACTGCTAGTCGGGCCAGCAAAGGCTACGACGTTACGATTACTTGAGTCGGTGGTAACGTAGTAAAGGTTTAGCTGATCCTGTGGAGGTGCCCATGCCGATACAAAGTAGTGCTGAATGATCGCAATCCATCCGCCCAGGGCTTCGCGATTTTCAAAGTTACTGGCTTGAATATCCTCGAAGTCGATCTTTTCGTAGCGTGCATCCGGCGTTGAGTAGGCAGCCCCCAGATAGGAGTTCATACCCATTGAAACGCCGCTTGAAGGATCCGGGCTATTATCGCGTGCTAACTGGCCAATAAAGCGCGCACTGACCGGTGCATCGGTGTTATTGGCTAGGTAGTAATTGACGTTGACCGCATAACTGCCGCGCTCAAACGTGAGGCGCTTAATCACCTCGACGCCGTTAACGTCGGCGGTCAGATCGACGCTCAGTTCTTCATCGTTATCGCCTAACCGATAGTCGGTATTTTCGGGCGTGAACGCGATGCGGCTTGCCTGGCCATCAAGCTGAAGGCCTGAACGGGCCACGTAGCTACGGCTGCTGTTATCCGACAACAACACGTAGTTCCGCTCTGAGTCGAGGGAAAGTTTGTGTTGCGGTAAAGCGGCATAAACAATATCGCCACCGTGTGGATCAATGCGTACATCAAGAACATCGGTCGTTACGGCAATGAAATCACGGCTAGACGTTTCGCTTTCAGTATCGCCAGGAATACCTTCACCAACCGCATTTGGCTGCGATGTGGTACTCGGAACGGCTAAGCCGCCCTCGCCATCGTCAACATTGCTGGATGGTACTGAATTGCTAGATGGTGCTGAATTACTGCGTTGAGTCGTTTCAGGCACTGAATCGTAATTCGGCTGCCCGTAATCCTGATTCCACTGGACGACTAGCAAGTACGCCAGTACGGCTAGTGGAATCAGTAATAAAAGTCGTTTTACGTCCATGAGGGTTCTGCCCGCTGGGTGGTGAACATGCTAATGGCGCAGTGTCATTTACTCGACCCTTGACACACGAAAGCCTGCCAGGCGGCAGGCCGAGGTCGAGCGGCGAGGTGTGCACCAAAGGTCACGTGTCACGCTCTGGCGTTGGTGCTGCGATCACCGCCTGTGCGTCACGCTGAAGTCGCTTCCACATGCCGTGTAACTGGCGATGCAAGGTGTCGTTGTCGATATCCTGAACGCCGCGTCGGGCAAGCACCACGATATCCACAGAGGGTAAGTGATCTTGACGAAGACGGACAGATTCTCGAACGAGACGCTTGAAACGGTTGCGATCTACGGCGCGTTTGACATTTTTTTTGCTGACTACCAGTCCAAGGCGGGGGTATCCCCGAGTACTCAAGCGAACTAACGCCATCATACCTTTGCCATGCACTTTCAGGTCGGCTTGCTCAAACACGTGACTGAAATCCCCAGCATTTAGTAACCGTAATTGCCGGGGAAAGCCTTGCTGCGGCACACGCAATCCGAGATCAGGCGCTCAGACGCTTGCGGCCCTTGGCACGGCGACGTGCGAGGACGGCGCGACCGTTTTTGGTTGCCATACGAGCACGGAAGCCATGCGCGCGCTTGCGCTTGAGAACGCTAGGTTGAAAAGTGCGTTTCATAACTCGTTATTCCCACGTGGTTTAGGACGGAAAGTGAATTCCAAAAAGCCCGGTCCAGTGAGGAACTAGCCGGGGAGATTCAATTCAAGACCGGAAATTGTAGAGACTTCCTTTGCTGGGTGCAATTTTTCCTTGCATAAAAAGCGTTGTGGCGTCATTGCGGCCATGCTGGCAGCGATGGATATAGCAAACAACACTCTCGCTATTATTACTAATAGGTAGTTCTAAACCTGTTGTTATTAATAGTGGGGATACTATTTGTGGATAAGTTGTTTTAATTATTATTTATCAATAGCCTATAATCATAAAAAATCTGTGTGTAAGTTCCGTATAAACAGTCTACAAGATGTTAACTAGATGTGTTTAACCCAAACGTAAGTCGCTTTCTTGTTAATTATCCCCGTTCCTCCACACGGTTTTCCCGTAGGCTCACTGCAAGTTGTCCACAGGGCAATATTCAAGCTTAAACCCGTGTGGATAACCGAAGCTTTGGGCGCTACAATGGTCGGCCGTTTTCAACCGATGGTGAGATGAGTGTCACTGACGCTTTGGCAACAGTGCCTGGACAACCTGCAGGATGAGCTGAATTCACAGCAGTTCAATACCTGGATACGCCCGCTGCAGGCAGAAGAAGGAGAGTCCAACGAGCTGCGCTTATTGGCGCCGAATCGCTTTGTGCGCGATTGGGTGAGCGATAAGTATGCCAAGCGTATTAGTGAACTAATGCGTGAGCTCGCGCCAGCCAAGCCGCCGAAAGTGAGTTTGACGGTAGGTAGCCGCCGCCCGGCAACGCAAGCTCCTCAGCATCGCGACTTAGGCAACCCCGTATCGGCTTCTCCATCGCGTCCTTCGGCACCGGCTGTTCATACGCCTCCGCGCGGCGATATTGCCGATGAGCGTGAAATAGACAGGCTGCGTGATGAAGCTCCCAGTCGGCGTAACAATGAGCGTCAGGTACAGGTAGAGGGCAGCCTGAAACATGGCAGTGGGCTAAATCCTAATTTTACTTTCGATACGTTTGTTGAAGGTAAATCGAACCAACTGGCTCGCGCTGCCTCACGCCAGGTGTCTGAAAACCCCGGCGGCGCCTATAACCCGCTGTTTTTATATGGCGGCGTGGGCCTTGGTAAAACTCACTTGATGCACGCCGTGGGTAATGCACTGGCAACGCGGCGCGAAAATGCCCGCGTGGTTTATCTGCACTCAGAGCGTTTTGTCGCCGATATGGTCAAGGCGTTACAGCTCAATGCGATTAACGACTTTAAGCGCTTTTATCGCAGTGTTGATGCATTACTTATTGATGATATTCAGTTTTTCGCCGGCAAAGAGCGTTCCCAGGAAGAGTTTTTTCATACCTTCAACGCACTGTTGGAAGGTGGCCAGCAAATGATCCTTACCTCTGATCGCTATCCGAAAGAGATCAGTGGGGTAGAGGAGCGCCTTAAATCACGCTTTGGTTGGGGGCTCACGGTCGCGATTGAACCGCCGGAACTTGAAACCCGCGTAGCCATCTTGATGAAAAAGGCCGACCAAGCTAAGGTCGATTTGCCTCACGATGCAGCTTTCTTTATTGCTCAGAAAATTCGTTCCAACGTGCGCGAATTAGAAGGTGCATTGAAAAAGGTCATCGCTGATTCGCACTTCATGGGCAAAACAATTACCCAAGACTTTATTCGCGAATCGCTGAAGGATTTGTTGGCCCTTCAAGACAAGCAGGTGGGCGTCGATAATATTCAGCGCACGGTCGCGGAGTATTACAAGATCAAGGTAGCGGACTTGCTCTCCAAGCGCCGTTCACGCTCGGTTGCCCGCCCTCGTCAGGTGGCGATGGCGCTTGCCAAGGAGCTAACCAATCATAGTTTGCCCGAGATTGGCGATGCCTTTGGTGGGCGTGACCACACCACGGTGTTACACGCTTGCCGAAAAGTGAAATCATTACAGGAAGAGAGCGCGGATATTCGTGAGGATTACAAGAATCTGCTGCGCCTGTTGACCAGTTAACCACCCTATGGGACGGGCCTGTTACGCGCAGGTCTTTCAGGATATAGAACCGGAGTATTGATGAAATTTTCGATTTCCCGAGAGGCGCTGTTACGTCCGCTGACTCTGGTCGCAGGTGTTGTCGAGCGCCGCCAAACGCTACCTGTACTTTCGAATGTACTGATTCAGGTAGAGGGCGACCAGGTGTCGCTTACCGGTACTGACTTAGAGGTTGAGCTTGTTGGGCGCACGGTGGCCAGCCAGGTTGATCAGGCGGGTGCAGCAACGGTGCCTGCTCGCAAGCTGATGGATATTTGTAAATCACTGCCTGATCAATCCGATATTCAGCTAGCCGTTGAAGAGGGTCGTGCGGTCTTACGCAGTGGCCGTTCACGCTTTACCCTGTCGACGCTTCCGGTAGCCGAGTTCCCCAATATAGAAGATGCGGACGGCAGTCAGGAAATCAGCGTACCTCGCGGTACCTTAAAGCACCTGATTGAAGCCACCTCATTTGCGATGGCGCAGCAAGATGTACGTTATTACCTCAACGGTATGCTGCTGGAAATCCAAAGCAACCTGCTGCGTACGGTCGCGACTGACGGTCACCGCTTGGCGATGTGCTCACGCCCGATTGAAGTGTCTGTTAGTCAGTCACAAAAGCTGATTGTACCCCGCAAGGGTATCCTTGAGCTGTCGCGCTTGCTGGATGACAGTGATGAGCCTGTCAGCTTGACGCTGGGCTCCAGCCATGTACGTGCTCACACGGGCGATTTCACCTTCACCTCTAAGCTCATTGACGGCAAATTCCCTGACTATGAACGCGTAGTGCCGCGCAACGGCGATAAAGTGCTGATTGCAGAACGCGCCGCGCTGCGCCAAGTGCTTTCGCGTACCGCTATTCTCTCTAATGAAAAATACCGTGGCGTCCGGCTATACCTTGAGGAAAACAACCTTAAAGTAATGGCCAACAACCCGGAGCAGGAAGAAGCCGAGGAAAATATCGCTGTTGAGTATAACGGCGGCGCGATGGAGGTCGGTTTTAACGTTGGCTATCTAGTCGATGTGCTGACGGTGCTGAACGAAGAGCGCGTGCAGATTACCCTGGCCGACCCCAATAGCAGTGCACTGCTTGAAGAGCCAGGCGGTGGTGATGCACTCTATGTCGTTATGCCGATGCGCCTGTAAAAGGTCTTTGGATCATAGCATTGCATATGCAAGCTACATTAGCGGCGCTTCTGGTAGCAGAAGCGCCGCTTCCTCATTGGGTGCAATACTCTCTATTTGCGGACTATTTTAAGTGGTGATAATAGGATGAGCCTGACACTGCTTAATTTCCATGGTTTGCGTAACCTCCAGCCAGTCGAAATGACGCCCTCATCACGTATTAACGTTATTAGTGGCGCCAATGGCAGTGGTAAAACCAGCCTTCTCGAAGGCGTGCATATTCTAGGTATGGGGCGTTCGTTCCGTACGCGGCAGTTGAAACACGCCATTCAAGCCGATAAGCCGCATATGACACTGTACGGACGGTTAAGCGGTGAGCCTGAGGTTACCCTTGGCGTGCGCCGTTTGCGTGCCCAGAGAGAGCTAGAGCTTCGTCTGAAGGGAGATAAAAACGCCCGCTTGGCAGAGCTAGTCGAAGCGATGCCGTTGCAGTTAATCAACCCTGACGCTTTTCGACTGCTTGAAGGTTCTCCTGCTGGTCGCCGTGAGTTTCTCGATTGGGGAGTGTTTCACGTGAAACATGACTTTTTGGGAATCTGGAAGCGTACCCGGCGTGCGTTGAAACATCGGAATGCACTGCTCAGGCGTGGTAGAATACATCCTCAGGAAATGGTGGTGTGGGAGCAGGAGCTCGCCACTTGGGGCGAACAGATGGATGCGTTGCGTCGTGCATGGTTTAGTGACTTTTTGCCTGTCTTTGAAGAGACGCTTAAGGTGCTACTGTCACTACCTGGGTTGTCGATTCATTACGCAAGGGGCTGGGATAAAGAGCGCTCTCTTTCGGCAGTGCTACACGATAGCCGGCCCACTGATCAACAAATGGGCTTCACGCAGCAAGGCCCGCAGCGCGCAGATTTGCGTATCAGAGTAAACAAACAGCCTGCTATCGAAGTGCTTTCCAGAGGCCAGCAAAAGTTAGTGGTGAGCGCCTTGAAACTCGCCCAAGGGCGGTTTCTGGAAAGAACAGCACAGCGGCACTGTATTTATCTCATCGACGATTTGCCAGCAGAACTTGATGAGCAAAATCGGCATCAGTTTTGTGGGTTACTTGAAGACATGCAGTGCCAAGCATTTATTACCAGCGTCGAACCTTCTGCGTTAAGTAGTACCTGGCGGCCTGATACTTTGGTGAAGATGTTTCACGTGAAACATACCGAACAAGGGCTGAGCCAGTTAGTGCTGACTAGCTAGCGCGAAGGGTAGACGATACGGAACGAGACAGACTTCACGACGGAGTGGTCAATGAGCGAGCAGGCTTACGATTCATCAAGCATTAAGGTGCTCAAGGGGCTGGACGCAGTGCGTAAGCGTCCAGGTATGTATATTGGTGACACCGACGACGGTACCGGTCTGCACCACATGGTCTTCGAGTTGGTGGATAACTCCATTGATGAGGCCTTGGCTGGGCATTGCAGCGAAATTCGCGTTGTCATTCACCCGGATGAGTCAGTCACCGTTAGTGATAACGGCCGCGGCGTACCCACTGAACTTCACGAAGGGGAGGGGGTGTCCGCTGCTGAAGTTATCATGACGGTGCTGCACGCAGGCGGCAAATTCGACGATAACTCCTATAAAGTTTCCGGTGGGTTACACGGCGTTGGCGTTTCTGTTGTAAACGCACTGTCTGCCGAGCTGCGCTTGACCATTTGGCGCCAGGGCGAAGTGTTTGAACAGATGTACCATCACGGTGTGCCTCAAGCACCGTTGGGCGTTGTGGGCAAAACCGAAAAAAGCGGCACCCGCGTTCATTTCCGCCCCTCTCCAGAAACCTTTGGCAATATCGAGTTCCATTTCGATATTCTTGCCAAGCGGTTGCGTGAACTCTCTTTCTTGAATTCCGGTGTTGCTATCCGATTGTTTGATGAGCGCAGCGGTAAAGAAGAGCTATTCCATTACGAAGGCGGCTTAAAAGCCTTTGTTGACCACCTGAATACCAATAAAAGTGTCATTAACCCGGTATTCCACTTTAACGCTATTCGTGAAGATGGCGTTGAAGTCGAGGTGGCCATGCAGTGGAGCGAAGCCTTCACTGAAAACATCTTCTGCTACACCAATAATATTCCTCAGCGAGACGGTGGCGCTCACTTGGCGGGCTTCCGAGCGGGGCTTACTCGCACGCTCAATAACTATATTGAAGCTGAAAACCTACTCAAAAAGGCCAAGGTCAATACCACCGGTGACGATGCCCGTGAAGGCTTGACTGCGATTATTTCGGTCAAAGTGCCGGATCCTAAATTTTCGTCGCAAACGAAAGATAAGCTAGTCTCCAGCGAAGTTAAGACTGCCGTTGAGCAAGAGATGAGTCGCCTGTTTTCTGAGTATCTGGTTGAAAAGCCTAACGAAGCCAAAGCGATCGTTAATAAGATGCTGGATGCGGCGCGTGCTCGTGAAGCCGCCCGCAAGGCGCGTGATATGACCCGCCGTAAAGGCGCGCTGGATATTGCCGGCTTGCCCGGTAAGTTGGCGGATTGCCAGGAAAAAGATCCAAGCCAGTCTGAACTCTACCTGGTGGAGGGTGACTCAGCAGGGGGTAGTGCCAAGCAGGGCCGTGACCGGCGTACCCAGGCTATTTTGCCGCTAAAGGGTAAAATCCTGAACGTCGAAAAAGCACGTTTTGATAAAATGCTTTCTTCAGCTGAAGTCGGCACGTTGATCACTGCACTTGGTTGCGGCATCGGCCGCGAAGAGTTCAACCCTGATAAGCTGCGCTACCACTCCGTCATTATCATGACCGATGCGGACGTGGATGGCTCACATATTCGTACGCTCCTGCTGACGTTCTTCTTCCGCCAAATGCCGGAACTGATCGAGCGCGGCCATATCTTCATCGCCCAGCCGCCGTTGTATAAAATCAAGCGCGGTAAGCAAGAGCTCTACCTGAAAGATGAGCAGGCGATGGTGGACTACTTGACTACCACAGCCCTGGATGGCGCTGGCCTGCACGTTAATGCCAATGCACCAGGCATCTCGGGTTCTCAGTTAGAAGCGCTGGTAAACCAGTACCGTAACGTCATGAAACGGATTGATCGCTTGTCACGGGTTTACCCCAATGAAGTGCTCAAGCAGATCATTCATACGTCCGCGCTTAAAGGTGAAGAAAGCCTGAAAGATCGCGTAACCATGCAGAACTGGATTGATGAAATTCAGAAGACCATGGATGACATGGTTGCCTATGAAGGTGGTCCGCGTTATCACTTCCACCTTCAAGAAGATTCTGAACGTGGACTTTTCCTACCTACCGTCTCGCTGGTGGCTCACGGTGTGACCACAGAGTACACGTGGGGACTCGACTTCTTTGAAAGCGCTGATTATCGGGGCATCGCTGAGTTGGGCGAAACGCTGGATGGCTTCCTTGAAGAGGGCGCGTTTATTGCCCGGGGTGAGCGTCAGAAACCTGTATCTCACTTCTCCGAAGTGCTGGCATGGCTGATGCAAGAGGGCCAGCGTGGTCTATCGGTGCAGCGTTATAAAGGTCTGGGTGAAATGAATCCGGATCAGCTGTGGGATACGACGATGGATCCTGATAGCCGCCGTATGCTGCGTGTGACGATCGAAGATGCCGTGGGTGCTGACATGATGTTCAACACGCTGATGGGTGATGACGTTGAACCACGTCGCGACTTCATCGAAACTAATGCGCTGGTGGCTAACCTGGACGTATAAGAGACGTTTGCTACTACCGTCATGTGTTTCACGTGAAACATATGACGATCATTAACGTAAAGCGCCGCTAATCTCTCCTAGCGGCGCTTTTTTATTGCAGATCGGTATCTACTGCTTCGTGGTGATCAGCCAGTCCACAAAGTGGGCTAAATCATCGAAAGCATGTGCTTTTTCAAGCCCAATACCCTTGGCTTCTGTTTTTGCTCCTTTTCCAGTTCTAACCAGTACGGTACGACAGCCAACTGCTTCGCCTGCTTGTAAATCTCGCAGACTGTCTCCTACCATCCAGCTCCCTGCCAAGCTTGCCAGCCCCAACTGCTGCTGAATCTGATGCAGCATTCCAGGCAATGGTTTACGGCATTGGCACTTGTCGTCAGGTCCATGGGGGCAGTAGACGATGTGAGTGATGCGTCCGCCTTCCTTTTCCACCAACGCTAACAAGCGATCATGCATACTCTGGAGCGTTGCTTCATCATAATAGCCGCGGGCGATGCCTGACTGATTGGTCGCTACCACTACCGTAAATCCCGCATGACTGAGGCGAGCAATGGCGGCAATTGAAGAGGGGTAGGGAACCCATTCATCAAGGGATTTTATATAGGCATCAGAATCATGATTGATGACGCCGTCACGATCCAGAATGACAAGTTTTTCGGCACTCAGCATAGAAATCCTATTGATACGGTTGTCGGCGATACTTTCTGTCCGCTATTTATATCGACTATCTTACCTCGGACTCGCAACAGCGTTTCACGTGAAACACGTATTTCCAGTCAACAAAAAAGCCCAGCCGTCTAAACGGCTGGGCTTGTGAGCGACCAATCAAGCAATGGCTACTGGGGCAGAAGTGAAATATCGGCCACTTCTAGGAATAGCGCTTGAAGGCTAGCGAGTAGGGCCAAGCGGTTGCGTTGAATAGCTGGTTCATCCGCCATCACCATGACCTGGTCAAAGAAAGCATCCACCGGTTCCCGCAGGGTGGCAAGAGTATCCAATGCTTGCTGATAGTTGCCTGCAGCAAACAGCGGGGCAACCTGTGTCTGGCTTCCGCTCACCGCATCGAACAACGCTCGTTCGGCATCTTCCTGCAATAAGTTTTGATCGACCTGGGTACTACCATTGTGCTCTTGCTTAGCCAAGATGTTAGAAACACGCTTGTTAGCGGCTGCCAACGCGGCTGCTTCATCACGCTGGGCAAAGGCCTTCACGGCGCGCAGACGGCGAGCGAAGTCGAGAGGATTGGTCACCGGGCGAGCGCGAACCGCAAGGTACATTTCAGCACTGATCCCTTCTTCCTGGCCCCAGGCGCGGAAGCGATCCAGCATATAGGTCAGCACATCCTCAACCAGGCCATCGGCCTTGGGTAGGCTCTGATGCTGTTCAGCGGCAACGGTGAGTAGCTCGCGCAGGTCAAGGTCCAGCTCGCCTTTGATCAGAATGTTAAGCACGCCAATCGAGGCACGACGTAACGCAAAGGGGTCCTTCGCGCCAGTGGGGCGTTGGCCAATGCCGAAGATACCTACCAGGGTGTCCAGCCGGTCAGCCAGGGCTAACGCCTTACCGGTCGCGCTCAGGGGAATGACATCAGTGGCGAATCGCGGCAGGTACTGCTCTTCAAGCGCCTGGGAAACCTCCGTGGGCTCACCATCCTGCTCGGCGTAGTAACGGCCCATGATGCCCTGCAACTCGGGAAATTCGAGAACCATCTCGGTCACAAGGTCACATTTGGCAAGCGCGACGGCGCGCTGGGCCTGAGCCACATCGCCGTTAATCTGCTCGGCAATAAAGGATGCGATGGCGGTGCTGCGGCGCGCTTTGTCCGCCAAGGTGCCCAGCTGCTGCTGGAAAACAACGCTTTCTAGCTGGGGAATGCGCGAGGCCAGTGTGTGCTTACGGTCGGTTTCGTAGAAAAACGCTGCGTCGGCTAGGCGCGGGCGAATGACTTTCTCGTTACCGGCAATGACCTGATCGGGGTCGGCGCTATCGATATTGGCGATGGTGATAAACAGCGGTTTCAGCTTGCCAGCGTCATCCAGCAGGTGAAAATATTTCTGGTTGGCCTTCATCGAAGAGATCAGGCACTCAGCGGGCACTTCCAGGAAGCGCTCATCAAAACTACCGGTAAGCGCTACCGGCCATTCAACCAGTCCGCTCACTTCGACCAGAAGATCTTCATCAATGACGGCGGTGGCTTCTTGCACTTCGGCTTCTGCCAACACCTGCTCGCGGATACGTTCACGGCGCTGCACGCGATCAACCAGCACGTAAGCATTTTCCAGCGTAGCCACGTATTCATCGGCATGGGTCAACTGAATGGCATCAGGGGCGTGGAAGCGATGACCGTAAGTGGTACAGCTTGCCTGTAGGCCTAGCGCCTCAGCAGCCACGACATCGCTACCGTAAAGTGCTACCAGCCAATGAACCGGACGCGAGAACTCAACCCGTGAAGCGCCCCAGCGCATGTTTTTAGGCACCGGGAGGGCGCTGATGGCTTTGCGGATAATCTCGGGCAGCAGCGCTTGAATAGACTCACCCGGCTGCTGCTCGCGGTAGCCAAGCCAAGTGCCTTTATCGGTTTCCAAATGAATCAGCTCATCGACGCTAACCCCGCAGGAGCGGGCGAAGCCTTCTGCAGCTTTCGTGGCAACGCCATCCTTAAAGGCCGCCGCCAGCGCGGGGCCACGGCGCTCAACGTCGCGGTCAGGCTGTTTATCGGCCAGCTCACGTACTTGAACCGCTAAACGACGCGGGGTCGCAAAAGCAGTCACGGCGGAGAAGGGAACGTCGGCATCTTGCAGGCCTTTCTCAATGCCTGCGGCAAACGAATCGGAAAGCGCATCCAGGGCCGTGGGCGGTAGCTCTTCTGCACCCAGTTCTAGTAAAAGCGTATTAACAGCCATTAGTCGTCTCCCTGATCGGCGAGTAGCTCTTGTAACAGTTCTCGGCGAAGTGTTTCTGGCGCCATAGGGAAACCTTCGGCCTTGCGCGACTCAAAGTAGGCGGTGGCCACATCGCGGGCCATGGTGCGAACGCGTAAAATAAAACGCTGACGCTCGGTAACCGAGATAGCGTGACGGGCGTCCAGCAGATTGAATGTATGCGATGCCTTCAGAACTTGCTCGTAGGCAGGTAGCGGCAGGCTGGCGGCGAGCAATTTGCCACACTCTTTTTCCTGATGGTCAAAGTTAGCAAATAGCTGATCCACATCGGCATGTTCAAAGTTGTAAGTGGACTGCTCGCGTTCGTTTTGCAGATACACATCGCCATAGGTGACCTTGCTACCGTCTGGGGCAATGGCCCAAATCAGGTCATAGACGCTGTCGACGTCCTGCAGGTACATGGCGATACGCTCAAGCCCATAGGTCAGTTCGCCGGTAACCGGGTAGCACTCAATGCCACCTGCCTGCTGAAAATAGGTAAACTGGGTGACTTCCATGCCGTTTAACCAGATTTCCCAGCCCAGGCCCCAGGCACCTAGCGTTGGGGATTCCCAGTTATCTTCGACAAAGCGGATATCATGAATCAGTGGGTCGAGACCGAGCCGCTTGAGTGAGCCCAGATAAAGATCCTGCAGGTTGCTGGGCGATGGCTTCATCACCACCTGAAACTGGTAGTAGTGCTGAAGGCGGTTAGGGTTCTCGCCATAGCGGCCATCAGTAGGGCGCCTTGAAGGCTGCACATAGGCCGCGTTCCAGGTTTCGGGGCCAATCGCCCGCAGGAAGGTGGCGGGGTGGAAGGTGCCCGCGCCGACTTCCATATCGAGCGGCTGAAGGATGACACAGCCTTGTTCTGCCCAGTACTGCTGCAGAGCAAGGATCAAGCCTTGAAAGGTCGACACATCAGGTGTCGATTGGTTTGTCGAAACACTCATCGCGGAAAGCACCGTTGGCCATGAATTCATAAGGCGTCAAGTATACAATCCTAGGCAGATGGGTTATAGGCACGTATGCCAACAAGCCGCGTTAGGTAAGGAGAACAGTATGATTGTGGTAACAGGCGGTGCCGGTTTTATCGGGGCCAACATAGTGAAAGCACTGAACGCCCGTGGCCGAAACGATGTAATGGTGGTCGATGATCTGCGCGATGGCACAAAATTCGTCAACCTAGCCGACTGCACGCTGGCGGATTATCTGGATAAAGATGACTTCCTTGCCAGAGTAAAAGCTGCCCTGAAAGGGGAAAGCGTCGACTTGCCTACCATTGATGCCATTTTCCACGAAGGCGCCTGCTCGGATACCACCGAGTGGGATGGCCACTACATGATGGAAAATAATTTCGAGTACTCCAAAGTGCTGCTTAACTACTGCGAGCAGCAAGGGATTCCCTTCCTGTACGCGTCATCGGCGGCGACCTATGGCGGCAGCGAGGTGTTCAAAGAGGTACCGGAGTGCGAAAAGCCACTCAACGTTTACGGCTATTCCAAACTGCTGTTCGATCAGCACGTGCGTGCGCGGTGGAGCGAGTTGACCACACAAGTGGTGGGCTTTCGTTACTTCAATGTCTACGGCCCCCGGGAACAGCACAAAGGCAAAATGGCCAGCGTGGCGTACCATAATCATCTGCAAATCCGTAACGGCGAAACCCTGAAATTGTTCGGCGCCTATGGCGGGTATGAGGCGGGTATGCAGAGCCGCGACTTCGTTTATGTGGGCGATGTGGTCGATGTGAATCTCTGGTTTCTGGATCATCCAGACCAGTCGGGCATCTTCAATCTTGGTACTGGTCGTGCAGAGCCTTTCAAAGCGATTGGTGAAGCCGTTATCGATTTTTACGGTAAAGGTGAGATTGACTACATTGCCTTCCCCGAAGAACTTAAAGGACGCTATCAGAGTTATACCCGGGCTGACATTAACCAGCTACGCGCCAGTGGCTGCGATGTGGAGTTTAAAACCGTTGCTCAAGGGGTTAAGGCCTACTTGGGGTGGCTAAATGGCTAACTCGGCTCAGCGCTTGCTGGTAATTGGCCCTTCGTGGGTCGGTGATATGGTCATGGCACAAAGCCTGTTTATGACTTTAAAAGCCCGCCAGCCAGGCGCTACGATAGGGGTGGTCGCGCCCGCGTGGTCGCAGCCTATTTTAGAACGCATGCCCGAGGTGGATGAGGTGTTGCCGCTGGCAGTTGGTCATGGCGAATTTGGCTTGGCTAGCCGCCGCGAACTCGCCAGCCGCCTAAGGGGGCGATTCGATCGCGCGATTGTATTGCCGCGTTCGTGGAAGGCCGCGCTGGTGCCTTTTATGGCACGCATTCCCGAGCGTATTGGCTTTGTGGGCGAGCATCGCTACGGTCTTCTCAAGGAGCGCCGTAAGCTCGACAAGCAGGTGCTGGATCAAACGGTAAAGCGCTTTGTTTCGCTAGGGCTGCCCCTTGAAGAAGCGACCAGCGGCGACTTTGTATTGCCCAAGCCGCGGCTGCAGATTGATCGCGATAATCTGGTTAATTTACGCCTGACGCATTCGCTTTCATCACGCACGGCGATTGGTATGATGCCGGGCGCTGAATACGGCCCCGCCAAGCAGTGGCCGATCAGTTACTTTCACACGTTAGCAAAACGCTTGGTAGAAGAAGGTTTTGAAGTACGGGTGTTGGGCGGCGCCAAGGATCACCCAGCAGGCGAGGAAATAACGCAGGGGCTTGCCCATGCCCATAACCTGTGCGGCAAAACACAGTTGGCCGATGCCGTTGACTTGCTGGCGGACTGTCGGCAAGTGGTCACCAATGACTCGGGATTAATGCATGTGGCCGCAGCAGTAGGCGTTCGCATCCATGCGCTATATGGCTCTTCATCGCCCGCCTACACGCCGCCGTTGACCGATAATGCAGTGATTCACTACCTGGCGCTCTCTTGCTCTCCCTGCTTTCAGCGCACGTGCCCATTGGGGCATACCAACTGCCTTAACCAACTGAGCGTTGACCAGGTCTACGAACAGGTTCACGCGGCTCATCAACGGGAGAGCGTGATAGCTAATGGATAAGCTCCACTTCATCGGCTCGGTCAGCGGGTGTCTCTACGGTTTGCTCTTGAGAAGAGGACGCGTCGAGCTCACGGCGCTGGGGTGAGATACCTTCCCAGAGGCGGTGCTGCAGCGCTGTCTCTTCCTGTAGGCGCTCATTGAGCACTTCAATACCATGTGCTTCCACCAGCGTACGCTGATCACTAAATAATGACGTGCCCAGCCCCGCACGCTGGCCTTCCAAGCGAAAGCCCAGCGCATCCAACACGGTGGGGAAGACATCCAGCATGGTGGCATCACGGCGAATACGCTGTGGCTGAATATCATCACCCAGCATGATAAGCGTGTTGTCGCGGTCTAAAGCGGTCAACTGATCCCACACCGACACCCGCATGGTCAGGTGGTCGCTGAGAACCACGACCAATGTGTTGTCGAGAAGCCCCTCTGACTCCAAACGCTCAATTAAATCTCGGGCCAGCCACGTTGAGCACTCTACGGAGTAAAGAATATCCTGCCCGTCAAATTCGCCCTGTTGTTCTACGCAAGATTGAGAGGGGTAACCATTGGGTGCATGACCTGCTAAATTAAGAGTTACCACGCCCCAGGGGCCGTTATTCTCTTTGTCCAGTCGCCGTATTTCGTCGGCGGTAATGTCATAAAGCGTGTCGTCATAAAGCCCCCAACTGTTTACATATTCGGGATCTGTCAGCTGTGGCTCTAACTCTTCACGCCCTTTTACGGTGTTGAACTGGTGGCCGCGATAGAAAATCCCCTTGCCTGCAAACTGAGTGCTGGCACCACCCAAGTAGCTGAGCTGGTAGCCCTGCGCCGCGAGTATATCGCCAAGGCAATCAACGCCGGGAACGACCTTAGAGAGAGGGTCAAACTGACTGTCGTGAAGGAGGCCCGCAGGCATTAAAGGCACGCCACATTGGCTGGCAATCATTCCCGCCATTGTCCAACCGGTGTTATCCATTTGGCGGACACCTTCAAAGACCGCGCCTCGCTCACCCAGTGTGTTGAGATTGGCATAGGCATCCTCGAATATATCGTTGGCGTAGGTGCGCTCAATGCTTTCTAGATACAAAAGGAGTAAGTTCGGGGCGTCACTAAGCGCTTCAGCGGGGGGCGGCTTATAGCGACGATCAAGCCAAGCACCATCGTCGGTAACAATAGCTGCGCTGCGTTGGCCCAGGCCAAAAAGCAGCGGGTTGCTTGCCAATAACAAAATAGCGAAAAAGCGCTCGGCTAACCGCCAGCGCTGGTCATGACGGGACAACCACGTGACGGATGCCAGCACGCCAATCATGATCAGCGTATAAAGCACCGCGGTAAGCATTTTACCAGCGCCGCCGTGCTCGGCCATGCCTGCCTGGAGATGAAAAAACACCGCGCCCAGATCGACAATGCCGAAGCTATCTGCCAAGTAGACGTAAACGCCCCACAGGCTTAGCGGCAACAGCGACCAGGGCCACATTTTGCGGTAACGGGCATTGGCAGGTTGGCCCCAGCGCAGCTTTAAGCCCACACCAATCCATACGGCCGCCACAAAAAATAGCGTCCACCAAGGCAGGCGGGTTAGTACCGTGACGGTATAGCCCAGACAAAGGCCGATAGTGATGATTGCTATTTTTCGAATAGCACGAGGATTCATATGCAACCTACTTTTTCAGGCAAATTCATTTCATTGATTAGCTTTGAGACCATCACTGTTTGAGGTATCACTCAGAGGCATGGCTGCGGCAAAATTATAATCACCAGCATAAACTTTTTGTGCACAGTAGGTGAATTTATCTTTTATTAATCTCCATTTACGTTTGGCGTAAAGGTTTGCTAATACACGGCTGTTGAGAAGTAAGTATGCTTTAAAATTTGTTTTTTTGGGTGAGAACCCATCAACCATAACAATTCTATATTCATCATGAGTGCCGTCTAGAATGAAATTATCAATATTAAAATCTGATGCCGGAACTCCAAAAGTAGAGAAAATCTGGATCGTTTCTTCCACTAATTCTATCGCTTTTTTAACGGTGAGCTCTCTTTTAAATAAAATCTTCCTTAACGTTCGCGATTCACCTTTATCATCGCTAATTCGATCTACCAACAAGCCAGGTCCTTTATCCGTCTTTATCCAATGATGACAAAGGCTTATTGGACATTCTCCTTTTGCTGATTTAATTTTTTCTGATACATACCATTCTGTTAGGCTTTGCTTATGGCCTTCTTTCCAATGTTTTAGATCGCGAGAAATTTTAATTAGTTTTGAAGGTTTTTTTGCGTGGTAGTAGCAAATACGTTTATTACCATAAGATAAAATATTAGCATCCTTTAAAATTAGCTTTTCGCTGCATTCAATTTTCTTGACTATACTTTTGTATGAAAAATACATGCATTATCCTTTGCGTGTAATTTTTTGTCACTAGCTTAAATGTCCAAAAAATTAAGTGACGTAATTGTCTACAGAATGACAACAGAGGTGTTAGTTAAAACGACAACTACTGAAAGACTGTTGGGTATACTCAAAATATTTCTGCATAACCAATAGGCTGATTAAGCGTTCCCGTTCTGTATCCATGAATTGAGAAAAGTAGCAGTTCGCGTTGGCAATGATCCTTTTGGCGGCGTCGGGGTTTTCTTGGTAATAGGTGACTTTCTCCTCAAGATCCGAGTAGTCCTCCTTGAGCTCAACATAGTGATAGCCGGGTAACAGAGTGCCCTCCATGAACCATGTCTCAAAGCGAGGCCGTCTCATCAAGCAGAGGGAATTAGAGGCCATTATCCATTTAAGGTTTGTGGCAACATCCTTTCCTTCGATACTGAGTACGAATTTATACTTCAGCTGCTCCTGCACCGACATGAATTGACGATGCCAAGGCTGACCCAGAGCATTTTTGTGAACATCACCCACGTTGCATAAAGGGTGATCATGAAAATCCCGCACGAATTGGCGTCGATGATCTTGGTGGCAAGCTCCCCGCCACACGACAAGATCAAGCTTGTCATCATAGGGAATAGGGTCTTTGACCGTATAGTAGTGACGTACGCGATTTAACTTAAGTAATACCGAGTTTTGATTATGCTTATTAATAGGGCGACTTTTTACCAAGGTAGCCACGCTTGGTACCGTTGTTACATCGCCGAAGAGATAGCAGAACTTCAGCTCGGGCGAAAAGTAACGCAATAGGCCCAGCAGGTCCAAGTAGTAGGTTCCGCTTTTTTCACGTTTAAAATTAGATAAGCTTATTGCCTGATCAGGTAGTTCAGTGCAGTTATCGAGACTATTACAGTAATTAACGCGATAAAGTATTTTTTTCTGCTCTTCTTTCGATAAGCGCTTTAGTGAGCGTAACAAGCGTTTCCGCTGCCACTGTAATAAAGCAGTGGGGATCAGGCGATGAGCAGTATGTTGAACATAAAAAACCAGCTTGTGAAGGTTCTTATGCGCTTTCGCAACAAGCATAGCCATTAACTCACGATTGCTTGATAGAGATGCCAATATGATGCTGTCATTGACTGAGGACTGTATTGATCTAAACGCTCAGTGGCTCTATGAACCAACCGCTGCTGAAGAGCGGCGTCGTCTCTTAATCGCATAATACTGTTGGCTAATGCATTTGCATCATTGTTTGGTATGAGTAACCCCGTCTGCTCATGCTGAACGATATCGGGTATACCACCAACGTCAGTAGCGATGACAGGAATACCTAACTGCATTACATCCAACAAAACGGAGCCCAAGCCTTCATTGCGTGAAGGAAATGCAAACACATCCAGGCCAGCTAGATAGTCGGCAATATTGCTTTTAAATCCTAGCCAGGAAACATTGCTAAGTGACGAGGATTCTGCTTTTAGCGTTTTTGCATCTTCGCCGTCACCTAAAAAAATAAACTGTATATCAGGCGCTTGTCGCTCAAGTTTCTGCGCCGCCTGCAGTAATAACCGCTGCCCTTTATGGCGATCAACCACGGCCCCTGCGTGGCCTACCAAAAATTTATTGGCAAAATCCTCGCGAAAAATACGTGTGGCGTCAGGTGAAGGGGCTAGCCGAGCGTAAGCACTTGCTATTAATTTAACGTCGCCCCACTGATTTGCTTCCAGAAGACGCTTTATAACATGGGAAAGAGCAACTCGTGCGGAGGCATGAGAATAACATTGCTGGTTAAACCACTTACGTTTGACAGGCGAATCAACGCGTCGAGTAATTAAATAGGGTGTGCCTGTTAGGCGATAGTGTAAGTAAGCCCAATGAACACCTTTTGCATCATGAGCGTGAACAAGCTGGGTATCACCTAATCGATAGTGTCCAGCCAATTGATGATTGGCTGATTGAAAACGGAGCCCCTTTACGTCGAGCAGGTGCTGACGCATGGGAGAGTCCTGTCGGCAAACCAGTGTCTGTGTAACGTGATTCGAAGGCTGCGCTGCCAGCGTCTCAATTAATAGCTCAGTCTGGCGCTCGCCACCGCGAAAACCTCGTGCCAGATTTACATGAGTAATGTGCATGAATCACCAAATCTTATTAAAGTCTTCTGCTTCAAGCACTTTAGGGTCACGCTGGTATTCGAGTAGCTTGGCGTACTTCAAGTAGCTATTGAGTCCTGCGCTGATTGCTACGGTCATTCCATCGACCCCGCCCATAAAGCCTCGCTGAAATATATATTTGCGTACAAAGGCATTCAGGCCATGTACAAACGGTGAAAATGCATTGGCGCGCTTTCCTTTCTGGAACATGATCTTCGCTGCACGACCACTGAAATTGCGTCCTGGCTTCGCAAATAACTGCCCCAGGTTTTCGAACGAGTGGTGCACAATATCGGCGTTGATTCTTTTGGGATTCGCGGCTACTACGCTAGCGTGCTGCTTAACGTCCGCAAAGCGTGCATGCTGTCGGTTGTAGAGACGAATACAGTAATCGGGATACCAGCCACAGACCCTGATCCAGCGCGAACCGATCATGTTTCGCCGACGAAAGGCAAACGCATCATGCTCGGTGGCCGCAAGGTCAAGCTGACGAATGGCTGCGACCATTTCTGTTGTTAAACGTTCATCGGCGTCCAGGCTGAGCACCCAGTCGTGCTCCACATGCTCAAGTGCAATATTTTTTTGGATGCCATCACCGAGATAGGCCTGTTGAACCACCCTGGCGCCTAGCTCGCGAGCAATGGTAGTGGTTTGATCCTGGCTTCCTGAATCTA
Organism: Vreelandella arctica; assembly: GCF_037070215.1. Taxonomy (NCBI): domain Bacteria; kingdom Pseudomonadati; phylum Pseudomonadota; class Gammaproteobacteria; order Oceanospirillales; family Halomonadaceae; genus Vreelandella; species Vreelandella arctica. The sequence goes on along the minus strand of NZ_JBANSN010000025.1, from coordinate 30,269 downwards.
CCACCACGATGTCGCCACATACTTGGCGAACTGACGCAATGCAGTCGGCAATATTGGCTTCTTCGTTAAAGGTAATAATATTGGCCGAAATCATGAAGCAGGCATCTCTTGCAAAAAGGCAGAAGTAATTTGTGCTGGGGAAAAGCGTTCCAGCCAACGCTCATCAATCGCGTAGCCGTCAGCTACAAGAACAGCATCGACACGGGCTGCTAAAGCCTCTGGTGTCATTTCACACAGATAAGCCTCCAGCTCGCCGGTCATAATATCACGTACCCCACCTGGGCAATCGACCGATACAATTGGCGTTTGGCAGGCCAGCGCTTCCAGCAGCACGATGCCCAAGCCTTCATGCGCAGAACTCAAGATAAATAGTCGTGCATGATGCATCCAAGGGTAGGGGTTTAATTGGCGGCCGACAAACGTAACGCGTTCAGCAATACCCAGCTCAGCGACTAGCGCCTCCAGCTCGCTGCGTAATGGCCCCTCACCGACAATGACCAGTGGTAGATGAGTTTGCATTTTGGCATATGCCCGCAGCAGCAGGTGGTGGTTCTTCTGCGGCACCAAGCGCGCGACGTTAAGTAAATAAGGGGTGGTGGGCCGTTCGGGTGTGTCTTCGTGCATTGCGCTTTGGATAGCCGCTATGGGGCATGGATTGGTGATCGTACGCAGCGATAGCGGCTGCACCGTCAGCGCTTGCATAGCCGTGGCAATCTGCTTTTCGACGCCGTGCGAGACGGTTATCAAGTGTTTGTCATGAAACAAGCAACGTGCCTTGAGTCGCTCCAGCCAGGGAGTATGTCCAGGAGAGGTTTTAACTATATTTTCCAGGACGTAACAGGCGCGGGGATCTTTGAAGGACCATACCGTTTCAAAGGTGCCAATGCCGCGAAAAATAATGCGGTCAAAAGTGCCATATTGGCGCTCTAGCCTGCGTATCTCACGACGAAAAAGCTTTCCGCCCCACCAGCCTGACAGTAGAAAATAGCTTTTTCGTACCACGCTATTCAGCAGGCGTGCGGCAATCTCGATCATGCCCCCTACCCCTGACATCCACATGGCCTGAGAAAGAGCGAAGTGGTGAATGTTTACCTGTTCGTTACCTGGTTCAAGTTGAGGAGGGCGCGGCTTGAAGTACATTAGGTGGCTTTCATGGCCGTGCTCGGCAAAGGCATCCGCAAGGTTTACCGCGACTCGCTCCATGCCGCCAATTTTTAAAGTACGCACGACAATTAATACCTTCATGTAGGCGAGTCCTTTTGGTGTGGCGGAAGTTGCATGACAGGGTTGTTTAGTCGCGCTGGCGCCGATTATTAAACCAGGATAGCGCATGCTTCAGGCGCTATGACAGGATGACTTAGGAGATGTGAATAATTTCATGACATTATTGAGTGAAAGTGCCCATACAAGTAATAGGCAAGTGAGAGAAGGCTATCGACGTGCCATGGTTTTCGTTAGCGAAGGAGCCCAGATTATTTCTAAAACAGGTCTGAAAGAGAAAGGTCATAGAAAGAGTCTAAACAATAATATCTATCTTAATCAATAAATTACACCATTATTTTGATTCAAAAAACAGCTCAAGATGCCCAAGACCTTATCCACCTAGCCATCTGTTTGCAATCGCATCTGCTGATGCCCTGCTAAGATTTCGCAGCAGGTTATCCCTATATGAATTAGGCTAGCACCAGTGTGGTTTCTGGTATCCTAATGCCTTTGAAAGAATCAAATGATAACACTTGGTGAGCAACGAGCGACTCGCTGGGTATTTCGAGGCAGGCGGAGAACTCACAACAGGAGTAGGCTGATAGATGGAACGGGTTAGAGAAAGGCCGCAATGCGGTTGGAAGACAAAAAATAATGCTGTTGGTTGGATCGCATTATCTATTTATGCTTTTTCGTGGCTTATCAATTTTGACGTCTCACGTGCGGCGGAGTCAGTATTCCTTTTATGCTTTGTCATTGCTTGGTTCAGAGAGCCTGACCCAACGGTTAAGTGGAATAAAGTTTTTCTACTTTTAATCGCTTTTGTTGCACTTCAGGTCGGAGTGCATTTCTTTGCGATAGAACGCTTTCCAGATGTAGCTGATGGGCAGATCAAAGCTGCACGGCATATGACCAAACTCTTCCTTTGTATCGCAGTGGCCTGGTGGCTGAGAGGCTCTATAAATGCCGCTAAGTATTTATTGTTTATCTTTTTAGCTGGAATCGTCACTTCTTTAGTTATTAATTCAAACACTGAAACTTGGATGGCGGGGCTATCAGGCGTTCGAGTCGATTTTGGGTACACTAATGCCCAACATACAGCCTTTTACTTGGGTCTACTGCTGATCATGGGAGGGGGCTGGTTTGTCAGCTGTCTTCGCTGCGGCGCTAATAAACCCGAATGGGGTCTGGCATTGGTCTTGACGCTACTTGGTTTGGTGGGCGTCGTTGTGACCCAAACTCGGGCGGTCTGGTTAGCCCTGACCGTGATATTACTAAGCTTAATTGTCATTAACTTATTTCGTTTCGTTAAGCAAAGAAAGCGACGTTGGTTGCGCCCCAAACTAGTGTTTCCAGCTGTTGCCCTAGTAGGTGTGTTCACACTTATAATGATCACGATGGTGCCGGTCATTGAAAAGCGGCTGTTAGATGAGCAGGATGTGATCGAAACTATCGGACAAGGCAATCTAGATGACATCCCTCTCAGTAGTATTGGGATTCGTATTCATACCTGGGTGTATGGATGGGGAAAAGTTAAGGAAAGGCCCCTGACGGGATGGGGACCTAAAAGCCGAAACTCGCTGATTGATGAAGGGCCTTTTCCCGAGTGGATAAAAGAAATGTTTGGACATTTCCATAACGTCTACCTGGAAATCCTATTGGCGTATGGTGTCTTAGGGCTGGCAGCGCTGACTGCGCTGACGGTGATGGTGCTCCGAGGAACAATTATATTACTTGGGGGGGGGCACCAATATTTGGGGATGGGAATGCTCGCATCGTGGGCCTTTTTCTTCATCATAAACTTATTTGAGTCCTACCTGATTTTCAGTTCCGGTATGTATTTTTTCATCATTTTCGGTGGGATCGGGATGTCTTTCTATCTGTTCGGTGAAAAACGCCTGACCAATACAGAGGCACAATGAATATTGTTCTGTGTGCAGATGATTCCTATGCTCGGTATGGTTCTGTGGTTATGGCTTCGATTATTGCCAATGCCATTAATATTGAACAGATCCGCTTTTTCATGCTGACGCCTGGCGTGAGCGAGGAAACTAAAAATAGCCTACGCGAATCCGTTGAGCGATCCGACGCTGCCCTTGATATCATCGACGTCGACGTGGCGGCGTTGCAAGGACTCAAGGCGGGTCGCTTTGGTCTCGCGGCGCTGCTTCGCCTGCTGATGCATCGTTATCTGCCTGCCGATTGTAAACGCATCATCTACCTTGACTGTGATGTGTTAGTTCGAAGCGACCTCTCCGAGTTATGGTCTATGCCGCTCCATGGTTATATCGCTGCGGCTACCATTAACCTATATAGCTCTTCCAGCGGGGGGGCTCGAAAGTTACCAGATGGCTACTTCAACTCAGGGGTAATGCTGATCGATCTGATGTCTTGGCGTGAAAAGCGTGTGGGTGAAAGGGCTCTGGAGTGTCTTGAGAGAGAGGGCGACAACTTTCGGTATCCAGACCAGGATGCCCTGAATCGGATACTGGAAGGGGATTGGTGCTCGCTACCGGTTGAGTGGAATTTTCAACCGACGGCCTATGCGGCTGTAGAGAAGCGCTACCCGCATCTGGTTCCCCATATGGCCTCTCTGGAAACGGCTATTCGCCATCCGCGTATCGTGCACTTCATTGGGTCGATTAAGCCATGGCATGCCAAATGTGTGCATCCTTTCCAGGAAGACTTTATTGCCTATTCTCGCCATACTGCTTGGCCTATTGATAGCAAGGCATTGGCGTCCTCGCTATCGTGGAGGGAACGCATCCGTATAGCACTCAAGCAGCCTAAGATTCGCCGTCGTCGTCGATTAACCCAGGCCTAGTCCTCATAATTCAAAAACTGTAACCGAGTTCAATAAAGCGTAGGTCAGCTTGTTGCTCTATATCCTTGAATGATAGGGGAGGTTGGCGTAGCAGGTTTAAATTTGTGTATAGACCTCTCCAGTCTCTCTAAATTCGTTTTCCTCCACTTCCCTGGAGAGCGCAGCCTGCAGCGGTCAAAATCAATCAGCCAAGGCTCACCACTGGGGTCGATCAAAATATTACGCGCGTTCAGGTCGACATGATCTAGCCCTGCTTGGTGAAAGCGTCGAATTATCCCGCCGACGCGGTGTAACAGCGCTTCATCAGCTTGATCGTTGACCAACAGCTCGGCCAGCGCTTTTGCACCGGCAATACGCACGGTAATCAACGCGGCCTCATAAGTAAGCCCATAGCGGATAACACAGCCTGCTACAGGACGGGGCACTGGCAGGCCTTGCTCGAAAAGCGCAGCAGTCAATCGTAGCTCGCGAAATGCTCGAGTGCGCTCAGCGCCGGTCCATAAGTAGCGTTTTTCACTGAGCTTGGCTGCAATGCCGCCTCGGCAATAGGGCCTTAACACCCACTGTTCGGTCGGAGTTACCTGTAAAAACAGGCTGCTGCCCCGGCCTGGGGCTTCACCCACTATTAATCCCTGTTCACGCCAGTATTCATCAGTGAACAGAGCAGGATCCATTTGGTGTGTTCCCGGCGCGTCACATAAACTGTCTACATCATGTAAAATCAGCCCATTTTTCTGCCGGAGTGCCGCTAAGCGCATGAAGCCCTCTCTGCCTGTTCAGCCTAACCACATTGCCATTTTGCGCCTCTCCGCTCTAGGAGACGTGTGCAATCTCGTGCCCACGGTACGGGCGTTGCAGCGCCAGTGGCCCGATGCGCGCATTACCTGGATTATCGGCAAGGGGGAGCACAGTCTACTGGCGGGGCTTTCCGGGGTCGAGTTCGTTGTTTACGACAAAGCGACCGGTATTGCCGGAATGCGTGCGCTTTGGCGACAGCTTGCCGATACGCGCTTCGATGTACTGCTGCATATGCAACAGGCCATCCGTGCCAGCGTGCTGTCCCTTGGGCTTAAAGCCAAGGTACGCGTGGGCTATGACAAGGCGCGCGCCAAAGATGCTCAGCACTGGTTCACCCAGCACCAGCTTGCGCCGCACCCCAATGCCCATGTACTGGAGTCATTCATGGACTTCGCCCGGGTGCTGGGGGTAGAGGATGAACGGTTAGAGTGGAATCTGCCGGTTACCGACACCGCGCGCAACGAAGCGCAGGTTATCAGTGGTGAGGCGCCTTACCTAGTGATCAACCCTTGCAGCAACGTGCGCCTGCGCAACTTTCGCAATTGGTCAGTGGAGGGCTATGCCAGCGTCATTGAGCATGCCTGGGTGCAGTATGGTCTCAAAAGCGTGCTGACCGGTGGCGGCAGCGCCCTGGAGCGGGAAATCGGCGATCAAATCGAAGCGCTTTGCCAGCCCGGTAGTGTGATTAACGCCATTGGCGGCACCTCCCTGAAAGGGGTGTTGGCCCTGATTGATCACGCTCAAGCGGTGATCGCGCCGGATACCGGGCCTATTCATATGGCCAATGCGATGGGAACCCCAGCACTGGGCCTGTACGCGTCGACCAATCCCCAGCGGGCCGCCCCCTATTTGTGGCGCGACTTTGCGGTTAATGCTTACCCTCAGGCGGTACGCACCTATCTACATAAGTCAGTAGACGAAGTGAATTGGGGTCAACGGGTGCGCCACCCAAGCGCCATGATGCTGATAAAAGCCGATGACGTTATCGCTAAACTGGATACACTGCTGACCCATACTGCTTTGACTGCCAGCGCAGGGAGCACCGATGAAGATTGATTTAACCGCGTTAGAACATGCCCGTGTACTGGTGGTCGGCGATGTGATGCTGGATCGCTACTGGCATGGCGGTACCTCACGCATATCTCCGGAAGCGCCCGTACCGGTGGTACGCGTGGAAGATGTTGAAGACCGCCCGGGCGGCGCGGCCAATGTGGCGTTGAACATTACCTCGCTAGGTGGCCACGCAGTGTTGGCGGGTGTAGTCGGTGATGATGAAAATGCAAAACTGCTCGAAGCCAGCTTGACTGCTTCCGATGTAAGCACTTACTTCCAGCGCAGCGCTGAAATACCAACGATCACCAAGCTGCGCGTGATGAGTCGCAACCAGCAACTGTTGCGTCTGGATTTCGAGCAGCGCCTGGACAGCGTCGATACCAGTGAACTATTGGCCCAGGTAGAAAAGGCGCTCCCCGACTGCGACGTAGTGATTCTCTCCGACTACGGCAAAGGCACGCTGAACCGAGTAGAGAACCTGATAGCCAATGCAAGGGCCCAGGGCAAGCGGGTTCTGGTCGACCCGAAAGGGCAAGATTTCAGCAAGTACCGCGGGGCGAGTTTAATTACACCCAACCTGACGGAGTTTGAAGCGGTGGTCGGTGCCTGCGCAACCGATGCGGAACTATCCACGAGAGGCGAAGCGCTACGTGCCGAGCTTGAGCTGGAAGCGCTGCTGATTACGCGCAGCGAAAAAGGCATGACGCTGATTCGCGAAGGGCACGCGCCGCTGCATTTGCCGACCCGGGCTCAAGAAGTCTTCGATGTGACAGGGGCAGGGGATACGGTGATTGGCTTGATGGGACTGGCATTAGCGGCAGGGCATGCCTTTCCTGAAGCGATGATGCTGGCCAATTTGGGGGCAGGGCTGGTAGTGGCCAAACCGGGCACAGCCACGCTCTCGATCGCCGAGCTCTACACCGCGCTACACGGCGATAAGCTGGCTGAATTTGGCGTGATTGAGCCTACCGTGCTGGTTGAGGCCGTGCGCGCCGCTCAGCTGCGTGGTGAGCAGGTGGTGATGACTAACGGCTGTTTCGATATTCTACACGCGGGCCATGTGGCTTATCTGGAGCAGGCCAAACGCCTGGGTGACCGTTTGATCGTTGCGGTTAACGACGACGCCTCCATCGGCCGCCTGAAAGGGCCAAAACGTCCGATTAATCCGCTTAACCGGCGCATGCAAGTGTTGGCGGGGCTGGGCGCTGTCGACTGGGTGGTGCCCTTTAGTGACGACACCCCTCAGGCGCTGATCGAAGCGGTGTTGCCGGATATTCTGGTCAAGGGGGGCGATTACCGGCCAGAAGATATCGCCGGGGGCGCGGCAGTTATCGCTAATGGCGGAGAGGTCAAGGTACTGGGCTTTGAAGATGGTGTTTCGACCTCGGCGATGATTAGTTCCATTTTAGACCGCGAGCGCTAATGGCTTCATCCACCTGGCCTCGGCTTGCCTACACAGCGGCCCTGTATGCGCTCTCACCGCTGATTGGCTGGCGTATCTGGCGTGAGCAAGTACCCACTTACTCCCGCCTTCAGCGGCTGGGGTTGCAGCTTGGGCCGCTGCCTCCCGCGCCACGTATTTGGCTGCACTGTGCCTCGGTGGGAGAAGTGCGCGCCGCTCGACCGCTGATTGAGGGGCTATTAGTGCGTTATCCCGCACATAGCCTGCTACTCTCCACCATGACCGCGACCGGTGCTCAGCAAGCCCAAGCAATCATTGGCGAACAAACCGCAGCCGACCAAGAAAGGCTTGCTCATCGCTTCCTATCGTTGGATTTTCCCGGTGCTGCCAGACGCTTTGTGCGCAGCGTTCAGCCCGAACTTGCGATCCTGTTTGAAACCGAGCTGTGGCCCAACCTGATTCACGCCTGTCGCCAGCAGGCAGTGCCCGTGGCGATAGTGAATGGTCGCTTATCGCCCCGCGCTTTCAAACGCTACCAACGCCTGCGCCCATTGATGACCAGCATGCTTGCCGACATTAGCTGGCTCGCCGCCAAATCCCCGGCAGATGCCGAACGCTTTAATGCCCTCGGCTGTAACGCTGAAATCACTCGCATTGTTGGCTCGCTGAAGTTTGAGTTAGTCAGCCAAGATAGCAGTACTAAAGAGGGTGAGCGCTTACACCAGGAGTGGGGTGGGCGGCCGGTCTGGGTGGCGGGCTCGACTCGTGACGGCGAAGAAGCACTGCTGCTTGGGGCCCACCGCCAAGTGCTTGCGCGCTACCCCGACGCGCTGCTGGTGCTGGTACCGCGTCATCCCCAGCGCTTTGATGAGGTGGCCAAGCTTTGCAAAACCGAAGGCTGGACAGTGAGCCGCCGCAGCCAACAGCAGCCCGTGACAGCGCAAACCCAGGTCTACCTGGGGGATACGCTCGGTGAGCTGGCGATGCTTTATGCTGCAGGCAGTGTGGCCTTTGTAGGGGGCAGCCTAGTGCCGCTGGGCGGGCACAATGTGCTTGAACCGGCGGCGTTAGGCAGGCCGGTGCTTAGCGGCCCCTCGATTGAGAACTTTGCCGACGTGGCTGAGCCGCTTCAAGCAGCAGGGGCACTAACGCTGGTCGATAGCCCGGATACGTTAGCAGACGCCTTGGCGGGCTACTTTGCTAACCCTGAGCGCGCCCAGCAGGCTGGGCGTGCTGGCTGCGCGGCGATTGAAACACAAAAAGGCGCATTGGCCCGGACGCTGTCTGGATTAGAAGCGCTGTTGCCCCGATAACGCAGTGCCTTTATTGACGCATTTTGATTAACGCGCCATTCGCTCTACGCCATCCGCTGTACCCAGCAGTAGAACATCGGCGCCGCGGGCGGCAAACAGGCCATTGGTCACCACTCCGACGATAGCGTTGATACGCGCCTCCATGGCTACCGGGTCTTCGATCAAAAATTCAAAGCAGTCGATGATTTGGTTGCCATTGTCGGTGACTACCCCCTGGCGATAAACCGGCTCGGCACCAAGCGCTACCAGCTCGCGGGCGACATAAGAGCGAGCCATGGGGATGACTTCAACCGGTAGCGGAAAATGACCTAACTGAGGCACGTACTTTGAGCCATCGGCAATGCAGATAAAGCGTTCGGCACAGGCAGCCACAATTTTTTCGCGAGTTAGCGCAGCACCACCGCCTTTAATCATATGTAAGTTGGCATTTACTTCGTCTGCGCCATCGATGTAAAAAGGGACTGTGCCAACGCTGTTGAGCTCAAACACCTCAATGCCCAGTTTCTCAAGGCGCTCGGCGCTTGCCTTAGAGCTCGCCACCGCGCCTTTAAAGTGATGGCGTAGGGGGCCCAGGCGATCAATAAACAGGTTAGCCGTGGAGCCGGTGCCAATGCCTAAGATGGTATCCTTTTCCAATTGAGATTTAATTTCTGCAATGGCGGCATCCGCCACGGCGGCCTTTAATTCATCCTGGTTCATAGCTTGGTTCATAAAAAGCCTTGTGAGTCAGAGGAGAGTTAGAGAAAAGAGATAGTGGCGCTAGTATAACGACCTAAACGTTGCCTGCCGATGGAAACGCGGCTAGACGCCGCTATACGTAATCTGCTACCAATGAAAGCTTTGTCCGCTCACGTTTTTCTCTTGGGATACCCGCATGCTCGAAGCAACCGTCAAAAAGATCCTCCAAGCCCGCGTTTATGAAGCCGCTTGTGAGACACCGATTTCCCCTGCACCCTTTTTGTCGCGTCGTTTCAACAACCAGATTTTGATTAAGCGCGAAGATCTACAGCCGGTATTTTCGTTCAAGATCCGTGGCGCTTATAACAAAATGGCGCAGCTCACCCAGGCTCAAAAAGATAAAGGTGTCATTGCCGCCTCCGCCGGTAACCACGCCCAAGGGCTGGCCATGGCCGCCAAGCTGATGGGGGTCAAAGCCGTCATTGTGATGCCGCGCATAACCCCCGATATCAAGGTGCAGGCGGTGCGTGCCCGGGGCGCCAAGGTCGTCCTCAAAGGGGATGCTTTCGCCGCTGCCGTCGAGCATGCACAAGAGCTGATCAAAGAGCATGGCTACACCTATATTCCGCCGTTTGACGATATCGATGTTGTGGCCGGTCAAGGCACCATCGGCGTGGAAATTCTGCGCCAACACGCTGGGCGTTTAGATGCCATCTTCGTGCCGGTTGGTGGTGGTGGGTTGATCGCCGGTGTCGCGGCTTATGTGAAGTACCTACGCCCGGATATCAAAGTGATCGGTGTGGAAGCCGAAGACAGTGCCTGCCTAAAAGCCGCATTGGAGGCGGGTGAGCGTGTGGTGCTCGACCAAGTGGGCGTATTTGCCGAAGGCGTTGCGGTGGCGCAAATCGGCGAGGTGCCGTTTTCGTTGATCAAAGATCTGATCGACGGCGTTATCACCGTTAATACCGATGAAATGTGTGCGGCGGTGAAAGATATTTTTGAAGATACCCGTGCAGTGGCAGAAACTTCTGGCGCGCTTTCGCTGGCGGGGCTGAAAAAATATATCCAGCAGACCGGTGCTGAGGGCGAAACGCTGCTGTGCATTAACTCAGGCGCCAATACCAATTTTGACCGCCTACAGCACATTGCCGAGCGCACAGAGCTAGGCGAGCAGCGTGAAGCGATCCTGGCGGTGACCATTGCCGAGAACCCCGGCAGCTTTAAAAAGTTTTGCCGCACGCTGGGCAAGCGCATGGTGACCGAGTTTAGCTATCGCTACGCTGACAGCAGCGAAGCGCATATCTATGTAGGCGTGCAGGTGAAGCCCGGCGGTGAAGATCGTCAGGCAGTAATCGACAAGCTGCGTGACGGTGGCTACCAAGTGGAAGACCTGACCGACAATGAGTTAGCGAAGTTGCATATTCGCCACCTAAGCGGCGGCCGTCCCAGCGAGCGTTTTGAAGAAGAAGTGTACCGTTTTGAGTTCCCCGAGCGCCCCGGTGCGCTGATGAACTTTTTGACGCAGTTACCCCACGACTGGAACATCTCGTTGTTTCACTATCGCAACCATGGCGCAGCCTATGGTCGCGTATTGGTGGGTATGCAAGTGCCCAACGGTGATCGCACCCATGTGGCGGAGTATTTAGACGCCATCGGTTACCGTTACTGGCGCGAAAGCGATAATCCGGCCTACCGACTGTTTATGGCTTAAAGTTGCCTTGCGGTGAGTAAAAGGTATGAGCAAATAGTTGTGTGTAAGTGGTTGCTTACCTTAAACGTCAGAGCTGCTAGTGGCTTAACGTAACTTAATCCTCAGAAATGGGGCTAAAAAATGTCGTTAAACCAGTTGTCAACGGTGGCCTAATAGCCCTATAGTCGTGAGCGAAATTAAGCAAATCTGCCACCCTTTTAAAACAGTAAAGTGTGGTGGATTTAGCACATTCGGCAACGGCAAAGGTGTTGGAGAAGCGGCATGCGGCGGAAGAAGCCTGATATGGTAATGGCGTTGATGGTGGTTTTTGCATTAGGTGTACTTGCTACCGGCTATGCGCAGGCGTTGTCGGGAAGCTAATCCCCGCAAGGTGACAAATAGCATATGAGAGAGGCTGATCCTTTATTGGGTCGGCCTTTTTTGTAGCGGTTTATTGGCGGCGTACGCAGCCTTGGTCGCTGACGACTACCTGTAAAGGCACATCCCATGGCTCCACAGGCAGAGAAGCCACCTGTTGACAGGCATGGGCGACGCCGATCAGGGTAGGCGACGGCCCAGGGCGATGCATGAACGCCAAGCTACGGTCGTAAAATCCGCCCCCCATGCCCATGCGGTTAGCATTACCATCAAAGCCAACCAGCGGCACAATCAGCGTATCTAGCGCCCAGGCCGGTAGCCGGTTGCGCTGCTGAGCGCTAAAGCGTAAATCGGGCTCCCAAATACCAAAGCGGTTTTTTACCATTGGGGTATCGGGCCGGTAGGCGACGAACCAGAGGGTATTCGTGCTGAAAGGACGTAAAACAGGTAAATAAACCTCGACGTTACGTTTGCGCAGCCAGGGAAGCAGCGGCATTGGGTCAATTTCACCGTTGACGGGCAGGTACAGGCTTATACGCCGTGCGCGGCGGATTTCAGGCAGGGTTTTCAGGTGCTGACACAAGCGCTGGGCCGCAAGGCGCTGCTCATGCTGAGAAAGGGCTTGGCGTTGGCGACGTAAAAAGCGGCGAAGTGCGCGCTTATCCTCGTCGTGATGGAGGCTTTCCATGCATAGGTTCTCTCTTGCAGGGGTGTTCTCCAGAGTGCCGCTGTCGTTCTGGCCCTGAACCTACTGGTTCAGGTGGGTGGCCGCAGCCAAACCGTCAGGCTTTCCGACGCACGGACATGCACACGGGTCTGGCTAGCATTTGGCCCCCTGGGTATTACGCATAGGCTCGAGGGACTATAACGACTGGCGCACACCCCAGAGAACCCCGCCATCCTAACAGAGCGATGGCTAATGCCAAAGGGCTGGGTGAAACGTTCGCTGAGTTTTTAGGCCGTTTGTAGCGCTTTTAAACAATGTCCAGGGGAAACAACGTATGGGTAAACAACGCCTGAGGTAAACAATGACTAGGGCTGGCGTGTTTTGGCCAACGCCCGTTCAAGGCGATCATTTAACCGATTCAGGTTCGCCTCACCGGCGCGGTGTTCGTCCATGGCTTCAAGCAGCTCATGGGTGATATTGAGGGCCGCCATGATAGCAATTCGCTCACTACCCAGTACGCTGCTTTGGGCATTGATACCCTGCATAGCGCGATCAAGATAGCGCGCGGCGCGGTCAAGTTTGGCTTCTTCGCCCGTGTCGCAGGCAATGATATAGCCGCGCCCTAACAGGGTTATTTCTTTGGTTGGCCGCTTGGCATTACTCATCAAAGACTCCAGCACGGGCCAGCAGGGGGCCCAATGCGTTAACATCACAGCACAGGAAGATAGGTGCCACTCACTATAAGAGAGGCGCTTGTGCGCGGTCAACGCGCAAGCCCTATCACCCATACTCCCAGTGCCACAAATGAATACGAGGTTATCAAATACTATGTCATTGATTGATGAGCGTCAGGACTTTTCTGACGTCGCGGATGTTTTTCTACTGCATGGCAGCATGCAATCTCCGGCTTTCTTGGATGGCCGTTTGTGCGCGCTGCTGGCGCTGCGCGATGTGAGTGCTGAGGACTGGTTGGACGAAGTCTGCCAGAGCTTAGGCGTTGAACAGCCACGCGATCAGCCAAGTGCCGAGCGGCTATTAGGCTGGCGGCGGCAAACCGTAGAGGCGCTCAGCGCCAGCGACCTGGACTATACGCCGCTGCTGCCGGATGAACTGTTCTCACTGGCCGAGCAGGCGCAGGGCCTGAAAGAGTGGACGCTAGGCTTTATCGAGGTGGTCGACGAGGTAGCTGACAGTGAATTGCGTGAGCGTTGGTCACAGGCGCTGCGCGAGGCACTGAGTGACCTGGAAGGGTTAGGCCGCATCGATACCGATATTGATGACAGCCCCGAGAACGAAAATGACCTGTTTGCGCTGACTGAGCATGCTCGTATGGCCGCCATGCTGCTGTATACCGAGCAGCACCCCGGCATGCCGCAAGTAGAGCAAACCGACGCCCCCGTTCATTAATCACTTAGCCTGGAGCCTTTATGCTGTCAGAGACCGTGCTGCCCGAGATGTTACCTCGCCCCCCCGCCATTAGCGTAGCGGAGTATCGCCAGCGCCGTGATGCCTTGATGGCGCAGCTACCGGATAACGCCGCGGTAGTGCTTCCCGGCGCTGGGCTGATGACCCGCTCACGGGACAGTGAATTCGCCTTCCGTCAGAACAGTGATTTTTACTACCTGACCGGCATTCGCGAACCGGACGCGCTGCTGGTGCTGCTGCCGGGGCGAGCAGAAGGCGAAAGCGTGGTGTTCTGCCAGGACCGAGACCCCACCATGGAAGCGTGGACAGGGCGTCGGCTGGGAGCCGCTGGCGTGGTGGCCGAGCATGGGATTGACCAGGCATTCGAAAACGCGGATCGCGATGAGCAGCTGGTCGAGCTGCTGACGGGGCGCGAATTGCTCTATCTACCCCTTGATAATGGTGAGGCAGTCGCCGTGGCTGAAGAGGCCCTACACAGTGCTCAGGCAGGGCTTAGGCGCGGGCGGCCAGCGTTGAAGGGCTGGTTGGACATTAGTCCATTGATCCACGCCATGCGGCTGATCAAGAGTGAGGCCGAGATTGCCCTGCTCAAGCATGCGGCGATGATATCCGCACGGGCTCATCGGCGTGCCATGCAAGTATGTCGCCCTGGGCTCAGCGAATTCCAGCTCCAGGCCGAACTAGAGCATGAGTTTGTCTGGCAAGGCGCCAGTGGCCCGGCCTACAGCACGATTGTCGGCAGCGGTGCCAACGCCTGTGTCCTGCACTATATTGAAAACAGCGCGCCGCTGTGTGATGACGGTCTGGTATTGATTGATGCGGGCGCCGAATTTGAGCTGTACGCCGGCGATATCACCCGTACGTTTCCGGTCACTGGGCGGTTCAGCGATGCTCAGCGGGCGCTGTATCAGGTTGTACTCGACGCCCAGGTGCGCGCCGTTAGCGCTGTCCAGCCGGGTGCCACACTGGCGAATATTCATCAGGGCGTGGTGCATGACTTAACCGCTGGGCTGATTGAACTTGGCCTGCTGGAAGGTGACGTTCAGGCGCGCATTGATGATGAGAGCTATCGACGCTTTTATCTGCACTCGACGTCACACTGGTTGGGGCTGGACGTACACGATGTTGGTACCTATCGCCTGGACGAGCAAACGCCGCGCCCCCTTGCTCCAGGCATGGTACTCACCGTAGAGCCCGGCCTCTATATTCCCAGCGATGACGATATTCCTGATGCCTATCACGGTATTGGCATTCGTATTGAAGACAATGTGGTTGTGACGAAGGATGGGCATGCTGTGCTGACGGCGGACGTGCCCAAGCAGGTGGCTGATATTGAGGCCTTAATGGCTAAATAATAACCAGTATTTAGAGCATTAATTGTACGTTATGTAAATTACGTTACGAATTATTAGTTGCCTCTAGAGTGCGGCGGTATGGCGAGGGAGAAGCCGATGCAACGGGCTAAACAGATGACTGATCATGACACTGCTCAAGCGCTGACCCATGACATTGTGATTGTGGGCGGTGGGTTAGTGGGGGCGAGCCTAGGCTGTGCTCTTGCGCCGCTGATTGAGCGCTACGGCTGGCGGGTAGCCGTGATTGAATCGGCACCGTTAACGGCGCAGTCGCTGGAAAGCGCCTGGCAACCCAGCTTTGATGCACGGGCCAGCGCGATCGCCGAAGGCTCTGCTCAGCGCTTCGAGCAGTTGGGTGTGTGGGAAGCGATGCGTCATGAGGCGACACCGATCAAGCGTATTCATATCAGTGAGCGTGGACGCCTGGGGGCGACACGGCTGAGTGCTGACGAGCTGGGCGTCGCGGCACTGGGCCACGTGATTCCCAACGCCTGGATGGGGCGTGTACTGCATCGGCATCTAGCCGAGCTACCGCTGGAGTGGCACTGCCCCGCGAAGGTGGAGCAGCTAACCCCCGTAGCGGGCGGGCATCATCTCAAGCTCTCGGATGGTAGCCAGCTTACTGCTGGCTTGACGGTATTGGCAGATGGGGGGCGGTCTGGGCTTAAAGAGCAATTGGGTATTGGCAGCCGCCGAGAGCCTTACCAGCAGACAGCTTTGATCGCGCATGTGGGCGTTAGCCAGCCTCATGAGGGGGTCGCTTACGAACGCTTTACCGCCCAAGGGCCAATGGCCCTGCTGCCACTGCCGGGTCAAGCCATGGAGTTGATATGGACGCATCCTAGCGGTAGCGAAAAAGCGCGTATGGCACTGCCGGAGCGTGAATTTCTGCTTCAGCTACAGCAGGCGTTTGGTGATCGAGTGGGCCGGTTTACGCAGCTGGGTGCCCGACATGCTTATCCGCTCTCACTGGTAACCGCCGAGGAACCGGTACGGCCGGGGCTGGCGGTATTGGGCAACGCTGCCCACGCTCTGCATCCGGTCGCGGGGCAAGGGTTTAACCTAGCACTGCGCGGGGTGATGGATCTGGTCGATGCCTTGGAGCAGGGGGAACTGGCGAAGCGACCGCTGGGGGATATGGTCACACTGCAGGCCTTCGAGAAGCAGCGCTCACGGGATCGCGCCAATGTGATTCGCTTTAGCGACGGCCTGGTGCGGCTGTTCGGGCTCTCCTTTCCGCTGTTGCCCCATGCTCGTGCGGCTGGCTTGATTGGCCTGAACCTGGTGGGGCCGTTAAGACGAGGACTGGCCAGACGTGCCATGGGCCTGGAACGCTAGGCTATCTACAATCAATAGCTGCGCTCGCTGGCGCTAGTTAAAAGGATTTCTATGCAGACTGACTCAGCTACTGCAAAGCCGCCGGTTGAGCGCTTTGAGGCCATCATTGTCGGCGGCGGCATGGTCGGTACCGCGCTCTGTGCGCTGTTGGCACAAGCGGGGATGAAAGTCGCGTTGGTCGAGGCAAGGCCTGCGCCAATAGGTCTTGATAAGGCCACTGGCCCGCTACCTGCTCCGCGCGTTAGCGCATTAACGCCGGTTTCCCAGCGCTTGCTGGCGCATGTGGGCGCTTGGCCCGCCATGCAGGCAACCCGGGTAACGCCCTACCGCGGCATGCAGGTGTGGGATGCCGAAGGCAGTGGCGAAATCGCTTTTTCCGCTGATGAGGCGGGCGTGGCGGTGCTTGGCCATATCGTTGAGAACACGGTCACGCTGGCCGCACTCAATCGTCAAGTGCTAGACCATCCCAACGTCACGACGTTTTTTGGTGCTAGCCCGCAAGCGCTGCAGCGTGCCAATAGCCATGCTGTCAATGGCAATCGTGCTACTAGTGGGGATTGGCTCATACTTGACGATGGGCGCCAGCTACACGCGTCGCTTATCGTGGCCGCCGACGGTGCTCACTCGGTGCTGCGTGAGATGGCGGATATTGAGGTCGCCAGCGACGATATGCAACAGCATGCTGTCGTGACCACGGTACAGTGCGCCAAGCCTCATGGTGGCACGGCACGGCAAGCGTTTATTGATGGCCGGCCGCTGGCATTCCTGCCTTTAACCGTGGAAGGCAATGAGCATTACTGCTCTATTGTCTGGTCAACCACCCCAGAGCACGCCGATGAGTTGAGCGCGCTGTCTCGTGACGCACTGGGGGAGGCGCTTGGGGAAGCGTTTGGTCATCGCCTAGGAGGCGTTACTGCCTGCGACAAGGCCCACCGTTTTCCGTTAGTGCAGCGCCATGCCCGCCACTATGTGCAGCCGCATTTCGCGCTGGTGGGGGATGCGGCCCACAGTATTCATCCGTTGGCGGGCCAGGGGGTCAATCTGGGGCTGATGGATGCGGCGGTGCTGGCCGAAGAGGTGGTACACGCCTGGCAGCGTGGCGCTCCTTGGGGAGAACTGAGTACGCTAAGGCGCTATGAGCGGCGTCGGCGCTTTGATAACAGCGCCATGCTGGGGTTGATGAAGGGCTTTAAAGTACTGTTTGGCAGTCACGATCCGGCATTGACGATGATGCGCAACCTGGGCATGAGCGGCATGAATCAGTTGGTGCCACTGAAGCGGGTATTGATGCGGCAGGCGACCGGAGAGCGCGGCCGCCTGCCGCTTACTTGCCGTTAATTAACCCCGGCGACGATCGACGACGTTGAGAGCCTTCAGTAGGTTAAGCGCTTCACTGAGCTGGTAATCATCAAGGAGCCGCTCGGCCATCTCCTGTCGATCACGGGGCGCCTGCTGGGCGCTTAGGTGGCCTTCAAGGTCGGCTTCGCGAATTTCACGACGGCTCTCGGCTACTTCCAGGCGGCCGCGTACCACCTCTACATCGGGTTCAATACCCTGGGCCTGAATAGAGCGCCCGTTGGGGGTGTAGTAGAGCGCCGTCGTCAGCTTCAAGCCTTCGCCATTGCCTAACGGCATGATCTGCTGCACCGACCCCTTGCCAAAGCTATCGGTGCCCATAATCACACCGCGTCGTTGATCCTGCAGTGCACCGGCGACAATTTCTGCCGCTGATGCACTGCCGCCGTTGATCAGCACCACCAGGGGAACATCATTAGCCGGCGTGGCGGGGGAGGCAGAGAACGACATTTCGGTATCCGAGAGACGACCCTCGGTATAGACGATCAGCCCTTCGTCCAGGAACAGGTCGGTAATGCCAACGGCGGCCTGCAGCACGCCGCCGGGGTTATTACGTAAATCAAGTATTAACCCTTCCAGTGGCTGACCCTGTGCCATGCGCTCCAGCGCTTCGCGGGCCTGGTCAGGCGTGCGCGATTGGAATTGGCTGATGCGTAGGTAACCGTAACCCGGTTCAAGCAGCTCGTGCTTAACGCTCTCGCTGCGAATAATTTCGCGGGTGAGGATGAACTCACGCGGCGTGTCTTCCCCTGAACGCAGCACGCTAATGCGAATCTCGGTATTGGGCTCGCCGCGCATCAGGGTTACCGCTTCCTGCAGCGACATGCTCTCGGTAGGCGTACCGTCGATGGCCACGATAATGTCGCGGGACTGTAAACCGGCGCGTGAGGCCGGGGTGTCATCGATAGGCGTGATGACCATCAATTGGCCGTTCTCGGTGCCCACTTCGATACCAATACCGCCAAATTCGCCCTGGGTCGACTCTCGCAGGCTTTGGTACTCTTCCTCATCCAGGTAGGCGGAGTGGGGGTCAAGCTCGCTCAGCATGCCGCGCATGGCGTTGCGCAGCAGCGTGCGATCATCAACCTCTTCAACATAAGCACGTTTGATGCGTTCAAACACCTCGGCGAAGGTCTGGATATCTTCAAGGGGGAGTTCGTTAGAGACAGGCTCATCCACCACGCTGCTACTGGCTGGTTGAGCAAGTAACGGTAGCGGGGCCGACAGTAAAACAATCGGCAGCAGGGTAGCCAAAAGGCGCTTGGCGGGGGTGGATACCCCGGTAACAGATAGCGTCATGCAGACTCCGCAAGGCGATAGGTGGCGTCGTAGTGCGTCACCTTGAAATAGTAGCTGGAATAACATTAACAACTGAGTCATTTATAAACTGAGATATTTATAATAGTGCAGCTTATCCCGTCAGCGGCGCGCAATCCAACGCTGCGGATTAATGGGTTCACCGCCGCGGCGCACTTCAAAGTAAAGCGCGGCGCGGTTCTGACCACCGCTGACCCCCACACGGCCGATTTCATCGCCGCGGCTGACCTGCTGCCCAGGTCTAACGCTGAACTGCTGCAGATGTGCGTGCAGCGTCATGATTTGGTCGCCATGATCGATAATGAGCAGGTTGCCAAACCCCCGCATCCAGTCGGCAAACACGACGCGGCCGGTATGAACGGCGGTCACCGGCGTGCCTGCGCTGGCTTGAATGACAATACCGTTGTAGTGCACACCATCGCGATGGTGGAAATTGCTACTGATGGAGCCCTGTACTGGCCAAGGTAAATCACCTTGGGTACTGACAATATGCGTAGTGGGCGATGGTTCGGCAAGTTTTGCCATTTCGGCTTGGATATTGCGCAGCACTTGCTCGGCTTCTTCACGGCTTTGGTTGAGGTCGGCCAGCCGCTCTTCTTCACTTCCGTAACGGTCATCCAGGTTAGAAACAACGCCACGCCGTTCGGTAGTGCGCTCGGCAAGCAGCGCGCTTTGTTCTTCTAACTCGTCGGCCAACGTATCGAGGCGGGCCTGGCGCTCGCTCAGCTCTTGCTGGGTCTCAGCCAGGGCGGTGTCTAGCTTGGCGATAGCCTCTAAGCGACGATTACGTGCTTCCGTTAGCCGGTTCATGTAGGCCTGCATACGGTCAAGCTCAGCAGGGTCGCCCTGGTTAAGCAGCAGCTTGAGCTGTGGCGTTGGGCCAAGCCGATAAAGCGCTGAAAGCTGTTGGCCCAGGGCCGCATACTGATCGGCGCGCTCGCTCTCTAGCCGATCGCGGTGCTGGCGTAGCTGGGTCGTTTCGTCGTTTAGCTGGCGGCGCTCCGCTTGCAGTGTGTCTAAGCGCTGATGCGTTTCGGCAAGCTCCGTTTCGACTTCCTGAAGCTCGCGCTCGGCATCATCGCGGGCTTGACCAGTGGCGCTGAGGCGTTGGGCGACGGACTCGATCTCCTGGCCAATCGCATCCAACTGCTGGCGCGCCGCGCTTTCATCCTGCTGAGCGAAACCCGCTGGCGTGTAAACTAACGCCAGCAGGAGCGTCACTGCTAAATACCACCGCATGGGCACTACTTGTAATGAATCAGTGGTTTTCCGGTCATTGCCTCGGGCTGTTGTTGATCCATCATGGTCAGCAGTGTAGGGGCCAGGTCGCATAGTTTGCCCTCTTCAAGCGAGGCTGGGCGCTTGCCAACGTAAATGAGCGGTACCACAAAGGTAGTGTGAGCAGTTTGCGGAGCGCCTGTTTCAGGATGCACCATCTGTTCTGCATTGCCGTGATCGGCGGTAATTAAGCAGGCGCCGCCAGCGCGCTCGATGGCTTCGACCACGCGGCCCACGCAGGTGTCGACAGTTTCAATGGCTTTTACCGCGGCGTCAAAGTCACCGGTGTGGCCGACCATGTCACCGTTGGCGTAGTTGCAAACGATCAGGTCGAAGCGGCCGTCATCGATGGCCTCTACCAGTTTGTCGGTGATCTCAAAGGCACTCATTTCAGGCTTTTCATCGTAAGTGCGCACATCACGGGGTGAGGGCACCAGGATGCGTTCTTCGCCCTCGTACTCAGCTTCATTACCGCCTGAAAAGAAAAACGTCACGTGAGGGTACTTTTCGGTTTCGGCAATACGCAGCTGTTTCAAGCCGCGCTTGGCGACGACTTCCCCCAAGGTGTCGTTAAGATCCGATGGCGGGAAGGCGGCGGGGGCGGGGATATCAGCGGCATACTGGGTCATCGTCACCAGCCCCTTGCCCGCAAGCTTAGGACATACACGCCGCTCGAAGCCCTTGAAATCCGGTTCGACGAAGACGCGGGTCAGCTCACGGGCGCGGTCGGAGCGGAAATTAAGGAAAATGGCGGCATCGCCATCCTGTAGGGTTACTGCATGCTCTTTGGTGCCGTCTTTCTGCGGTATGCTACTCGCCGTCACGAATTCGTCGGTTTCACCGCGCTGGTAGGCGTCGCGTAGCGCGGCTTCAGCGCTGGTGGCGTAGTGTTCCGCATGGCCATCGGTCAGCAGGCGGTACGCTTGCTCTACTCGTTCCCAGCGGTTGTCTCGATCCATGGCATAAAAGCGGCCAATAATTGACGCTACAAAGCCGTTATCAGCGCCTACCAGCTCTGCTAGCCGAGCATTGGCACGCTCTATTGAGGATAGCGCGCTTTGCGGTGGCATATCGCGGCCATCGAGAAAGGCGTGAATGAAAATACGCTGAGCACCGCGGCGTGCGGCCAATTCGGCCATGGCAATAAAGTGCTCTTCATGGCTGTGGACGCCGCCGGGGGAGAGCAGGCCAATCAAGTGTACCGGCTTGCCGTTGGCGACGGCTTCGTCAATCGGCTGGGTAAGATTTTCATTGACATCCAGGTCGCCGTCTTCAATCGCTTTGCTGATGCGGGTGAAGTCCTGATACACGATACGCCCGGCACCAATATTCATATGCCCAACTTCCGAGTTACCCATTTGGCCTTCGGGGAGCCCCACGTTAAGACCATCGGTATGAACGAAGGTGTGCGGGCAGGTTTCCCACAATTTATCCATCACCGGTTTATGGGCAGCAGCGACGGCATTATGGTCGCTGTCGGGGTTGTGGCCGTAGCCATCGAGAATAATCAGCGCCACTGGGCGCGGGGTACGCGAAGTATCCATAAAAACCTCGTTAAGATTGGCAAGCCGAACGACTCGAAAATTCGGGGTCGCGACGGACGCACGCTTGGGGCATCATAACGCAGGCAACTGCCAGGCGTCATGAGTTAGGAGCCTGCCCGGCTTAACACTGATCTACTGCGAATCCCGGTATTTTGGCCAACTTTAGTCGATCAATTTCGTTAAATAGCGCGCTATTCGCCTCAATTGATCGATAAATTTGGCTCAAAATCCGTGCTTCTCGCGACGATCGGCTAATCCGGACAGGCTCCTAGGCCTGCGCGGGAAGCTATCTGACGTGTATACTTGTCGCGTTTTGGCAGCGGTTAGGCCGCTTTTTTCTGCATTGACCAAGAGATTGTGTTCGCGATGATCGATCAGGTGTTCGAATTCGTACAGAACCACCCCCTGCTAGTCGGGGCATTTTTGCTGGTGCTGTTAGCGTGGATTATTTATGAAACGCGCAGCGCCTCTACAAATGCACTGAACGCCTCGCAGGCCACTCAGCTTATCAACCGCGAAGATGCGGTGGTGCTGGATATCCGTGAAAGTAAGGACTTCAAAGCCGGGCATATCGCGGGGGCGCGCAATATTCCGCAAAGCAACCTCGATAGCCGCATGAGCGAACTGGAAAAAGTAAAAGCCCAGCCGATCATCGTGGTATGCAAGCACGGTCAGAGTTCTGGCGCCGCACAGGCCAAACTCGCTAAAGCAGGCTTTGAGCGCGCTTATAAGTTAAGAGGCGGTATGGCGCAGTGGCAAGGCGATGGCCTTCCGGTGGTTAAGAAGTAAGCGACGTTATTTTTATTTAATGAACAATTAGGAGTTTTATCATGGCGGAAGATAACAATACCCCACAGGCCGGTGCCGCAACGGATGAAAAGCCGCAGCTGAAGTTTTCACTGCAGCGCATTTATGTAAAAGATATTTCGTTTGAAGCGCCGAATTCCCCGTCGGTATTTAAGCAGGCGTTCAAACCCAAGGTGAACCTGGATCTGAATACCACCAGCACCAAGATTGCTGACGACCAGTACGAAGTCGTTGTCAAAGTGACCGCTCAGGTGAACGATAACGAAACAGGCACAACGTCTTTCCTGGCCGAAGTTGAACAGGCCGGCCTGTTCCGGATTGCCGGTATCGAAGGCGCACAGCTGGAACAAACCCTGGGTGCATTCTGCCCTAACCTGCTGTTCCCCTATGCGCGTGAATGCGTGGATAACCTGGTCAACCGCGGTGGCTTCCCGCCGCTGATGCTGGCGCCGGTTAACTTTGAAGCGATGTACGCCCAGCGCAAGCAGCGCGAAGCCAAGCAAGCCGAAGAGAACACCCACTAAGCGATGTCAAACGCCTTGTCAGCAACCCACGCCGCTGATTGGTATGCCCAGCACGGCAAAATGCCACGCCTCTATGTGCCTGCTGCTTTTGTGGCAGGGAGTGAGCTGGCACTGCCGGAAGGGCCTGCTCGTCATGTCACCCGTGTATTGCGCATGGGTGAAGGCGCGCCGCTGGTGCTATTTGACGGCCAGGGTCTTGAGGCCGGGGTGCGCTTGGTGGACGTTAGCCGCAAGCAGACGCTAGCGCGAGTCGAAGCGGTGTGGCCGGGCAGTGGTGAATCGCCACTGTCCGTCCATTTAGGCCAAGCCATCTCTAAAGGCGACCGAATGGATTATGCCATTCAAAAAGCTGTCGAGCTGGGCGTGGCGGCCATTACGCCGCTCTACACCGAGCGTGGCGATGTGCGATTGAAAGGCGACCGTGAAGATAAAAAGCTGGCGCACTGGCAAGCGGTGGCTGCCAGCGCCTGCGAGCAGAGCGGTCGAGCGGTAGTTCCGCCAGTGCATCCACCCATGGCACTCCAAGCATGGCTTGCAGAGCGCCGGGAACCGCTGCGCTTGATGCTGCATCTAGCGACCGGCAATGCGTTTGATCGTCAAGACCGGCCGGCGTCGGTGGCACTGCTGATTGGTCCGGAAGGCGGTTTGAGCGAAAGCGATATTGCGGCTGCCCAAACCGCTACCTTTACGCCGCTAACACTCGGTCCACGGGTGTTGCGAACAGAAACAGCACCTATAGTGGCGCTTTCCCTGCTACAGCATTACTTTGGTGATTTGTAAGCGCTTACTAACTTTAAGGCGCCCTCAAACTGCCTTTTCACTTCGTTCGCTTGCCCCTGCACTTGTTGTCGCTGATGCCTGCCCGCTTTGATATACCTGTTGAAGCCCCTTAAGCACGATGGGCTTAAGCATCGGTAGTGTTTCGCCCGATAATCCACTGAGTACCGTTAAACGAAGGTGTCGGCCACGTGCGTATCCCAGCCAGCAGGGCAGCCATATCGGTACAGGCGTGCTATCCAGCATCTGGATTCGCCAGTGGCGCGGGGTGGCTATGCGTTCCCATAGCCACAGTCGGTCCAGCGCTTTTGGCGTTGGCGGTGAACCGCTATCAATTTTAACGTCTGCACTGGGTTTTTCTTTTTGAGTGGGTAGTTCAGCACCCACCAGTAGCAGTGCGCGGCGCATGTCTTGAGCAGAGAGTAACCACGCCCCTGGCTTGCCATCAGCCACGCCTAAGCCAGTGGCCCACAGTCGAATCCAGGCCGGTTCGCAAGCATTGGCCCCAAGACGCTGTAGCCGCTTTTGAGCCGCTGTCGTATCAATACGCCGGGCTAGCGTTAAGCACTCAACCATTCGCCCACCACTCATTCGCCCAACCCTGTAGCAGCGCTAACATGCCCAGCATGATGCAAAACCAAATAAATAAGCCGATACAGCGTCGGCGCGTCAGGCGGGCCTCTTTGCCAATCACCTGGGCGTTATCAGCTCTGGATGCCAGCACGGCCTGCATGTCTGGCGCGGCTTCTGCCATCATCACATCGCTTAACTGTTCTTGGCTGGGGGCTGGCGCTGTCAGGCTAACGAGATAGCCAACGGTCATCGACACCGCTACGCCGACCGTGTTGTTGTACAGCCAGGAGATATCGAGTAGCGCAGAGACTGCCCATACGGCAAACATGCCGGTAATGAGCCCAGCCATTGCGCCGCGAGCATTGGAACGGTGACTGAAAATAGCCAGCAAAAAGGTACCGAGCAGTGCCCCATAGAACCAGGAGCCAATCTGGTTGACCGCCTCGATCACGGGCCCTAGGTTACCTGCAAAAAAAGCAAACAGCGTGGCATAGAGCCCCCAGAAAATAGTGGCTAGCCGTGAGGCTTTTAAGTAATGGGCATCGCTGGCATTGGGTTTGAGATAGCGGCTATAAAAATCCCGTACGGTCACCGCCGACAGCGAGTTGAGCGCCGAGTCGAGGCTCGACATGGCCGCAGCAAACACCCCGGCAATCACCAGCCCGGCCATGCCTGAAGGGAACGCGTTGACGACATAGCGGGGCAACAGCTCATTGAGGTCATCAGGGGGCGTTAGCCCATGCTGCTGGTAATAGGTCGCCAAAATGACGCCAATAAATAGAAATAGCAGCATCTGTGGAATCAGTAGATAACCGCCAATCAGCAACGAGCGCTGGGCATCGAGCACCGAAGGGCTGGATAAGACACGCTGTATCTGGCTCTGATCAAAATCAACACGATCATGGCCAAAGGTACATTGATAAACGTCACCAAGCGTTCAAGGCCGCCCTCGAAGCCCCAGCCAGGTGCTCCGATAAAGGTGATGGCACTGGCTTGGGTTGCCATGACCGACAGGCCGATGGCCCAACCGGGAATTTTGCGACCGCCTAGAAAATAGTCCTCAGGGTTATGCTGATCCTTACCGAATCGTGAACCAATCCAGGCGATTAAACTGATGTAACCAATCAAAACGACCGTATCAAAAAGCGTGAACCCTTCCATGTTCGCTCCCCAATGCCTAATTTTGTCTAGTGTTTTGATAGTAGCAGGTTGTGCGCCGTTTGCTTTTGCATAAGTCTTAAGGGCTTTTAGCCAGTGAAATGACAACTCGCTTTGCCCTGCGTGTGCCAGACACACATAATGGTGTTCTATCTTTCTTGAAGGACGACAGCCATGGTGCGTGAGTCACACTCATCCCCACGATCCGCCAGTGATGCATCCGCCCAGTTGGGTGAAGTGGCGTACCTGACGGTGACAGCGGTCAATAACATCGGTGCTTTTTTGCAGTGGGGGCAGCCAAAAGATGTGCTGTTGCCCTTTAGTGAGCAGCATTTTCGACCTGATGCCGGTAAGCGCGTTCTGGTGATGCTGTATGGCGACGACCAAGGGCGACCTGTGGCGTCGATGAAACTTGATCGTTTTCTAACGGATGATGCCTGGGCGTTGGAAAAAGGTGATGAGGTCGCCGTGGTAGTGGCTGATCGTACCGATTTGGGTATGAAGGTGGTGGTCAACCATCGTTACTGGGGGCTTATTTACCAGGATGACGTGACTCAACCTTTGCGCCGTGGCCAATCAGTTAAAGGCTATGTGAAGCAGCGTCGTGAAGATGGCCGCCTCAATATCTCGCTGTTACCGCCAGGCGCTGCACGATTAGACGTAGTCGGTGACAAGGTTCTAAAAGCATTGCGCGAAAGCGGTGGCTATTTGGCGCTGGGAGATAAAAGCCCTGCCCATGAAGTTAAAGCGCGCTTAGGGGTTAGTAAAAGTGCTTATAAACAAGCGATTGGCCGACTTTATAAGCAGCAGTTGATCACGTTAGAGCCTGATGCTATTCGCTTGGTGCCTGGCGCACTTAGCGAGTAGTTAGCGGGGGCAGTTGGAGCCGGGCGGGCAGTGCGTCATACTGCGGCTCTATTGTTCATGTTTGGATAGTGCCCCCGATGAGCCAATCAAATCTGCATCTCGGCGTTGTGATGGATCCCATCAGCGACATCGCTTACAAGAAAGACACCACCATGGCCATGCTATGGGCCGCCCAGGAGCGAGGCTATACCCTGCACTATATGGAGCAGGAAGATCTTTTCTTGAATGCGGGGCAAGCCTACGCGCGCATGCGGCCGTTAACGGTGCACCGTGATCCCAATCACTGGTATGACCTAGGCGAAGCGTCGGCCCGCCCACTGGTTGAGTTGGATGTGGTCCTGATGCGTAAAGATCCGCCCGTCGATGCTGACTTTACTAACGCCGTGCATCTGCTGGGTTTTGCCGAGCGTGAAGGGGTGCTGGTGGTCAACCCCACGGCGGCGTTGTTGCAGTGTAATGAGAAATTGTTTGCCCAGCAGTTCCCTCAGTGCTGCGCGCCGACACTTGTGGCCAGCCGCGATGATGTACTGCGCGCCTTCCACGCCGAGCACGGCGACGTGATCTTCAAACCACTGGATGGCATGGGCGGTACCGGTATTTTTCATATTGGCCCAGATGGTCGCAATATCGGCGCAGTGATTGAGCAGCTTACTTTTCGCGGCCAACGCCAAATTATGGCGCAGCGTTATCTTCCCGAAATTAAGGATGGCGATACGCGCATTCTATTGGTCGATGGTGAACCCGTACCCTTTGGCCTGGCGCGTATTCCGTCAGCGGGCGAAACCCGTGGCAATTTGGCTGCTGGTGGGCGGGGCGTCAGCCGTGAACTCACCGAACGTGACCATTGGCTTATTCAACAGGTGCAGCCAATGATTCGTGACAAGGGCTTAATGTTCGTTGGTCTCGATGTGATCGGTGACTATATTACTGAAATTAACGTCACCAGCCCCACCTGCGTACGTGAAATAGATGACCAGCGGGGAACAAATATCGCCGGTTTGCTGCTGGATGCCATTGAGCGTCGCTTAGCCTAAGCGCGGCTTCACTCTTATAATGACACTTATTACGTTATGCCTGTTGGAGTGCCAACAGGCAGTGGGAGACGCATGCAAAGTTTGAAACATCACTTTTTAATGGCCATGCCACATTTAGAAGACCCTAATTTTGCCGGTAGTCTGATCTATCTTTGCGATCACGATGACAACGGCTGCATGGGGGTGATTACTAACCGACCGTTAGAGATCACCCTTGAAGCCCTGTTTGATCAACTGGAACTGGGTGGTGAGGCAAGCCCGCACCGCAATGCACCGGTCTATTACGGTGGGCCGATGCACAAAGATCGTGGCTTCATTCTGCATGTCGGCGATAGCCAGCAATGGGACTCTAGTATCCAGGTGGAAGATGGCATAGCCCTTACCACATCCTTGGATATTCTCCAGGCCTTTGCTGCCGGCGATGGCCCCGAGCACTTTCTAGTCTGCTTGGGTTGCGCGGGCTGGGAAGTGGGGCTGCTAGAAGAAGAGCTTAAAGAGAATAGTTGGTTAACTGTAGAAGCTCAGAGCAGCGTGCTATTCAACACGCCCCCCGTCGAGCGGTTAACGGCGGCGGCAGGTTTGCTCGGTATCGACCTTAACCTAATGACCCGAGATGCGGGGCACGCTTAATGGCTGAAGCGGGGCAGCGCTTAATCCTGGCCTTTGACTACGGCACTCGGCGTATCGGTGTGGCGGTGGGCAACGAGCTGCTGCACAGCGCGCGGGAACTCACACCGCTGACGGCGCGAGATGGGATTCCAGATTGGAACGTCGTGTCACGGCTGCTTAAAGAATGGCAGCCCGATCTGTTAGTGGTGGGGCTGCCGCTGAATATGGATGGTAGCGAATCAGAAATGAGCACTCGCGCCCGCAAGTTCGGCAATCGTCTGCATGGTCGCTACGGCAAACCGTGTGAAATGGTCGATGAGCGTGGTACCACGCGGGAGGCGAAAATGATCGCCCGTGAGGCGGGGCATAAAGGCAACTATCGGCAAGATAGTGTCGATGGCATTGCAGCTATTCTTATCCTTGAAGGCTGGTTTGCCCACCAGGAAGGTTTACCCGGCGGGCGTCTTTCGCTGTAACGCCTATGAATCCCTTCTTTTAGCGATCTAGCGTGCCTGTTTGAGTCGGCACGTACCAACGAACCGGTCGTAACTCCTGCTCAATTAGTTCGTCGACCTTTAGTAGCGATGCAAAAATCGCCATCCGCATTGGAATGCCGTTATCGGTTTGGCGGAAAATTGCCAGACGCGGGTCGCCGTTCAGATCCACGTTTAAATCATTCGCACCGGGGCGACTGTCCCTAGGTAGCGGGTGCATCACTATCGTGCTTTGGCTGCAGCGCTGGTTCAGAAAATCGCGGTTGACCATAAAGTCATCGGAAAGCCCCTGGAAACTCTCATTCATCTCGTCGGTAAAGCGCTCTTTCTGAATACGCGTTGTGTACACCACATCCAAATCTGCAAAGTCATTGGCTAATGAGTCGCGCTGCTCAATGCGATGGCCGCGCGATGCCACTAGATCAATCAGTTTTGAGGGCATTTCAAGACCTGGCGGTGATACCAGCGTAATGCGCAGCGGATCATAGAGTGATAAAAGCTTGATCAGTGAATGGACGGTGCGACCGTATTTCAAATCGCCGGTGAGTAAGATATGTGCACCGGTCAGCGACTTACCCAAGCGCTGAAACTCTTTATCAATCGTATAAAGGTCAAGCAGCGCTTGACTGGGGTGCTCGCCAGGGCCGTCGCCGCCATTAATCACTGGTACGTTAGTAGCTGCAGCAAATTCAGCCACTGAACCCTGGTCGGGGTGGCGCATCACAATGGCGTCACAGTAGCCACTCATTACCCGGCTGGTGTCGTAGAGTGACTCACCCTTCGCCATAGAGGAGAAGGTAAAGCCAGTGGTGTCGCACACACTGCCACCCAAACGGCAAAAGGCTGCATTAAAGCTGACCCGTGTTCGTGTACTGGCTTCAAAAAATAGATTGCCGAGCACCGCCCCTTCCAACACGCGCGTCACTTGGCGCCGCTGGGCGATTGGCTCCATGCGCGCAGCAACACGCAGTAAATGATCAACACTTTCACGATTTAATGAGTCGACAGTCAGCAGATGGTGGCTCATGGCGGACCTCAGTAAGGGGGTAGATAAAGCTAGTGTAACCGCCAATTAGGGTAGTGCCGAAGAGCTTTCATTCGCGAAAGGCTACTAATCTGTAATTTTTCTACAAAACTGCTTGCCAACCCGGCAGCGAATCCGTAAAGTACGCATCCGCTGCCGGGGACGCCAAGCGTTACCAGCGGTGAATGAAGGTGAAAACCTTCGGTTTGTCAGGTAGTTAGCGGTTTTGGATGTGGTCAGGTTTGCATCGAAAACAACGCCCTTGACAACCACTAGGAAATGCGTAGAATACGCCTTCCTCGCTGTGGCAAGCCAAGTCAACGGCTCGCCAGGTTGCTTTCACAGTAACCAGGACAGCGAAACAGCTCTTTAACAATTTGATCAGGTAATTCATGTGGGCGCTTGCTGACGTTGGTGACAAATCACCAAATATCAAGGCAAGCGGTCATGAGAACGACAGTTTTTAAACGTAAGTTTTTAAACAACAGTTGAATGAATTCGTTTGAACCTTGAGCCAAGTTTGATCCGCTTTTGTCACTTTCGAGTGACAAGTAAGGATCACAATGATTGTAAACTGAAGAGTTTGATCATGGCTCAGATTGAACGCTGGCGGCAGGCCTAACACATGCAAGTCGAGCGGTAACAGGGGTAGCTTGCTACCCGCTGACGAGCGGCGGACGGGTGAGTAATGCATAGGAATCTGCCCGATAGTGGGGGATAACCTGGGGAAACCCAGGCTAATACCGCATACGTCCTACGGGAGAAAGGGGGCTCCGGCTCCCG
>NZ_JBANSN010000024.1:0-56823 GCF_037070215.1 Vreelandella arctica | reverse complement strand
GAGGACAGCGTCTGCTGTTCAGAGTCAGTAAGGGGAGCAACGAAACGCCTTAACATGGTTCCATCCGTTAGAGATATCAGACTCCAACGTTACACGAAAACTTAAGATCAGGCACTTAGCACTCAGCTCTAAGGCTTTTTTAGATTAAAAACATACACATAAGAAAGGACTAAAATGGCGACAGTATTAGTTGCTAAATACGACCGTTCGGCCGCCATGTAGAAAAACACGCCGCTCGAGATGATAGCTAATGCCCCGCGCCAGGGTCAGGCACTCAATATCGCGCCCCTTCGCGACCAAATCTTCTGGATAATGTGCATGATCAACAGGCTCAACGCCCTGAGCGATAATAGGGCCTTCATCAAGGTCGTTATTAATGTAATGGGCAGTGGCGCCGACAAGCTTAACGCCTTTTTCATACGCTTGATGATAGGGTCTGGCGCCTTTGAATCCCGGCAGCAGCGAATGGTGAATATTGATGGCACGCCCAGACAAACGTTCGCACATCGCGGGCGACAGCACTTGCATGTAGCGCGCCAAAATTACCAGTTCGGCACCAGTACCTTCGATCACCTCCTGTATCTGCGCTTCTTGCTGCGGTTTCGTATCAGGTGTTATCGGCAGGTAATGGAAAGGCAGCCCATGCCAAGCAGCCAGCGGTTCAAGATCCGGATGGTTGGAAACCACGGCTCGGATATCCAGTGGCAGTTGGCCAATACGGTAGCGATATAGCAAATCATTCAGGCAATGATCCGCTTTCGATACCAAGATGACCGCCGCAGTGCGTTTGCCGGGCGGCGTCAATTCGAACGTCATGTAGAACTCTGTAGCACGAGCCCCAAAGACATCATGAAACGCCTCGTCACAAAAGTCCTCCAATTCGGGCCTAAACTCAGCGCGAATAAAAAAGCGTTCGCTTAACCGGTCATCAAACGAATTAAGCTCGGTAATGTAGCATTGCTGCTCTTTCAAAAAGCGTGTCACCACATCAACCGTTCCAATACGGCTAGGGCATTGCGCAGTAAGAATCCAGGTATCAGCTACTCGGCTCATAACGTTCCCCCTTTGTTATCCATGCAGCTAGGTAACAGGCCGGCGTTACACCGGCCTGACGACTCATCGTTCAGCGTCTATGTCATCGGTTAATGTCGATGCCATGTTCTGCAGCCGCATCTAATAACCAGCGATAACAGTAATCGGCGAAGCTTCTCCGCACGACCAGCTCCCAACGGTGCTCAGTGGGTCGGCGCAACACAATCGAGCTTTTGGCAAACACGGTGGTGACGCCTTTACCCACCGGGAACGCTTGTGGATGCACATCGTAAGGTGTGGACTTCATCAACACGTCACGCGCCTTCTCGCCCTCTAGCGTCAACACGGTTTGTCCGCCACTCACATTGACGATGCTGCAATGTGCCTGCCCCATGGCCTTACGCAGCTGACTTTCCAGGTTAATCTCTTCGCCACTGGGCACAATGACGAGCCATTCATCGGGAGACATCCACTGAATCGAACGCTCGCCGCTAGCATCCTGGGTGACGGTATTGGGCTTGGCAGGCAGCGCGATACCCAGCACCTCGCGCACGGCCTCGTCCAACGTGATGGCGCCCCCCCGTAAAACGAGGTGCCCCAGAAAAGCCTGCTCTTGCAGCGTTACGCCCGCTTGAGCATCCTGGGGTAGCGCTTTTTGGCGATGCAACGACCATGCTAATGGTGACTCGGCCTCCACGTTTCCGGCAGGACGGGTATCAAACTCTTTGACGTCAGACATTCTGGCGCTCTCCTTTAGGATCGATGAAGACAGGGCTGACAATCTCAGCTTCGTGAACCGTACCGTCGACCATGGGCAAATAGACCGTTTCACCCATTCGGTCATGTCCACCCTTGACGACCGCCAGAGCAAAGCCATGGCCCAGCGTGGGGCTGTAGTAGCTCGACGTTACATGTCCCTGCATGCTCATGGGGATTGACTGATTAGGATCGAAGACGATCTGCGACCCTTCTTCAAGCACGACCTTGGGGTCCTTGGGCTTCAAGCCGACAAACTGCTTACGGTCGGTACGCCGCGTATCGGGGCGCGACAATGCGCGTTTGCCAATCCAGGAGTAGGGCTTGTCATAGCCAATCGCCCACTGCATACCTAGGTCTTCCGGGGTGACCGAACCATCGGTGTCCTGACCGACGATAATCAGCCCTTTTTCAGCCCGCAGAACGTGCATTGTCTCGGTGCCGTAAGGTGTCAGGCCATACTTATCACCATGTTCGAACAGCGTCTTCCAAACGTGCATGGCGTAATTGGCTTGCACGTTGATCTCGAAAGAAAGTTCACCGGTAAACGAGATACGGAAAACACGCGCGGGTACCCCAGCAACCGTTCCTTCGCACCAGTCCATGAACTTGAACGCGTCTTTGTCCAGATCGATATCGTCGGTAATTTCAGCGAGTAATTTGCGGGCGTCCGGGCCTGTGACGGTCATGGTTGCCCAGTGGTCGGTGACCGAGGTGAAGTAAACGTCCAGCTCAGGCCATTCCGTTTGATGCCAGAGTTCCAGCCACTCCATCACACCCGCAGCGCCGCCGGTGGTGGTGGTCATCAAAAAGTGGTTTTCACCCAGGCAACTGGTCGTGCCATCATCCATGAGCATGCCGTCGTCTTTGCACATCAATCCATAACGGACACGGCCTGGCGCCAACTTGGCCCACTTATTGGTGTAAACACGGCCTAGGAATTCACGGGCATCGGGGCCCTGGATATCGATCTTGCCCAGCGTAGAGGCATCCAGAATACCGATACGCTCACGCACCGCGAGGCATTCACGAGCCACCGCTTCATGCATGGTTTCTTGCTTGCCATTGATGGTACGTGGAAAGTACCAGGGGCGCTTCCACTGCCCGACATCTTCAAACTCGGCGCCTTGCTCAACATGCCATTGGTGCAGGGCGGTGTAACGCTCGGGATCAAACAGCTCACCGCAGTGGCGGCCGACAATCGCACCAAAGGTGACCGGCGTGTAATTGGGGCGGAAAACGGTAGTCCCGACCTCCGGAATAGAGCGTTTCAGACAACGCGCCGCAATGGCCATGCCGTTGATGTTGCCAAGCTTACCCTGATCGGTTCCAAACCCCATCGCCGTGTAGCGCTTGACGTGCTCAATGGACTCAAACCCTTCGCGTGTCGCCAACTCAATACCGGCGGCGGTGACATCATTTTGAAGATCGACAAACTGCTTGGGCGCGCGCGCGGAAGGCTTGCGGTGCGGCACCTGATAAAGCGCGCATGCGTCAC
Organism: Vreelandella arctica; assembly: GCF_037070215.1. Taxonomy (NCBI): domain Bacteria; kingdom Pseudomonadati; phylum Pseudomonadota; class Gammaproteobacteria; order Oceanospirillales; family Halomonadaceae; genus Vreelandella; species Vreelandella arctica. The sequence goes on along the minus strand of NZ_JBANSN010000024.1, from coordinate 53,537 downwards.
CCTCGTTACGAGCTGCCACCTGCGGCAGCGTCATGGTATTGGCTTGCGCGTCAATATTCGCGGCCTTGAGCGCATGAACCGCAGCATCGACGCCGTCTTGCATAACGCTCGGCAGGGCGTAGACCCCACGGGCACCGCCGGCGGAGGTGAGGCCGGCTAACTCACCGGGTACAAAGCCTAAAATATCATCCCGCCATAACGGGCGTGTGCCGGTATGCGAAGACAAGTGAATAACCGGACTGTAGCCACCTGAGCTGGCGATGGTATCGCAAGCCAATTCTTCGATTGGCCCGACTACGGCGAAGGCTTCGGCGTCGATCCTGGCAACGCAAGCCGCACTAACACGGTTCGCGCCTTTCGCTTCGATCACGGCACTCTGGGTCATCACTCGGATACCCAGCGAACGGGCCTGTTCAACAAGCTCACCCTGAGGGTTTTCACGCGCATCGGCGATGGCGACTACCTTACGGCCCGCCTCATGCCAGTCCAGCGCTACACGGTACGCGTGGTCATTGGTTGCCGACAGCACTAACGTTTGCCCCGGCACCACACCGTAGCGACGGATATAGCTTGAAACGGCGCCAGCGACCAGGTTGCCAGGCACATCGTTGTTGGCGTAAACCAGCGGACGCTCATGGGCGCCGGTGGCCAATACGACTTCGCTGGCACGCACCCGGTGCAACCGGGCACGGGCCTGGCGGCGACCGCCAATGTCAGGGGCGCTATCAGCCACGTGCTCCGTCCGGCGCTCATGTAGGGTGACAAAGTTATGATCGTGATAGCCGTTGGCCGTGGTACGCGGCAGCAGCGTGACATTCTCCATGCCGCTGAGCTCACTCAGAACCTGCTCAACCCACTGCGCTGCCGGCGCATCATCGATCAGCTCACGGCTGTCTAACAGTGAACCGCCCATTTCCTCTTGCTCATCGCAGAGAATGACCCGTGCGCCGCTGTGCGCTGCTGTCTTGGCGGCGGCTAGACCAGCCGGGCCGGCGCCGATAACCAACACGTCGCAGTGCTGATTGATATGCTCATAGCGATCCGGATCGGCTTCCGTCGGGCTACGGCCCAGCCCTGCCCCCTTACGGATATACTTTTCGTAGGTCATCCATAGCGAGGCCGGCGCCATAAAGGTTTTGTAATAAAAGCCAGGGGGCATAAAGGTGCCGCCCAACTTTCCAATCATGCCCATTAAATCCCGCTGGACACTAGGCCAGCCATTCGTGCTACGTGCCGTTAGCCCTTCGTAAAGCGCCTGCTGAGTAGCGCGCACGTTGGGCACTTGCGCTGCTTCAGTGGCACCCAGTTGAACCACCGCATTAGGCTCTTCAGCGCCTGCCGCGACAATGCCGCGTGGGCGTGAATACTTAAAGCTGCGGTTGACGATATCAACATTATTGGCAAGCAAGGCCGAGGCCAGCGTATCGCCAGCATACCCTGTGTATTGCTGGCCATTGAAAGTGAAGGTCAAGGGGCGAGACCGGTCGATACGACCGCCCTGCTGTAATCGATTAGCCTGACTCATGCTCGCGCCTCCTTGTTGAGTGCTTCGCTTTCCGGCTGTGACCCAACGGTTTGCCAGCCGCCTGACGCCGCCTGGACACCAGCCTGTTTATCTTTTCCAGGAAGATCAGCCGCCGTTATGGAAGGCTGCTCACCCATTTTGTAGGTTTCAAGAATCGCGTAGCTCACAGTATGACGGGTGATGTTGAAGAACTTCCGACAGCCTACCGAGTGCACCCATAATTCATGGTGAACGCCGCGCGGGTTATCGCGGAAGAACAGGTAATCCCCCCACTCGTCGTCAGAGCACGTCTCAGGCTCTGCCGGGCGCTGAATATGCGCCTGCCCCCTGGGGTGAAACTCTTCTTCTTCGCGGTACTCTTCACAGTACGGACAATAAATGTGGAACATGACAGTGCCTCCTTAGTGCGCGACACCCGCAGCGCCATGTTCATCAACAAGCGCACCGGTATTAAAACGATCGATAGAGAACGGGGCGGCCAAGGGATGAGCTTTCCCCTTCGCCAACGTAGCCGCAAACACATGCCCGGAGCCCGGTGTGGCCTTAAAGCCCCCAGTACCCCAACCGCAGTTGAAAAACAGCCCTTTCACAGGCGTGGCCGATAGAATCGGGCAGGCGTCTGGGCAGGTGTCAACGATGCCGCCCCACTGGCGGTTCATGCGTACCCGCGAGAAGATCGGGAACATCTCTACGATGGCCTGAAGAGTATGCTCCACCGTCGAGTAGCTGCCGCGCTGGCCATACCCCAGATACCCATCAATACCCGCGCCAATGACCAGGTCGCCCTTGTCCGACTGGCTGATATAACCGTGTACATGGTTAGACATCACCACGGTATCAAGCACCGGCTTGAGCGGCTCAGAAACCAGCGCCTGCAACGGGTGTGATTCTAGTGGCAGCTTGAAGCCCGCCATCTTGGCCAGCACGCTGGAGTTGCCCGCGGCGACACAGCCGACCGTTTTAGCTCCAATATCGCCCCGGTTGGTGTGAACCCCGACGACACGCCCATCATTAATCTTGAATCCGGTGACTTCCGTTTGCTGGAGTATGTCGACGCCACGTGCATCGGCACCGCGGGCATAGCCCCAGGCCACTGCATCATGCCGTGCTACCCCGGCACGCGGCTGCCAGGAAGCGCCCATGACGGGATAACGAGCGCGCTTGGAACAGTCGAGGATCGGCACAATTTCTTGCACCTGACGTGCGTCCAGCGCCTCGCTATCAATGCCATTAAGACGGTTGGCACTTACTCGACGCTGAATATCGCGCATGTCCTGCAGCGTGTGGCCAAGGTTGAGCACGCCGCGCTGTGAAAACATCACGTTGTAGTTGAGATCCTGGGATAGGCCTTCCCAAAGCTTCATGGAGTGCTCATAAAGAGCTGCCGATTCATCCCATAAATAGTTGGAGCGCACGATGGTGGTATTACGTGCGGTATTACCGCCACCCAGCCAGCCTTTCTCGATCACAGCCACATTGGTGATGCCGTGTTCTTTCGCCAGGTAGTAAGCAGTCGCAAGACCGTGACCGCCCCCGCCGACAATGATCACGTCGTACTCTTTCTTGGGGATGGGGTTGCGCCACTGGCGTTGCCAGTTTTCATGGTGACTGAGCGCATGTTTGACCAACCCGAAGCCGGAATAATGCTGCATAGACTTTCTCCTCGATCGGCTCCGTTAGAGCCTAGTGACGGTCAGGCTCAAGCTATCGATGTTTCGCTAACGTTCGACGCGGCGTTGCCATACACCGGGTAACGAGCGCACAGCGCCGCCACATTGTTGAGAACATCGGCCTCCACTTGGTCAGTGCTTTCCTGCTTGGCCAGCACATCAAGGATGTCGCAAATCCAGGTCGAGAGCTGCTCGCAATCTTCCTCGACAAACCCGCGGGAGGTCACGGCGGGCGTACCGAGGCGCAAGCCAGAGGTGACAAAAGGGCTCTGCGGGTCGTTCGGCACGGCATTCTTGTTAACCGTGATGTGCGCCCGGCCCAAGGCGGCATCTGCGTCTTTTCCAGTCACCCCTTGCTTGATTAACGACACAAGGAACAGGTGGTCGTCGGTGCCGCCCGAAACAACATCATAGCCACGTTCAACGAAGACATTCGCCATGGCGCGGGCGTTGGCAACCACCTGCCGCTGATAGTTGACGAAATCCTGGCTCATCGCTTCTTTAAACGCCACGGCCTTGGCTGCGATGACATGCATCAATGGGCCACCCTGCTGGCCTGGGAACACCGCGCCATTTAGCTTCTTATAGAGCGCCTCATCACCATGATCCGATAAAATCAATCCGCCACGAGGCCCGCGCAGGGTTTTGTGCGTTGTGGTGGTCACCACATGCGCATGCGGCAACGGGCTGGGGTATAGGCCTGCGGCGACTAAACCGGCGACATGCGCCATATCAACCATCAGATAGGCCCCCACCTCATCGGCAATCGTCCGGAAGCGGCGCCAGTCAACGACTCGCGAATAGGCAGAAAAGCCTGCGATGATCATTTTGGGCTGATGTTCACGTGCCAGCCGCTCAACTTCGTCGTAGTCGATCTCTCCTGTGTCCACATTCAGACCGTACTGAACCGCATGATAATGCTTGCCGGAAAAGTTGGGGGCCGCGCCGTGGGTAAGGTGACCACCATGGGCAAGGCTCATGCCCAGCACGGTGTCTCCCGGCTGAATTAGCGCCATGAAAACGGCAGCGTTGGCCTGGGCTCCCGAGTGAGGCTGCACATTGGCGTAATCTGCGCTGAATAAGTCGCGCGCCCGGGTGATGGCCAGCGATTCAACCTTATCGACAAACTCACAACCCCCGTAATAGCGTCGCCCTGGGTAACCTTCAGCGTATTTATTGGTCAGTTGAGAGCCTTGGGCCTCCATCACCGCTCGGCTGGTATAGTTCTCAGAAGCAATTAATTCAATGTGCGCTTCCTGGCGGATGACTTCTTCTGCAATGGCTTCAGCAACCCCAGCATCAAACGCATCAAGGCTAAATTGGTTCATAATTCTCTCCTGGTTCTATCCCGGCATTATCGTTGTCGGATCAGTGTCCTAATAAGGAAGATCGCGCTTACCTGGATTTAAAGCCAAGAAGGAGGGTCAAGAATTGAACAAATGCGACAAGTTTTATGAACGCGGCCAAGGCACGGGGGTTATAGAGAGGTAATCAATAGAAAGTTAATTATTTTTGAAGAGCAACAACAAAGTTCAGTGATGTATTCTAGGTCTTTAAGACAGGGTGGCATCATGAATATGCAAAAAATGAGGATCGACTGAGACGCCATTCACCTGATCAGCATGTTTACGTACATACGACGGCGTCAATCCAAAAAAAGCGCGAAAATGACGCGAGAAATGTGCTGTATCGGCAAAGCCGCAGCGGCCACCTATCTCCGTGACGCTGTTGCCGGTGTAGTGAAGTAGCCATAAGCCGTAGCGCAAACGTAATTCTCGAGAGAACTTTTGGGGGCTTACTCCTAGCGTCTCTCGAAAGCGTCGCTCTAGATGGCGCCGCGTGGTACCCACACGTTCAGCCAGTACGTCTACCGGTATAGGGTTACCTAAATGCTGTTCAACTATCGCAATGGCACGTCTAACCATGCGGTCATCAATTTTGACATAAACAACGGGTTGGGGTTGAGCATGACTACCTGGTCGAGGTTCATCGATGAGCATGATATGCAGGCTCTTCATAGCCCACGCTTTACCCATATGACGCTCGATAAGATAAGCAGCTAAATCTGCAGAGGAGGCTCCGCCTGCACAGGTTATAATATCGCCTTCGTCGATAAAAAGCTGGTCAGCTACTGGCTCAATAGAGGGAAAGCGCTGGGTAAGGTCACGATGATGGTACCAACTGATACAACAACGGCGTTTCTCCATCAGTCCCGCTTGGATAAGGACAAAAACGCCGGTGCACACGCCGACTAACGGTACATTTTCCGCTGCGGCCTTGCGTAAGTACTCTATTGCCTTTGAATCAACTTGGTTATGCTTGTCCAGCACCCCGCCAATCACCACGATGTAATCAAACTCGCAGGGGGCCTGCAGAGGTATACAGGGTGTAATGGCAGCGCCACAACTCGATTCTGCATCCTCGCCAGTGCTGGTCATGAAAGACCAATGACAATGCAGCTGACGGCTACGATCCCCCTCATCGGCAGCTAAGCGCAAACAGTCTGCAAAAGCAGCAAAAGGTAAAAGCGTAAAGCGATGTAGCAATAAAAATCCCACAGATAAAGGTTCATACTTAAGGTCTTGAGATTTAGTTATCGTCAAAGCCACAATGCCCCTATCATATTAAAAATATTACTTTCTAACTGAGTCAGCACATTGACTCATGAACCATTCCCGAAACATAGAGACAGTTTCATCTGTTGCTTTATCTTCACGGTAAGCAAGATAATGACGCGTGCCTTCAAGCACTAACTCTTTATCAATAGGCTTAACGAGTTGACCATCAGCTACCAAAGGGCCGACAAGATGATCCCACCCTAACGCTACTCCTTGATTTTTCAATGTCATATGTATCAGCATACTATAGTCATTGGCATTGAACGTATGGATTGCATTCTGAGAACTTCCGGCACACTCCAGCTTATGGATGGCTAGCCATGACTCCCAGTTCACATGCTCCGACACTTGCGAGCGTCCGTAAGGGCTTAAGTTAAGTAGCACCCCGTCGCGCAACCCTTCCAAGGTGTTTATTTCAGGATGGGCTGCGAGGTAGCTGGGCGTACAAATGGGATAAATCACATCATGAAATAGGGGGATGCTGTGATAACCCTCCCTGACTTTCTGCATTTTTGTAATGAAAATATCTGGATATACCCCCGGTTCCATCGTGAGAAAGTTCTCGGTCGAGAGAACCTGAAGGTCGATATTGGAATGCATGCTAAAAAAGCTTGGCAAGCGAAGCGACAGCCAAAACGCTGAGAAGGCGGGGGAGCAGCACAGGGTGAGCGTCCGCTTTGCGTTGGAAACCCGATTGTTTCGGATGCGGTCAGCTGCCTGGGCAATATTCAGGAAAGATAGCTGGGCTGCATCGAAAAAAATCGACCCTTCCTGGGTAAGCTCTATCGAGCGTCCTACCCGTTTGAACAAATCGGTGCCCAGAAACCCCTCAAGCTCTCTTACTTGGCGGCTGATCGCTGCTTGTGTCACGCAAAGCGACTCTGCGGCGCGGGTAAAGTTCTGGTAACGAGCCGCGGCAACGAAAGACTTCACCGCCGTCAGAGACGGCATTCTGATAAGCGTCTGATTTGGTGCTATATGTTTAGTCATAAAGTGAATTAGTCACATGCAGCGTTGTTTTCATTATAGAGCTTTCAGGATTGCTCATTGCCCTAGGCCACCACGTACAGCGTACCCTACTTCAAAATGTCCAACGGCAACAGACAAAATTCACATGCGGCACCGCACCGTGAATTGGGCAAAATAACGTTTGCCGTACCACACGCTTGGTTATCTCAGCTAACAATACCATTTGAAAGCAGTAGCCTCGGCTGGATGTCGCGTTCGCTCTACAGTTTTGCCTTACTCAGCCATAATCGTCTTGGTATTTGTCGACTGAAAAAGCAAATACATGTTGGCACTCAACAAGTAAATTATCAGGAAAATTATTAACTATCATAATCTTGCTATACCCCTGGCACCAATAGATCACTTATCGCACTTCGGGACTGGTCTCCGCCACCCTATGTGTTTTGGTAGCACTGCCCCGCTTTGCTTTTCCTTCTGTTGCTTCTGTATTTGTAGTGAAAGACACGAATTCAGGATAAGCAGACATACCGCATTCGTGAACATCCATCCCTTCGAACTCTTCTTGTTCGCTGACGCGTAAGCCCATCGTCATACGGATGATCCACAACACCAGCAAACTAGCCCCAAACATCCAGGCAAAAACAACAACCGCACCGATCAGCTGGATCATGAAAGACGCATCTGGATTAGTCAGGACGACGGCCAGGACCCCCCATACGCCAGCACTTCCGTGTACCGAAATGGCGCCGACCGGGTCGTCGATTTTCAACCGATCAAGCCCCAATACGGAAAACACCACCACAACACCACCAATAGCACCGATCACGACTGCCATTCCTGGGTTGGGCAAGAGCGGTTCAGCGGTAATCGACACCAGCCCGGCCAGGGCGCCGTTGATCACCATGGTCATGTCCGCTTTGCCGAACATCAACCGGTAGAGCAGCGCTGCAGCCACCATGCCTGATGCGGCGGCCGTATTGGTGTTAACGAAGATACGGGCGACCGCATTGGCATCGTCTACGCTGGCAATTTTCAGCATTGAACCACCATTAAACCCAAACCAGCCCATCCACAGAATGAACATGCCCAGCATGGCAATCGGCAGGTTGGCACCTGGAATAGCCCTGACTTCGCCATTAGGGCCAAACCGCCCCTTGCGCGGGCCGACCAGCAAGACCGCTGCCAGCGCGGCAGAGGCGCCCGCCATGTGCACCACGACAGACCCGGCAAAATCCTGGAAGCCCATCTCATCAAGGAAGCCACCGCCCCACTTCCAAAAGCCATTCACGGGGTAAATCACCCCCACCATGAACACGGCAAAAATCAAAAACGGCCACAGTTTCATACGTTCAGCTATTGCCCCAGAAACAATCGACATGGTGGCTGCCGCGAACACTGCCTGAAAAATAAAGTCGGCCATGGAAGAATAATAAGGCGCCCCCTCCCCAGCAGAAATATCCGACACGCTATGATCACTGCCCAACATGAAACCCAGGCCAGGGATCACGCTGCTGATCGGGTTAGCGGGATACATCACGTTATAGCCCACTATCAGAAAGACGATACAGGCCACCGAATACAACATCGCATTCTTGGTGAGTATTTCGACGGTATTTTTTGATCTGACGAGCCCTGACTCCAACATGGCAAAGCCGCAGGCCATAAACATGACAAACACCGTACAGACAAGAAAATAAAAAGTATCAAGCGCATAACTGAGCTCTAAACTTATTTCGTTCATTTTATTACCCTTAAGCAATCATTTAAGTTATAAGTTGAAATGGTCGAGCGTAATCACCTACCCCCTTTTCTGCTAAGCGGCAAGCTCGTAAAAGCAGCAATCGCGCTAGTGCACTTTCAGCTCTTTTACTTAACGCAGTATTTTTACTAAGCACGTTTTTTATTAAACACCGCATTTTACTAAACACTGTATTCAAGAAGCATTATTCATGCCAAGAAACAAAACGCTTAATTACCAAACACGTAGAGGCCACTCATGATAACCACGAGCCGTTTTAGTGATTTTTAGGTTTTAGACAGCACTTTCTGGTGCAAAAAGTACATTAAAAAAGCCCCCACCCATAACAGGTGAAGGCTACATGCTATATAACAGTGCCTTGTCCTTGCACGCGCATGGCTTAGAACTGTTGTCCTGGAATCCAGTTAGTACCGGCAAGCGGCACCCTGGCCATCGCTGCGGCTTCGATATTCAAAGCGACCAAATCTTCCGGCTCCAGGTTATGGAGATGAGATTTTCCGCAGGCTCTTGCTAGTGTCTGCGCCTCTAGCGTTATTACTCGCAGATAGTTAGCTAACCGCTTACCGGCAGCCACCGGATCCAGACGCTTGCTCAGTTCGGGATCCTGGGTGGAAATACCCGCTGGGCACTTGCCTTCCTGGAAGTCATCATAGTAGCCAGCTGCAGAACCGAGCTGCTGGTACTCTTCTTCGTAACGTGGGTGGTTATCGCCAAGCGCGATCAATGCCGCGGTACCGATTGCCACGGCGTCAGCCCCCAGGGCAATGGCTTTAGCAACGTCAGCACCGTTACGAATCCCACCTGAAACGATTAACTGCACTTCACGATGGACACCCATTTCCTGTAGCGCCTGGGCGGCTTGCGGAATGGCAGCCATGGTGGGAATGCCTACGTGTTCAATAAACACATCCTGGGTTGCTGCTGTCCCGCCCTGCATACCGTCGAGCACCACAACATCGGCGCCCGCCTTAACGGCTAGTTTGACGTCATAGTAAGTGCGGGTGGCGCCCACCTTAATGTAGATAGGCACCTGCCAATCAGTGATCTCTCGCAGCTCAGCGATCTTGATGGCCAGGTCGTCCGGCCCGGTCCAATCAGGGTGACGGCAAGCGCTACGCTGGTCAATACCCATGGGCAGATTGCGCATCTGTGCGACGCGATCCGAGATTTTCTGCCCCAACAGCATGCCACCGCCACCTGGCTTGGCGCCTTGGCCCAGCACGATCTCAATGGCATCGGCTTTGCGCAGGTCATCAGGATTCATGCCATAACGCGACGGCAGATACTGATAGACCAGTTTAGTGGACTGGCCGCGCTCTTCGGCGGTCATACCACCGTCGCCAGTGGTCGTTGAGGTGCCCACCTCTGATGCGCCGCGTCCCAGGGCTTCTTTCGCCTGCGCCGACAAGGCTCCAAAGCTCATGCCCGCAATGGTCACCGGAGTATCAATCACGACCGGCTTCTTGGCGTAGCGAGTCCCCAAGGTAACGTCGGTACCGCACTTTTCACGATAGCCTTCCAGCGGGTAGCGCGACATGCTCGCCCCCAGAAACAGCAGATCATCAAAATGCGGAACCTTACGCTTTGCCCCCCAGCCGCGAATATCATAAATACCGGTTTCGGCGGCGCGCTGGATCTCGGCGATGACGTCTCGACCAAAGGTCGCGGACTCTCTCAGTGCCGGATTACTCTGTTTATCGGTCATGTCAGGCTCCTGATTAGTAGGCCGAGGCGTTATCGACTTTGAAGTTGTATAGCTGGCGTGCCGACCCATAGCGCTTAAAGGCAGTAGGATCTGTTTCAACCCCGGCACGCTTAAGCAGGTCGCTTACTTCATCCAAGTGCTCTTGGCGCATTTCTTTTTCAATGCAATCAGCGCCCAGGGAAGTGACCGAACCTTTGACATAGATATGTGCTTCATAAATCGAATCTCCCAGTGCTTCACCTGCATCGCCGCACACTACCAGGCATCCCGATTGCCCCATGAAGGCGCTCATTGGCCCAATATTGCCTTTGACGACGATGTCGACACCCTTCATGGAGATACCGCAGCGCGCCGACGCGTTACCGTCAACCACCAGCAGGCCGCCCTGAGCCGTGGCACCAGCTGATTGGGACGCATCGCCTTTAACATGCACCATGCCGGACATCATGTTCTCAGCGACGCCAACACCGACGTTGCCATGCACAGTGACATTGGCCTTCTGGTTCATCCCCGCGCAGTAATACCCCGCGTGGCCGTCAATATCGACGCTAATAGCATCATTTAATCCGCACGCAATATTGTGCGCCCCGTTCGGATTAGCAACGCGCCATTCACGTTCGCTGGCCGTTATGTCCGCATCGTGAAGAGCCTGGTTGAGTTCACGCAGGCTGTCGCTTGAAAGGTCGTATGTTTTCATAAGTTAGGCGGCCTCCACCTTTGCACCATCACGTTCCCACACATAGATTTTCGCCGGTTCCGGCTCCCACACCTTGGCTTCCTTGATGCCTGGCAGATCGGCTAACGCACGATACTCGGAGGCCATCGCAACGTAATCGTCGGTTTCGGCAATCACCGCAGGTTTACAGGAGATAGGGTCACGTACCACGGCAAAACCATCGCGGGTGCCAATAGTAAAGGTAAAGAAGCCATCCAGATCTTTAAGCGCACTCTTGAGGGCTTGATTGAGGGGTTCGCCCTTGGACATACGCCACGTCAAGTAGCCAGCAGCCACTTCAGAGTCGTTGTCGGTCTGAAAGCTGATGCCTTGGCGCTTAAGCTTATCGCGCAGACGGTTGTGGTTGGAAAGCGAGCCGTTATGCACCAGGCACAGATCCAGCCCGGTCGAAAACGGATGGCTGCCTTGTAACGTGACAGCGCTTTCAGTGGCCATGCGCGTGTGGCCAATCGCATGGCTGCCACGCATATTTTTAAGGTTGTAACGCGCCGCCACTTCAGTAGGAAGCCCGACACCCTTTAGAATCTCGATACTTTGTCCGGCACTCATCACCCTGACGTCTGGGATGTTTTCAGCCACCCAGCTCAGCACCTGCTTTTCTTCACTGGCCAGCTTAAGCACGGCCACGTTGGCATTCTGGAACCACGAGTCCAAGCTACCAAAGGCAGCGTTCAAGCGATCGGCCAAGGCCTGCCAATCGTAATCGGCATCGTCGCTTTGCAGCGTCAGTTTAACGCCAGCGTCGTATTCATCGCCGTAAACAGCAAAACCGGCACTGTCCGGCCCGCGATCGGTCATGGCAATAAGCATCGGCTCGAACAATTCACCCAGCCGACTTTCTAGTTCAGGTTTTTTCAGATAAAGCCCAACAATTCCACACATAGCATTACCTCGGCTTATTCGTCAGTGCATGTCTTACGTTTCGATAAGACTCAATCATTAGAAGAATTCCGCGTAGCGCTGGATTTCCCAATCGCTGACCTGGCTGCTGTATTCAGCCCACTCCTCACGCTTGACCTTGATGAACTCATCGGTAATTGCTTCCCCAAGCCCTTCACGCAGCACGGAATCTGCTTCCAGAGCGTCAACCGCCTCAGAGAGTGACTGGGGTAAAATATCGATGTTTTGTTCGCGACACTGCTCGGGCGTCAGTTCATACAAATTGATGTTTTGTGCCTTGCCGGGATCCAGTTGACGGTCAATACCATCAAGGCCAGCAGCAATAAGAGCTGCATGCACCAAATAAGGATTACAGCCAGCATCCGGCAGACGAAACTCCAAACGCCCATAAGGCACACGCACCATGGCTGAACGGTTGTTATCGCCATAGGTAATGAACACAGGTGCCCACGTTGCGCCGCTGCTGGAGCCGCCCGAGACGAGACGCTTATAAGAGTTAACCGTGGGTGCCGCGAAGGCACACAGCGCTGGCGCGTGATGCAGCAGGCCGCCAAGAAAGTGATACGCCGTGGGGGAAAGCCCCAGGTTCTGCGGGTCGCTGTCATCGCCAAAGACATTCTTGCCGTCTTGGTCGGCAATCGAGAGATGGAAGTGCATACCATTACCCGGCCGGTCGGCATGCGGTTTGGGCATAAACGAGCACACCATGCCCAGTTCATTGGCAATCTCACCAGCGGCCATGCGCACAAAGGTGAAACGGTCAGCGGACGTCAGCGCATCGCTGTAGGTATAGTTGATCTCAAATTGACCATTGGCATCTTCATGGTCGATTTGATAAATATCGAAATCAACGCTTTGCAGTGCTTCCACCAAGTGTTCCAGAAACTCTCTAGACCGCGACAAGCCTTTATAGTCGTAACAGGGCTTGGCGAGCGTATCGCTCTCGTCTACAGGCAACAGCTCTCCTGCGGCCCCACGTTTAAACAATGAAAATTCAGGCTCTAAACCGGTGTTTAGCGTCCATCCCTTATCACTTAACCGCTCTAATTGCTTAAGCAACACGACACGGCTATCAAGCAGATGAGGCTCGTCGTTGACATAGCCACAGCAGGCCATACGCGCATAGCGCGGCTGCCACGGCACCAGCGAAAGAGAGTTCAAATCCCCTTTCGCCATAAAATCAGGCCCATGCGGCTTCATACCTAGGCCGGAAACAGCGAAGCCTGCAAAACCAGCACCTTTTTCTACCACGTCCATCAAACAATTCGCCGGCACTGACTTGGTTTTAGCCGCGCCGTGAATATCAACAAATTGGGCCAGCAAGTAGCGCACATCGTTATCTTTGATAAATTTAACGGCAGCTTCTGGAGACATATTATTACCCTCGTGATAATTCCTTTCAAGAAACTATATTTCCCAAAAAGAAAAGCACTTAGTATGCCAATATCATTTGGCCGCCCTCTCCATCGCAACAAAAAAAGCATAATCGATTGTTTATAAAGAATTAAATATTTTATTGTTTGTTATCGACACCCCCTGCCGGCTCTCTTCAGCTCCATCGCTTTTATGTATCCTGCGCCGTAACAGTGCACACCATCTAAAAATCGCACCAGCAACGAACGTATAAAACACATATAAAAAATTAAACCTAAAAATAGCCATTTTCGCTGACTTAAAATCCACTCCTTAATTAACTGTTTTTTATATGAAATAAAGCAAGGTATGTACCGTTTGTCCTGGCCATGCCAGACATGGCAAGCTTCTTGCTTTACTGAAAGGAATTATTATTTCCCTAAAAGAATGAAAAGCGATGTTACGCCAATGGCCTCGCTTGGGAAAGCGGGTTTTGATGACTTGAGCAGCGTGGCCTTGATGACTGAACAAAATGGATAGAGCGCTTGGATAACCACCTCGACAAAAACACAAATATAAAGCTACTCTACTAAATAAGGATTTAATTTCTATTTTTTGGATAAAAATAACTAATTTTATCCAAATATAAATAAATTATTTTATATAGGAGAAAAAAATGAGCATTCACGATGATAACTACATTATTCGCGTCTCTTGCCCAGCGACATCCGGTATCATCTCGGCAGTGACCTCATATCTAAGCGAAAACAGATGCTATATCAGTGAACTGGCCCAATACGACGATGAAGAGCTGAAGCGCTTCTTTCTACGCGCCAAGTTTCGCTTCAACGAGGGCGCTACGCCGGACATCGAGACACTGCGCAATGATTTCGCGGGGGTGGCGCAGCCTTTCGAGATGGACTGGCAGATTCACAGTTCCTCCCAGCCCATGCGGGTCTTGCTGATGGTGAGCAAGTTTGACCATTGCCTAAGTGACTTGATGTACCGCCATGGCAAGGGTGAGCTGGACATGGAGATTACCGCCATCGTCTCCAACCACCTGGATCTTCGCCCCATGGCCGAGCGTGAGGGGATTCGCTTTGTCTACCTACCCGTCACCAAGGAGACCAAGCCACAACAGGAAGCGGCCATCATGGATATCGTCGAAGAAACCCAGACCGAACTGGTCGTGCTGGCGCGTTACATGCAGATCCTATCGGATGATTTGTGCCAGAAGCTGAGCGGACGTGCGATCAATATTCACCACTCCTTCCTACCGGGCTTCAAAGGCGCCAAGCCCTACCATCAGGCGCATGAGAGAGGCGTAAAACTGATCGGTGCTACCGCCCACTATGTCACCTCAGATCTCGACGAAGGGCCGATCATCGACCAAGAAGTTCAGCGCGTCGATCATACCTATCGCCCCCAGGATCTTGTCGCCGTTGGCCGCAACACCGAAACCATAGCCCTGTCTCGTGCGGTCAAGTATCACCTTGAGCACCGCGTCTTTCTGGATCAGAACAAGACGGTGATTTTCCAATGAGCGCAACGACCCAAGCCTCTGCGGCCCTCATCGACGGTAAAGCTTGTGCCGAGCGGGTGCTTGCCGAAGTCGCCGAAAGTGTTAAACACCTGGCGGCTGAAGGCACCACCCCCGGCTTGGCCGTTGTACTGATTGGCGAAGACCCCGCAAGCCACGTGTACGTCAGAAACAAGATTCGAAAGGCGGAAGCGGTCGGTATTCGTTCATTCGAACACCGCTTCGACACGACATTAAGTCAGGCCGAACTGCTGTCGTTGATCGACACGCTAAACAAAGACCCCGAAGTCAACGGCATTCTGGTGCAGCTACCGCTACCGGACACGATCGACGAAGAAGCCGTTATTCAGGCCATCGACCCGCTGAAAGACGTCGACGGTTTCCATCACGCCAATGTGGGTGGCCTTGTGCAGGGGAGCGATGTGCTGACGCCCTGCACCCCCAGCGGCTGTCTGCGATTGCTGCAGGAAACCTGTGGCGACCTAAGCGGCAAACATGCCGTGGTGGTGGGCCGCTCCAATATCGTTGGCAAGCCCATGGCATCGCTTCTGTTGCACGCCCATTGCTCGGTGACGCTGCTGCACTCGCGTAGCGTGAATGCCGAAACCATCGCCCGTCAGGCCGATATTGTCGTCGCCGCGGTGGGTCGCCCGAAAATGATCGATGCCAGCTGGCTCAAGCCCGGCGCGGTGGTGATCGATGTAGGGATCAGCCGCGTTGAGCAGGCAATTAATGGCGAGAATGAGGGCGAGCGCAAGACACGACTGGTCGGCGATGTGGACTTCGCAAGCGCCAGCCAAGTAGCGAAAGCCATTACGCCGGTGCCCGGCGGTGTCGGCCCCATGACGATTGCCTACTTGATGCAAAACACCGTCACAGCGACCAAGCTGCAGCACCGTCAAGCGGCCCAGCCAGCACTTACCTAATGCGATACAGGAGGGCATCTCCATGCCTTTTGGACTGCTTAAATATGGCCTGTCATCGGACTACCCCGTTGATGTGGATCTGCCGCCACCCAAGGAGCTCAAGCCCTCCTACGATGTGGTGATCATTGGTGGCGGTGGTCACGGTCTGGCCATCGCTTATTACCTGGCCAAGTATCACAACATTACTAACATCGCGGTGCTTGAGAAAGCCTATCTTGGCGGCGGCAACACGGCGCGTAACACTGCCGTGATCCGCTCCAACTATCTAACCTCGGAAGGGGTCAGGTTTTATAGCGAGTCGGTCAAGCTTTTTCAGAACCTATCCAACGAATTCGATTTCAACGTCATGTATTCGGAGCGCGGCCAGCTGACGCTAGCCCACACCGACGCCACCGTTCGCGCTTTCCGCCAGCGGGCCGAAGTCAACAAGCATTTTGGTGGGCGCACTGACATGATTGACCGCCAGCAGATTCGTGAGTTGGTTCCCTCGCTAAACCTCGACCCAGGCCACCTGCCCGTGCTTGCTGGGCTTTGGCACCGCGACGGTGCGACCGCTCGGCACGACGCCGTGGCCTGGGGTTATGCCAAGGAAGCCGCCAAGCGCGGCGTTGAAATTCATCAGCTAACGGAAGTTCGTGACCTGGTCATCGAAGGTGGGCGCATCACTGCCGTCGAGACCAAACGGGGCACCATTCAGTGTGGCTGCGCCGTTCAGGCCGTCGCCGGTCATAGCTCCTTGCTGGCCAAGCAAGCCGGTTTCCGGCTACCGATCATCAGCTATCCCCTGCAGGCGATGGTCACCCAACCCGTGAAGCCTTTTCTGGATCCGCTGGTCAGCTCTTCCGCCCTGCACTGCTACGTTCAGCAGACCAGCCGCGGTGAAGTGGTCTTCGGCGGTGGGTCAGACCCCTACCCGCTTTACAACACGCGCTCCACACTGGAAATGAAGGAAAGCTTGATTGCCAGCGGCATCGAAATGTTCCCGTTTTTAGCCAAGGCCAAGCTAATGCGCCAATGGGGTGGAATTACCGACATGACCCCCGACTACAGCCCGATCATGGGCGAGAGCCCGATCGAGAACTATTACCTCGACGCCGGTTGGGGCACCTGGGGCTTCAAAGCAACGCCCATCTGCGGCAAGACCATGGCGGAAATGGTCGCCAGCGGCGGCAAAGTGCCCGAACTGATTCAACCGTTCCGCCTGGAGCGCTTTGCCAACTTCCAGCAAGTCAATGAAATGGGCGCCACGGCGGCCAGCCACTAACGAGAGGGCAAACACAATGAAAATCATGAATTGTCCGCTCAACGGGCCACGCAACATCAGCGAATTCATCCATGGCGGGGAGCTCAAATCCATGCCGAATCCCACCACCTGTAGCGACCGTGAATGGGCAGACTACGTTTTTTACAGCGACAACACCGCGGGCGTTATCACTGAGTGGTGGATGCATGTTGCCTCCAGCTACTGGTTTCTTGCCGAGCGGCACACCGTCACCGATGACATTCTGCGCACCTTTGATCCCCAGGAAATTTTCCAGGAGCGCATCGAGTTTGCCGTCGAGGAGCAACGCTCATGAACCGCCATTTCTCACCTGACGATATGCAGACCATGCCAACACGCCTCCCGGCCCCGATGGGCAGTCTCATCAATCGCCAGCAGCCGATCACCTTTCAGTTCGAAGGCACAAATTACCATGGGGTGGAAGGTGACACGCTGGCCAGCGCGCTGATCGCCAACGGCCGCCACCTGCTATCGCGTTCCTTCAAGTATCACAGGCCCCGAGGCCCGCTGACCATGGCAGGCCAGGACGCCAATACGCTGATTCAGCTACCCGACGAGCCCAACGTGCTGGCCGACACGCATCCGCTTAGCCAAGGCCTGGCCGTCACAGGCCAGAACTACAGTGGCAGCCTGGATCACGACAGCGATATGAAGCTTGGCAAGTTCTCCAAGTTCATGCCGGTGGGCTTCTATTACCGCTCCTTCTATAAACCCAAAGGTGCCTGGAAATTCTGGGAGTCGCTGATTCGCAAGAAGGCCGGGCTGGGCAGGTACGACCTTAATGCCACGGGTGGCTATCACGACAAGGCCTACCTGTTTGCCGATGTGGTGGTGGTCGGCAGTGGGCCGGCGGGTCTAAAGGCGGCCTTAACCGCCGCTGAAGGGGGCGCAAAGGTTCTACTGGTTGAACAGGAACCTCAGCTGGGTGGCGCGCTCACCTACGCCCGCTTCGATGATGCGGGCGTGCGTGCCGATCAAGTGTGCGAAGCGCTGATCCCGGCGGTTGAGGCGCATGCCAACATTCATGTGCTGTGTAAAGCCACCTGCAATGGCTGGTTTACCGACAACTTTCTGCCCGTGATCCAGGGCACGCGGATGTACAAGGTTCGCGCCCAGGAGTGCATCGTTGCCGCTGGTGCGTTTGATCAACCGGCGATTTTTCGTAACAACGATTTGCCCGGCGTCATGTTGGCCAGCGCCGCCCAGCGGCTGATTCGCCATTACGCGGTACGCCCTGGTAAACGCGCAGTCGTGCTCACTGGCAATGACGATGGCTACCTGGCAGCACTCGACTTGCACGAACAGGGCATTGAGGTCGCGGCGCTGGTGGATATGCGCACTGGGCCGGTCGACTCTCGCCTCACCCAAGCAATCAACCAACATGGCATTCCGCTGCATGTTGAGCACACCGTGTTCGAGGCGCTACACGACAAAACTCTGCACCACGTGACCGGTGTGGATGTGCGACGCATCACCCGCCGCGGCGAAGTGGCGGACGAGTGCCTGACAATGGAATGCGACTTGCTGTGCATGACCGCCGGCTATATGCCGATGTATCAGCTGTTGTGTCAGGCAGGCGGCAAGCTGACCTATAACGATGATGTGGCAGAGTTTTCCCTCTCGAACCTGCCCAAGCACCTGTACGTGGCGGGCTCGGTCAACGGCTTGCACGACCTTGACCAGGTGCTGCAAGACGGCGTCATCGCCGGCACCCAGGCGCTGCAAAGCCTCGGCCTGCCAGCGGCTGAAGCCGCCCCACTGACTGGAGCGCCGAAGCAGGTCAACTTTCCCTGGCCCATCTTTGCCCACCCCAAGGGCAAGGAATTCGTCGATTTTGATGAAGATCTGCAAATTCGCGACATCATTAACGCCACGCGCCATGGCTACCGAGACGTACAGCTAGTCAAGCGCTTCTCGACCGTCGGCATGGGCCCTTCGCAAGGCCGCCATTCGGCACTGCCCACCGCACGCCTGGTCGCCGACGCCACGGATCGCACCGTCAGCGAAACGGGGGTTACCACTGCGCGCCCACCGTTCACCGCTGAAACCCTTTCCCACCTGGCCGGGCGCAGTTTCGACCCCTTCCGGGTCACGCCACTGCACCAGCGCCACCTGCAACTCGGCGCCAAGATGATGCCAGCGGGCGATTGGCAACGCCCCGCATTTTACCCCTCAGCAACGAATGGCCACCTGGATCGTGACCGCTGCATGCAGGAAGAGGCGCTCCATGTCAGGAAAAAGGTCGGCCTGATTGATGTTTCCACCCTGGGGGGCATCGAGGTGCGCGGGCCGGACGCCGCGGAGTTCGTCAACCGTATCTACACCTTCGGCTTTCTCAAGCAGCCGGTGGGGCGCACGCGGTATGCCGCCATGGCCAATGAGCAAGGGGTCGTGGTTGATGACGGTGTTTCCTGCCGCCTTGGCGAGAATCACTTTTACGTCACCGCCACCACCAGCGGCTTGGCGCGCGTTTATCAGAGCATGCTGCAGTGGAATGCCCAGTGGCGCCTGGACGTGGATATTGCCAATGTCACGTCAGCTTACGCAGCGGTGAATGTCGCTGGCCCGTTATCGCGCAAGGTGCTGGAAAAAGTCTGCACCGAGGTGGATCTTTCACCTGAAGCGTTTCCCTACCTGGAACTGCGTGAAGGCAAGGCCGGTGAAGCGCCAGCGCGCCTGCTGCGGGTGGGTTTCGTCGGTGAATTGGGCTATGAGCTGCATGTGCCGTCACGCTATGGCGAGTACCTCTGGGACTTGTTGATGAAAGCAGGCGAAGAGTTCGGTATCCGCCCCTTTGGTGTCGAAGCCCAGCGGCTGCTACGCCTTGAAAAAGGCCATGTCATCATTGGACAGGATACCGACGGCATGAGCCACCCTTCCGAGATCGGCATGAGCTGGGCGGTCAATCGCAAAAAGCCGTTCTTTGTCGGCCGCCGTGCCGTGGATATTCTCGATGAGCAGCCTGCCAAGCGCCGCCTGGTCGGCTTCCGGTTACCGGCAACCTCCGCCAAGCCGCTGGAAGGTCACCTTGTGCTGGAAGGCAGCGATATCACCGGCAACGTGACCTCCTGCGAATACTCGCCCAGTCAGGACGCGATCATCGGCCTGGCTTACGCTGGCGCCGATAAAGCAACGCCCGGTAGCCATATCACCATTCGGGTTGAAGGCGGCGATGAAGTGAACGCAGAGGTCGTCAAGCTGCCTTTTTACGATGCCAACAACAGCCGACAGGAGATGTAAACCATGGCGACTCTAGATGACACTCTCACCGCCAAGCGTACACCACTTTACCATCTTCACCAGGCCAACCAGCCCGACGCGACCGGGTGGCAACACCTGTGCGGCTATGCAATCAAGGCTACGCTGAATGAAGCACTGATCGAGCCCAATACCGGCGCCCCCGCTTGCGGGTTAACGGATCTGTCCGCGCTGGCACGGGCCGGGTTACGCGGCAAGAAGGCAGCAACGATACTCAGCGAGTACCACTACCAGCTACCCGCTGCGCCTAATCAAGCGCTACGCCAAGAAGATGGCAGCCTGGTAGCCAAGCTATCCGCCAGCGAATATCTGCTGCTGGGCAGCTTTGCCGATGATGGCGAGCGCATCAGCCGCGATGAGCTAGCGTGGCAGGCAGCCGAGCGCGCCCATCGTCTGACTGATGCCTATCTTCTCCCCCGACAGGATACGCACGCTTGGCTTGCCTTGACCGGCTGCCATGCCATCGATGTAATGGCGAAGCTGTGCGGCGTTGATTTGTCACCTAAAGCGTTTGCCCCGGGCCACGTCGCTCAAACCTCTGTCGCGCGGGCCAATGCCATCATTATCAACGCCAGCCAAGCGGATCTTTCCTGCCTCTATCTCTTGGTGGATAGCGCCTCGGCATGTTATTTCTGGCCTATTCTTCTTGATGCGATGCAGGAATTCGAGGGGAAAGAGCTTAGTATCATGGCGTTGCGTCACCACCACCCAGCGTAATGCAGGCTGAACGGCCTGGTGGCGACGGGAAGCCACCAGGCCGTTCACACATAGAATCCATATAGAACCCATTCAGTCAGGAGCCTTATTACGGCTATGGCGACACATTCCAGCAAAGAGATCGACTATACGGTTCCCGCGCTTTATCGAGGCCTTAAAATCCTCGAACTCTTCGACAGCCAGCACCGGATACTCACCACCCAGGACTTTGCCGATGCGCTAGAGGTCACGACGTCCTCCATTTACCGCATCGTAACCACGCTGACCGAGATGAACTACTTAGACAAAGTCGCCAAGAACACCTATCAGCTGGGCCCGCAGGTCATCTCCCACGGCTTCAGCTATCTTGCTAGCCGCGACATCGTTGATATCGTCATGCCGCACCTGAGCGCTCTGCGCAATTTAGTGTCGATGTCTTGCCACCTTAGTGTGCGCGAAGGCCAGGACGCGGTGTATATCTACCGCTCCTTTGCGTCGCAGCGGCTTTCCGTCAATGTGCCCGTGGGCACGCGCATCGCTTGCCACAGCTGCGCCATGGGCAGAATCCTGCTGACGGATCTTGACGAACCCGAACTCGATGCCCTTTATCAGCACGTGCGCCTGGATGGCTACCCCGCCCCGGCGCCCCGCACGCTCCCCGAGCTGAAACAGACGATTGCCAACGACCGCACGACAGGCTGGGTCATTCACCGCTCCGATTACGCCACCGCTATCGCCACCGGGCTAAAGGATTATCAAGGGCGCATTGTAGCGGCCATCAACGTTTCAGGCCCTGACGCCTTGATCGACAGCGACGACGACATGACGGATCTTAAACAACAATTATTAGCGACCGCCGAGCGTATTTCCTTCGAGCTAGGCAGCATTGAAAGGCGCAGCAAACCGGCCTGATCAGGCTGGTTTATAAGGTCAGCGTGTGGCGCAGCGAAGGGCTTCACGCACAAAAAAGCGCATTAGCTTCTCGCTAGCCGCTTAATGTAACGACCTCGATGGCGTGGATGTGAGTCCGCAATAAACCGGCACTGCTTTGTTCCGTGGTTTATAATTTCATATACATATTTTATTTTTCATATTCACGTCTAATGTGGCACAAACATTGCCCTGAAAGGTTATGAGCGAAAAAATCACCACCGACAAGAATGAAACGCGCCTTAGCCTGGAGCAGCATATCGCCAGAGCTTTGAAACGTAAGCGCATCTCGCAAGGCTATAAGATATCCGACGTGGCGCGGATTGCAGAACTTAGCCAAGGGATGATCAGCAAGGTCGAAAACGCCCAGGTGTCGACCAGCCTGGACACCCTAAGCCGCCTCTGCAACGCCATCGACCTGCCGATATCCAAGCTGTTCAGCGATTTCGATATCGGCGGCCGGGGGGCGCAACACGTAAAGTCTGGCGAAGGCATGGAAGTTGTGCGCACCGGTACGGAAGTCGGCCACACCTATCATCTGCTCAGCTATCGACAGGGGCCGATCAAGCGTTACGAACCCTTTCTGATCACCATGGACGATGCCAGCGAAGTCTTCCCGAACTTCAGTCATGCCGGGCACGAATTCATCTACCTGCTTGAAGGGCGCCTACTTTATCGACACGGCAAACAGTTTTACGAAATGGGCCCCGGCGATAGCTTGGCATTCGACGCTGCCGTACCGCATGGGCCGGAGCAACTGTTAGAAGTCCCCATCAAACTGCTCTCGATTATTCACTACGACAATGAAGATTAGCTTAAACTGACAAAACCTTTTTAGACGATTCTTACAATTACGTGAGATGGCGCATTAACAATTCTAAATTAGCGAAATAGCATAAAAAAATGCGGTTATTTTGCCTTTTGAGAACATCGTACAGCTGCTAACTTCACTGTATGTATATATAGCACGCATTAGAGACATCTTCTATTCGTAAATAAAGCCATTACAGAAGGACAATTCGCATGAACAGAATATACCTCCTTTGACCTTTGCTC
This sequence comes from Vreelandella arctica, assembly GCF_037070215.1. Taxonomy (NCBI): domain Bacteria; kingdom Pseudomonadati; phylum Pseudomonadota; class Gammaproteobacteria; order Oceanospirillales; family Halomonadaceae; genus Vreelandella; species Vreelandella arctica. Next base: position 30,614 of record NZ_JBANSN010000024.1, on the reverse strand, counting down.
TTAGTTTAGAGATGTAGGCTTTAAGATCTAACAGTGTTGAGGAAAAGCATGTCACAACAACAGAAGAAAACTCACTTTAAGTACCCTAAAAACCTCATCATAAAGGTCGTTTCGCTAGAAGATGCCATAAAAATTCAATATAGCAATGGAATTGAGTGCACCCCCGACAACTTGGCAAACACTGAAATAAAAGATTTTACCTTTCACTTGCAGGATATCTTATCAAAATATATTGAAGACTTAGAACCTGAAATTGGTACTCGAATTGAAAATAAATTTTTCATAGAAACAGAAGGCGAGCATAAAAATAAATATATTGGCATGCTGTTTTTAGAAAACCAGCCCCATCAAGAAGAGCTCACACATAAGCTTGCCCTCTTAGCTTACAAAATAACGCACTCCGTTATTTCGCAAAATGATATTTTAAGCGTCGTTCATGCTGGCAAAAAACTACCGGAAGATGAAGAATTCATTCAAGAGCATTCTGAAAAATTTATCAATAAAAAAAACGGAAAAAACATCAAACATGCTTTTACCGTTTCACCAGAAATAGATAACAAAAAACAACCAAAAGTGGAACTCCTAGTTAGCGGTCAGTATTGTGCACCAACGTTTAAAACAACTGAACCGACGCCAGTGAAGGGATATGCTGTACCAGCAGGATATGATGAACACAGCAATACAATTTCTCTGTATAATATCGATTCAACTAATAGAGTATCAAGCACACCTTTTACGCTCTCCTCCAATCATGCTGATCACATCATGACATTAGCTTCTGCAAAAGTTAATAACTACATTTTATACTACACCGGCGAGCGTTTGGACAACCCCAAAGGCCCCAAAAAGCAAAAGACATATGTATTGTCTACTCTTTCCATTGCGAGCGATGACAATCCTTACAAAAACTTTCAGCTGCAATCTAGTTAATGTTAAACTAATTTTTATTCATATATAAACAAGTGGCAGTCACTATGTAAGCGACTGCCAACTCATACCGATTTCTAACAATATCGCGTTCATTTTTACCTAGTAGCAGCCCGGCATACTGCTGATACTTCATCTCTCTACCGCCCTTTACAACTTCAAACATATCTAGCTGAACACCCGTATCACTTATCTCTTTCAACCCATACGAGTTCAGCATGCGCTTTACGTCATCGCTGCAGTTTTTTCCAACAACGACGTAGTTGGATGAAGACACTTTAAATGCTTTGACAGTAAGAGCGATAACTGCCACGTGCCTCGTTTCACTCATCAGTAGATGCCGGTGCCGTCCAACCTGACAAGCTAACTCACTGAGCTCTAGTGCCCCATTAATCGTTAAGGTTTCGCCATCAATTTTTTTAGCATGCTCGAGCAGGCGATCCCATGCAGCATCGCTGATACTGCGCAGTAGGCCTAAGGGGTACTCTTGCGATGTTATCCATTGGTCTTTTCCCCGAATTTTGAAGCGCATATTGCTTTCAGCTTCCTTAATAACACCTTCAAGGATAGCAGCATGTACCGGGGACAATCCCAACGCCTCACTCGCTCGTCGCACGTTCTGCCGTAGTGCGCCTAATCGCAACGCCTTCATCAGTAAATGCGGTGTTGGTTCGTTAAACAAAGAAAGCTCTTGAGGTAGCGCAGAAGCCGGCGTGTAACGTTTAAAATCCTGCGGCTTTATTGCTTCTTTGAGCATGCTGCCATTTGTCCCTTTAACAGGCGTCAGCGCATCCGCCCATTCTAGAATCAAATGATTATAGTTCAGCAGTCCTGTCGATGGCTGGCGGTGCCCCATTAAGCGCGCCAGCCCCATCATCACGCGACGCGAACAGTAATGTTGCTGCCCCATCACCACCTGACGTATGTTAGCGCTATCTATATGCTGGGTTATTTTGGTGGCGACAGGCGTGTTTAGCTGCAGCAGAGAGGCTGCCGTTATATTGTAAAACGCATGACGGGTGTGATGTAGTGATAGTGTTGGGCTGCCACTCACGTGACGCAACGCATCTATCTCAGCAGCGCTGATTGCTGATGCACTAAGCGCTACTTCGACTTTCCCATCGCGTATCTCGCCTAGCAGCGGTAGGGATGCCTCACCACCCAGTAGCGCATCATGACGATTAAGCACAGCGTTAAGCGTACGTTGCTCTGTCGCATCGAGAGAAAACAAAAGCGGCACAGCACGTCGAGAGGCCTCACTTTTTAATGTTCGATAACGATTGTTCCTAATCAATACCCAGCAGTAGCCATGAGATTCACACCAATCTCGCCTGAGCAACCCTCTCGCTTCATCAAGCCTCAAACCAAAGCGATACGCGCATAGCAATACAAACTGAAGTAAACACGCAATATCGGGGGCTCGTTGCGATGCTTCTATCCGCTTCAGTGTCTCAAGGTATTCTCGTTCTGAGAGCATTTCAGCTCGCACGTGTCGTCCTTGCTCTGCAACGGGTAGCTCATCCCAATCCGGCTCTTCAACGCCGAGAGAGGCGGCTACGCGGTGAAAAGAACGTAGACGATGGCTAAAATAGCTCATATCGCTCAACTGGGTTTCTTGATAATCAATCAGACCTGCATAAAAGGCGGTGATTTCTTCACTACCGAGCGCCATCAGGTCGACACCGTACGCAAGCTCCTCAAAAAGCTTACGCAACGCGCCCCAGTAACGATGGATACTACTGCTTTCGAACGGCTTAAAGCGCCTGCCCGCTCGCCCCTTACCACTCCGGATAACCGCTGCGATCCAGATGACCAACAGCATGATGGCACTACTTACCTTACCGTTTCGCTGTGTTACTAGTTGCTCCAGCGATTTTGCCGTTATTTTAGCCTGCGGCTTGGTGTAGCCATCCAAGATTTGCTTCACCTCTTTAAATAGAAGCACAGCCTGTTGCTGCAGCTCATGTTTATCGCCATTAGCTCGTAATAGCGCTGGCAACGCTGTCGAGAGCTCCAGATCCTCAGTGTTGACTGCTGAAGGTGGGAACATCAGCGATTTGCCGTGCACCATACGAATGTGCGCTTGCATAGGGAGGCTGGTGGCCACTATCCGCCCTGCTAACGCGCCAGCCACTACGCCCGGTAATCTCAGAAGATTGGCTTGATCGACAATAGCGGCCGCCTGCCCAAGTATCTGCTGGATCGTTATACACTCTTGTCTCTCACAGCACTGGATCAACGCCTCAGGCAAAGGCGGCGCTTGTTTTGGGATCGTCCAAGGATCGTCGAGCGCTTTGCTAGATGTTAGGCGTTGGCCGTAAGTTAGTAGTGATGCCACATGATATGACACTGTGTGCCGCTGTACGGGGGCTTGCCAGCTGGTGCTATCTAACTGTTCGCTATATTCCAAGTAATAGGTTTTACGGTGATATAACAGCCGAAAGTTATCCCCTTGGCACACATCCTTCAGAAGGCGCATATAACAAATGCGTTTTTCAATACACAAAAGTAACGCGCCGAGCGCTAATGCCTGGCGTTTAGAACAGTGGGTTCGGGTAGCGTATGGACGCATAGTCGATGCCCAATGCGTCAATTGAGTCATTAATGCAGCGTAAGCGGGTGCGTGCTCATGAATCAGCGTTTTTTCCGGCAACATCGGAATGTAACGGCGCTGAAACGCATGGCGATGCGGTGATTCATGCCGCTCTAGCAAGCGTGTCAGCACACTAAACCGTAAGGCTGCAGAGGGATAAGGCGTATTTCCCTGATGAAGTAACATTTGCCGCCCCAGTTGATTGACCTCATCAGCGGACAGCGTGGCCATATCACGCCCTTTTAGAAACAAATCAATATCGTTAAGCGCTGCTCTGATAGCGTTTCGTGTTGCCAAGCGACGATTTTTTTCGCGTAGCCGCTGCCCAAATGCCCGGGAAGATGTCGTTGAATCACGCAAGCTGCTCACGGCAGCTACTGGCAAGGAGGCAGGTGGTGCTAGCAAATCAAACGATAGTCGCTCAAAGAGTTCGTTGACCTCTTTGCGACATGCTGTCCAATCGTCCATCCAGCAGCGGGCCGAGGTGTCGCCATAGGTGGCGACACTTTTTTCCGCATGCCCCAGCCAACCATCCACAACTTCGTTATCGACGCCTAATAAGGGTAATTGCTGTGCTAGTCGGTGACGGAAAAGATTGGGGGGTAGTGGCCAGTCGAATAAGGTGGCACCTGGTAGATCAGTCGCTGACATAGAGTACCAATTGAGCGACTCATCGAGTAAAAAGAATAGGGGCTGTTCAGCCTTCGCAGGCAACTCTAATAGCGTGTTAATTCGTGAGGATATTGCAGGATGGGTGCTCAACAAATGCTCGGCGAGACGTTGGAGGTACGATAGGTAAGCCTCGACAAACTTAATCGCCTTATCGGCCAATGGCACCATACGACCATTGCGCACACCGCTGCCTTCCGCTTTATCATTAATAAACACAGCTGGGAGGTCGTGATTAAAAAACCGTGGGCTTTCAAAAGGGTCTTTAAGGTACCGGCTCCCCGTTGCCGCATAGAGGGCCATGACACAGTAGCTGGTCCACTGATTATGTAGACGCACCAGATCATCGCCTTCTAACGTTTCTTTGAGCTGCTGAGTCGCTTCGCTAATCGCCCTATTGAGCTGGGCTTCAAGCGGTACCAACAAGCTGCCTTGATTCGTCGATTGTAACGTTTCGGCGCCGTGGAACTGATAAGGTAAAGCAAGTCCTTGCTCAATCGCCTCGATATCCCAGCTGGCATAGCTACACGCACCAGGTAAGGCGCTATTGGGGTGAGCCGTTAACATCCTCGCGAAATGATGATTGCCTGAGGCATCAAAAACAGATTGACCCCATACCTCAGCCAGCTTACCGCTGGTAACGCGTGGGCACGCTATGCGCATGCGTTCATTAAACCACACCTCAATTTTTTGGGCTGGCGATACGCTTTGCCACAACTCTGCCAGTGAGGCTTGGGTGGACAATGGTTGACTACAGATTACAAGCGTCTCTCTTACTTCGGGAATTAGTCCAACACACTGCTTTTCGTGAACAGCTGCCACGTAAGGTTGCGCGGCGATATCGGGTTTCCATGCATTACGTCGACGCGGTGACAAGCGAACCATCTGCTTGAGGTTTGATGATAAAGACCACTCCCCTTGGGCCTCGTCTCCAATGCCCATTGCAAGCACTTGGCTAAGAGACCGCGAAAAACGTATCGCGAGCCACACTAACGCTCCGCCCAATCGCTCTCGTTGATCAGTATGCTTGAGCTGCTGGGCAATCCACTGCTCAATCAGTAAACGCTCAGGTGGCAAAAGCTTAGAATAGCTCCACGGTAGGTAATGGGAAGTTTCCGCTTGTTGTTGATAAAAGCTACGCCCTGTCAGCTCTTGTTGAGCCTGGGTATCTGTTGCATCAACCGGCAGTAAGTAAATCGCCTCATCAGCCTCTTCATCTAACAAACCCGCCGGGCTAGGACATACTTCTATAAACTGTTCAGATGACTCATCAAGGCTTATTAACGGTGTCGGCTCAGAAATGGGTGCAGATAACTCAGCATGCACAAAAGGCTGCGGAGGGAAATCGCGCTGAGTGGTGAAAGGTTTTGTATCACCACTGGCAATCTCGATAATGGCATTAATGAATGCGGTGCCACTTTTACCAAATGTATGGCTTTGCTTGTACTGCTCAGCAGCCAAAGACAACGCGTCAGTAAAACGTTCAAATGTCCAAGTATCAGGTGTCAGGTAACGTCGGGCACGGCGCAAGACATCATCAACGAGTTGCCACTGCGCTTTATAGCGGTCTGCAATCAAAAAGCGCGCTGCGGTACTGATATTTCGATCCGCTAAGCAATGCTCTGTCACTACCCGATTCGCCGCCTGCGCGATCAACCACAAGCGTAGCGCACGCCTTAACACGTATTCAGATGATTGCTCCGCCCCAGGCAGCGGGTAAGTAATTAACGTTATAAGAAACGTTTGCTCTTTAAGGCTGCCTTTATATGTTTGTTTCGTTTTTGTAGCGTCTCCTGCATGAGGAAATGCAGGATACTGAAGGTTGATCAAGGGATCTTGACGAATGGCTTTCGCCAGATCATCTAGCGAGGCAAGGGTGGGATTTTGCCGCCATCGAGCCAGAATGTCTTTTGATTCAGGATGGTGAAATTCATTAACCAGGTTGCCAATCGCGACGACCTGGTGATCCAATCCCAGCGTCCAAAAAGCCAGTTCCAGAGCATCACTGAGATCATGCTGGGCAGCCCATTGGCATATATCGCGATAGGGGTGGCCAAAGCGCGCTATTTGCTTACCAGTGCTTATGTCGTCTCTTTTGACCGCGAACGTATGCTCTACCATTACGACTTATTCATTCTTATATAGACAGTTACTATATATCTAAAAAACATATAAATAATAGTGTTAGCTACCAATATCTATTGATACCAAGCACGAGTAGCCAAAGCAGTCGCGCACCAGAGCTGTCACCCTGACATTTTTGATTATTCGTATCCCGCCTCATTCACGAGGGCTCTGATTGGGCAGTCTGAAGCTACGTGCCATCGGCATTGCTCGTAAGGATCCGTATTTCCGGCGTGAGCGCCTGCTTCGTAATGCCCGAACACTGCGTTTCTTTCGCCGATTTATAACCTCCAGGAATTAATCTCGACCTTCAAAGCAGCCGTGATCGCCGACCGCCGCCGCGGTCGCTCGCTTTCTGATGCTGTGGTGGTCTCGCAGGACCGTCAGCTCAGTGCGGTCAGCTTCGGCAGCCCCTTCAGCAGCGTCGGCCACCACTTGTCGGCAGCGGCTCCGAGATGAACGGTGATTCGCCGAGCGTGCAGCCTCAGCGTGGCGGCGACCTTGAGCACCTGCTCGCGCATCCGACTCAGACTCCAGCCTTGTCGGGTTTGCCGCTCCAACAGGCAGCGCAGGCCATGCAGGACCTGGTAGGCGTAGAGGCTGAGCAGCAGGCTCACCTCGTTGCGCGCCATCACGTCCTGGACGGTGGAGGCGCCACGATCCGTCGACGAGAGGTTCACATCGAGCGCCGACTTCACCTCGCCCATATGGGCTTCGGCGCTGCCGCGCTTGCGGTAGAGCGCCAGGACCTTCTCCGGTGGCCAGTCGAACTTGCCGAGGTTGGTGACCAGGAAGAAGGCATGCAGCAGCAGATCATCGGGGCGCTCTTGCACCACCAACACCACGCGACGTGGTGCCGGCCAGGTACCCGCTTGGTACTCCAGGTCGTGGCACCACTCGCGAGGCTGCTCGGGTGGCCGGCCGGGTGGCCGCTTCAGGAGCGGTGCTGCCAGCTTCTGTAGACCGGTGTGACTGCGCAACCGGCCCAGGTATTCGATCCCCCGATCCTCCAGGGCTTCCAGCGTGTCGTTGTCGGTGAATCCGGCGTCGATGCGCACACGAACCTGTGCCCCGGTGCTCTCGTTGAGCCGCTTCACCAGGTGCGGGATCCAGGTGTCGGCGTTCTCGGCCGGGCCGGCGTTGCCCTCGCGCAGCAGGCCGCCCACCATGTCGCCGGTCTCGGCCAGCGAGGCGACCAGCGGCGAGTAGATGCGGGTACCGTAAAGGCCGTGATAGGCCGAGCCGCCCTGATGGCCGTGGACTTCGATCGGCAGGCCGTCGATATCCAGCGTCAGCTGCTTGGGACGATCGCCGTTCTTCAGCGAGGTCAGGCGCCAGAGCACCAGCCGCAGCAGGCCTTCGTGCACGACATCGATGTTGTCGTTGCGGCCAAGGCAGGTCAGCAGCCGCGACAACGTGGCTTGAGACGGCCGGTCTTGGGCCAGGGGCGTCATCCCGCGCGCGTCGCTGCAGGCCAGCTGCCAAAGCGGGTCACGGCGCAGCGTGTCGGTATCGCTGAGATCGATCCAGCCCATGGCACGCTGCAGCACCAGGGTACGCAGCTGACTGGCCAGTGAGTGGCGGACGCGTAGCGGATTGCGGAGGTCGACCAGATTGTCCTCGAGCGCCTCGATCACGCCACTATTGTCGAGGGCTTCACGCAGCAGCAGAGCGCCGCTGTCGCTGGTGGTGCGCTGGCCGCTCAACTCGACACGGACAGAGCCGTTGCACGAGGGCGTCCAGGTGGATAGGCTTTCACCCATGGCGAGTGGTCCTCTTGAATCGTGTTCTGCCAGGAACATCCTGATTCTACAAGAGAAAACCACTCGCCATCTTCGTTTTCAGGCCGGTCTCATGAATAAGCCGGGCGTATGACTAAAGACGGTGTTGCCACCAGCCAAACAAATTCTGCCTTGCTAAACTTCATGAACAGATGTTGCATGCCCAGGCAACATTTAACGTTATATGCACGGCATGACCAGAGATTACCTAAGTGGCGTGGTTCACAAGTGGTGGCAAAACATTTTTAGGGCACCAACTAGCGGTGCGCCCAAATGGCTTTGGCCGCTTTGAGGAAAACAGTTGATTAATTATAATCAGGCATCGTGGGAAAAAGGCAACTATCACTGCTCACTGGTAATTGACGAGTTTGATGTCACACCCGTCCAAAGTGAACATTGGCCCAACAGGCGTTTCAGCACCCAAGCGCTAAGTGCCTATTCAAAATTAATCGCGCATTCAGTGCCATAGCCATCGAGTAGCCGGTGTACCTCATCACAGAGATTATCAAACGAAAGATACGCACTCAGCGGCAGCCATGCATACTTCATCTGCCGCCACAGAATCTCAATCAGATTCAGCTCCGGCGAGTAAGCCGATAAGTAGACCAGATGAACACGATGCGACATCCACTCGAGTATTTTCCGCCTGAAGGCCTTGGAGCGATGCATGCTGGCATTGTCGAGCACCACCACGGCAAAGGTGTCGGGGTCTTTCTGGGCTACAAAATGGTCAAACGCGTCGATGACCGTATCGGTGGTCACGGACTCGGTGGCGGTGTGATAGATCAGCTTCCCTGCTCGGCTGAGAAATCCCAGTACGTTCAGCCTTCGGCTATGCGAGTAGGCGGGCACTTCGCAGGGTTTACCAATGAGGCTCCACGCGTATGGCACCGACGATGATTGTGAAAAGCCTGATTCATCAAAGTAATAGAGCTCATGTTCGCCCTGGTCTTCCCGCTGGTGAAGCGCCTTGAGGAGGCCCTGAGTGTTGCGAAAATCAGTTTCGTCACGGCGTGCCTTCAATGAATGCCGAATACGCTTGAAGCTGAGCCTATTTTTTTAAGCGCCCTGCGGAGCGTCACCATGCTGACCTTTTTCCCCGTCTCCTCCTGAAAGCGGGCGTGCAAGGAGCGGAGCTGATGGGGCTGTTCTGCGACCAGCTCCTGCAGTCGCTGATGGTCATTGTCATCCAAGACAGGCGTTCGACCACTGCGCGGCTTATCGATTAGACCATCAAGGCCCGACGCTTCCCATTGCTTGAGCCATCGTGATACGGCATCGCGACGAACCTGCAGTATCTCGCTGATTTGATTGATGGTATGGCCTTGATTGCTTAACAGGATGGCATGAGCACGACGACGTAAGGCGCGCTTCTCACCATTTTGATAAGCAGAGGTCAGCGTCTGCTGTTCAGAGTCAGAAAGTGGAGCAATAAAGCGCCTTCTTGCCATGGTTCCATCCGTGCCCGAGATCCTTGCATCGATAATACACGAAAATATTAGATTAAGCACTTAGGCAGCCTCAGAAGGTAGTCATCGGAATAGCCTATCTCATGCGAAGCCTATTTTGGGAAAGGGTTTACCACCCATAAAATAGCCGGGGCCTAGCAGTCTGTCGGACTTGAGGTTAATGGATGAGCTGAGGCGTGGGTTCTTCACCCCCCCCCTGTGTTGGTGTTGGTGTTGGTGTTGGTGCTGTTGTGTGGCTCTTAACCTGCCCCTCAGCTTCTGCAAGGCGGTTCTGACGCCTTGCCTGCTGGCCGGTTGGGCGCGGCGAGCCCTCAGCCCGCCGTCAACCGGTGCATCCGCTTGATATTCCACGCCATGGTGGCCAATCGCCACTCGCCGCTGACCTTATCCAGTCCGCGTAGCGAGAACTGCCGGAACCCCATCACGTGTTTGATGATCCCGAAGACCGGCTCCACGGTATGTTTGCGCAATGCGTAGAGCGCTCGGCCCGCCTGCGTCTTCAAGCGGTGTGCCATCTGTTCGACGGGGTCCTCGCTCTCCGGGGCAGGCGGATCCGCGGCGAAACGTTCAAAGACCGGAAGGTGATGGACGTCTCGCTTCATCGCCAACAGCGGTTCGATACCATGGTCATGGCAGGCCTGGATATTGCTGGCACTGAAGTAGCCGGTATCACCCAGCAGGTGGTCAGGTTTTCCCAGCGTTTCCGGGTAACCTTGCCAGGCCGTCAGTAGCGGCATGACTTGCTGCTTGTCATTGGTCGCCTGCGTGACGTGGACATGGGTCACCAGCAGACTCTCGGTATCAACCGCGGCTTGGGCGTTGTAGCACTGATCAAACCCCTTGCCGGTGACCGGCATGATGCGCGACTGCGGGTCGGTGAAATTGATCTGATCCTTGTCACGCGGGCCACCAGTGGGCGGTTCGGGGTCACGCCCACGGGGCTTCTTGCCGGCCTTGCGCTGCGCCTCCCGCCGCGCCACCTTTTCCTGATAGGCGGCTTGCTCGGTGGCGTCCCGCTCCTCGGCGCGCGCCTCGATCTTGGCCTTCGCCTCAGCGATGGCCGCCAGGCGGGCTTCACGGCGGGCAATCTCGGCGGGGATATCCATGCCGTCGGCCGCGTCCTCCTTGTCCGCCGACTCGGCCCGCTCGGTCAGCGCTTTCACCTCTGCCCTGAACTGTGCCTCCAGCTTCTTGGCATGGCCATACGACAACGCCTTGTGCTTGCTGGCGTTGGCCTTGAGCTTGGTGCCGTCCAGGGCGATGGTGCCAAGCTTGAGCAGCTTCATCTCGCGGGCCAGCAGCAGCACCTGTACGAACAACTGTTCCAGTTCCGGCAGAAAGCGGCGGCGAAAGGTGGCCAGCGTGTCATGGTCGGGATGGGTATTGGCGGCCAGGTAGCGGAACGCCACCGAGTCATAGGTGGCACGCTCGATCTTGCGGCTGGAGACCACCCCGGTGGCGTAGCCGTAGATCAGCAGGCTCAGTAGCACCGCCGGGTGATGTGCCTTGGAACCCCGCCCCATGTAACGCCGGGTCAACGTCGAGAGGTCCAGTTGTTCGACAACATCGACAACGAACCGCGCCAGGTGACCATCGGGCAACCACTCGTCTACCGAAGGCGGCAGCAGGTAATCGGTCTGGCGATCCACAGGGATGAAGCGGCTCATGGCGATCTTCTCAGCTCGGCGATGACGGTGGTCAGTATCTCACGGTGCAACGGAAAGTCCGACAGGCTGCTAGGTTGGTAGTGTGTGAGCGAAGATTTTTTCGCGCCCATTACGACTACTTCTCTGCATTTAGGACACTTACAGGAAACTAGCTATGAAAAAGCGTATTGCGATCATCGGCGCCGGCCCAAGTGGCCTAGCACAACTTCGAGCCTTTCAGTCGGCACATGATAAGGGAAGTGAAACCCCAGAGCTGGTCTGCTTCGAGAAGCAAGGCGATTGGGGCGGGCTGTGGAATTATACGTGGCGTACCGGACTCGACGAAAACGGTGAACCAGTTCATGGCAGCATGTACCGCTATCTGTGGTCGAACGGACCGAAGGAGTGTCTGGAATTCGCCGATTACTCCTTTGAAGAGCATTTTGGTCGTCCGATTGCCTCCTATCCGCCACGTGCTGTGCTCTGGGATTACATCAAAGGCCGCGTCGAAAAAGCCGGAGTACGCAAATTCATCCGCTTCAATTGCCCGGTACGCCAAATCAGCTACGAAGAAGCTAGCGAGACATTTACTGTCATCGCCCACGACCACACCACGGGCACCATCAGCAACGAGCAATTTGATCATGTCATCGTTGCCTCTGGACATTTCTCCACCCCCAACGTACCTGAGTTTGAAGGCTTTGAGCATTTTAACGGACGCATACTACATGCTCATGACTTTCGTGACGCGCTGGAATTCAAAGACAAGGACATTCTGTTGGTCGGCAGTAGCTATTCCGCGGAAGATATTGGCTCACAGTGCTACAAGTACGGCGCAAGGAGCATCACCAATAGCTATCGAACTCGGCCGATGGGCTTCAACTGGCCCGATAACTGGCAAGAGAAGCCCCAGCTAAAGCGAGTAGATCGCGATATGGCCTATTTTGCGGATGGCTCATCTAAGCACATTGATGCCATCATCCTGTGTACTGGCTACCTCCATCACTTTCCCTTCCTTGACGAGCCACTACGCCTAAAGACTAGCAACCGCCTGTGGCCGCTGACTCTTTATAAAGGCGTCGTTTGGGAGCACAATCCCAAGCTTTTCTATCTGGGCATGCAGGATCAGTTTTACACTTTCAATATGTTTGATGCCCAAGCTTGGTTCGTACGTGATGTTATCTTGGGACGTATCCCTCTGCCGAGCCAGAATGAAATGCGCGACGACAGTGCCTCTTGGCGAGCACGAGAAAAAACCCTCGAAAGCGATGAAGATATGATTGTTTTTCAGGGTGATTACGTTAAGGCACTCATCGACAAAACCGACTATCCCAGTTTCGATATTGACGGCGTCAACAAAACTTTTCTGGAATGGGAGCATCACAAACACGAAAACATCATGGCTTTCCGTGACCACTCCTACCGTTCGTTGATGACAGGCACCATGGCTCCCACTCATCACACCCCCTGGTTGTATGCCATGGATGACTCTCTGGAAGCTTACCTTGCCACCGAAACTGATAAGGTTGATGCATTGGAAGCTTGAAGGCTCCATGTAACCTGAATTCATAGAATAACTGCAGCACTTTGGATCATACGGTAGAGGCAGGAGGGCCAGCAGCGGTACCCTCTCCGCCTTACCGACCAAAGTGAAGCAGAGTATGGGATACCGACAACTGACCCAGGCACAACGATATCAAATTTTTGCCCATAGGGATGTAGGATTGAGCCAACGTCAGATTGCTCAACAGCTTGGCATTCACAGCAGTACCGTGAGCCGTGAGCTGAGACGTAATTCGGGTGCCAGGGATATGAACCCGCACAAGCGCAGCGTTACAGCGATCAGAGACGCCGCTCCGCCTGGAAGTGGACAAAGCAACTCCCTAGCCTGATCAATGCCGTAGCTGACAGGCTTAGAGAAGAGTGGAGTCCAGAGCAGATTAGCGGTTTTATGGCGCCGTTGACGGGGATAGGAGTTAGTCATCAATGGGTTTATTCGCTGATCTGGGACGATAAGGCCAAGGGTGGCGATTTGTGGCGACACCTCCGCCAGCCCAAGCGTCGCTGTAAACATCGTGCCCATGCCAAAAGTGCAGGACTAGGCAAGATTCCTAAGCGTGTGGGGATAGAGCATCGGCCACCTGCTATCGAAAAACGCCTCACCATCGGTCACTGGGAAGGCGACACGGTGCTTTATGGGCACAAGCAAGCGGGGATAGTGACGTTGGTAGAGCGACGAAGTGGCTACTTGTTGGCGGCACGTCTGCCAAAGGTAACGGCAGAACTAACGCAGAGAGCCATGGTCCGTTTACTTAAGCCTCGTCGGGGCGCGGTGAAGACGATCACGCTAGACAATGGCTCGGAGTTTGCAGACCACGAGACGGTCGCAAAAGCGGTTAGCGCCTCCGTGTATTTCTGTGATCCTTACTGTTCAGGCCAGCGTGGGACAAACGAGAACACCAGTTGCTCATTGTAGGATCTTTCGGAGCCACTTCAGTGCTGATTTATTCAGCTCCTGACAGCCCCTTCGCACAGCCCAGTCACGTATTATTTGGAAGTGTACTCTCTGCTGCTGTTGGGGTGGCTTGTTTTAAATGGCTTGGCACATCAACTTTGGCAATGGCTCTAGCGGTGTCATTGTCTGTCTTTGTGATGCAATTAACGCTCTGGCTCACTAGTGGGGCGATCACGAGGACACGGTTGAGGACTACAGCTAATCGGAGCGATACGGGTTGGCAAGCACAAATGCCATGACGACGCTGGTGACGCTCTCTTGCTTTCGCAACTTCTCTCACCGCCGCGTGGTGACGAAGCCTTCAAGTAGACCGAGATCTATAGTGACTCTCCCCCTTCCTTCTTGAGCAGAGTGCAACAGTCACAAATGACACCCATGAAGCTAAATTAGCGAAATAGCATCAAAAAACACGGTTATTTAACCCATTGAAAACATGACACAGCTGCTAGTTTTATCTGTATATACATATAGTTAAACTTGGTGAATTTACCGTGTCAAAATTAAAAGAAAACCAGGTGATTATCCTCGCTCCCAATGCTAGCGCCATCGAAAGTGTATATGAAAACTATTGTGAATTTGATGTAAATAAAATTAAAAACTCTGCTATTGAAAAAATCATCAAATATCTTGCCGCCAGTCTTAACTGCATTACTGAAAAAGAATATAGTGTCGCAATAAAATATAAAACCATATTTTTCAGTACAGAAAACCCTTATGATAAAGATGGTGCTGTTTTCTTTTTAGACGCTTTTAAAGATTCGAAAACTAATCAAGAAATCATAGAAAAATCACGCACACTGGCGTTATTTATTATTCAACAACTTCTTCCTAATAACGATCTTTTTAACCAAACGCTTGATATATCTTGGTTAAGTAAAGAAAATATTGAAATGCTTGATGAACGCCGCAATATGTTTCTATCAAGCTGGAAAAATACAAAAATCCCGGCGAATGGTTTTAGCTTAATTGACACTATTGAAAAAGAGTCAATTCTTTGTGTTAACTCTGACTTTATTACGCTCGACGATGAGGAGAAAACAAATATACCGATCGAAGGCGTTGGCCTCCCTGATGGTTTTTCAAGAACGCAAACTTGGATAGAACTTCGCGTCATTGAAGATAGTCTACAACAGGCAGGTGACGTACGACACTTTACCGTTACTCACCCCGATGACTTTAAGGTATTTTTAGAAGCCAGCTATCAAGAATCTTATGTCCGCTTCAAAGCAAAAAAGATCACGCAAAAAATGAAGCAAAAACCTTCTTATACATTATCAGAACTGAAGATAGATAAATCCTTAACAGAAATAGATGATTTCACGCTTATCAGCGAAACTGAAGAAACGTTAGATACTTACAACTAAGATCTATTTAGTGTCGCAAAGAGACCACAAGCTAGCAAGGCTACAGACAGCTCGTGACTGTTACGTATCGTTCCTTCCGGAGATCTTTTAAGGCCAATGCCGACATATTCTTGGCGTCGATCAAGCACATTATCGACGATAATCGGAAACGGATCCAGCTGGAACGTATTAATGTTCTTTTCTTGATAAAGGCCATTTGATTTTAGCATTTTGACGAGCTCTTCAGGCGCATTTTTTAAGGCAATCTGTATATATTGCTTTGGCACATTAAACAGAGAAAATACCTGTATAAGAAAGGCGCAGTGATGCTGATGACTCATTAGTAGCTGCCGGTTCTTACTGATTAAAAAAGGTAACTCACCCAAAATTACGCTACCATCCAAGCTCACCAACCGGCTCGCTTCTAGTCCTGTTACATGCTCAATAAGTCGGCGCCACGCCTTTTCGCCTACTTGACGTAATAAAATATTGGGATAGTTCGCCCCGCTTACCCAAGCATCGCTTTCCCCTTTCAATTTAAATCGCATATGTGATTCGGCTTCGCGAACGATTTTTGCAATGACTTCTGTAGCCTCTGGATTAAGATTAACGTGCTTCCCTGCACGTTCATAGCTCATACCTAGCCCTACAAACCGTAGTATTTTCCATAACACCATAAAATTTAAACGAGTGTAACGAACGGAAATATCGGTTGTTTCAAGCGCCGGAGTTTCAATACGCGACAATGTCTTGGTGTTTAGAACACCATCAATTTTTCTTGCACGCATATGACGTACGGGGGTTAGTTGATCTGCCCAATCAGTCAATACATGATTGTAGTTTAATGACCCCGTACGCGGGTGACGATGCCCCATCAATCTCGCCATGGCCATACCGCTGCGTCGCGATACTTGGTTGTTGTGACCTAATACGTGCTGACGTATGAACTGTGGATCAAGGTGACCGCTTATCGCTTCTGTAAGCAATGTTTGTATACCAAATAACGAGGGCGCTAATGTGCTGTAGAACGCGTGCCTGCAATGGTGCAGCGTCATTCCCCTACTCGACGTCCCATTGCGCAGTAACTGAATCAAAATTGGACTCACCTGCGCTGCCCAGTGAATGAGCCTGACTTGGGTCTCGTAAAGTTCACCCAATAAAGGACGTTTTGAATCGTTACCCGCCAGTGAGTGGAAGCGACTTAACACGTGACCGATGAGATCCTCTTCGGCTGGATCTAGCGCAAAAAGCAGTGGCACTGCGCGGCGACTAGCGTCGCTTTTGAGCTTGCGCTGCGCGTTATCACGCACCAGCACCCAACGGATACCGTAATGCTCACACCAGTCATTGCGCTGTAGCCCTATCGCTTCTTGCGCGCGCAGCCCAAAACGAAAGGTCAGTAACAGCACAAACCCTAACAACAGAAATTTCTCATCGTGTTGGCTTTGCCATTTTGATTGCAAAGCGGACTGACACAGGAGGTATTCACTTTGTATCAACATCCCTGCGCGAACGCTGCGGCGATCATTCTCGATAGCTAATTCTTGCCAATCAGGGCTTGCCACCCCCAACGTTTCTACCCACGCATGAAAATCACGCAACCGATGACTGAAGTAGTGCGCATCTTGCGACGTTAGCTCAACAAACGTCAGCATTTTAGCGTAAAGGTGCGTGACTTCCTCTTCGTCAAAGTCGAGGAGATCTACCTGGTAGCCAATCTCAGCAAAGGCTGATTTCAATGCTGAGAAGTACCGCGTTAATGAGCTTTGCGCATAGTCGTTCCGTTTACCGACTTTGCCTCGCCGCATAATAAAACTCATCCACCGCACTAATAGCAGGACGCAGCTACTGACGTGCCCGTCGTATGCGCTGCTTAGCCTATCGAGTTGCGAAGCCCCCTGGCGTAATTGCCGCTTTGTATACCCTTTCAGAACCTCTTGGACTTCTTCATAAAGCCGTTGCGCATTGGCCTGCTGCTCCACTTTGTTGAGATGGCGCCAACGAGACGTTTTTGTGGCCGACACATTGAGTTCACTGTCTGCGCTATCGTCATGGGTAGGAAATGCTAACCTAACGCCCTCTCGAATCCGTAGCTCATCGTGAAGCGGTAAGCTCGTCGAAAGAACACGCCCGCCTAGCATGCCTGCCACCATGCCAGGCAGTGATAAGAGATTTACTTGATCCATCAGCTCACCCAAGCTTGCAAACAAGGCTTGAACGCTTGTCTCCGCTATGTTCGGCAAATGCCCTCTCAATGCATCAGGGGGTGGAGTGATAGTGGCTGGCATCAGCACTTTGTTTAGATCGATTTCTTTTTGAATTTGCTGCCCGGCGGCTAGCAAAGATGCAGTCTTATAGCTGATACGGTGGCGCTGAACGGGTGCGAGGTAATTGTCCAGTTCCAGGCTTTCGCTATACTCAAGCAAATACTCTTGCTTGTGCTGAATGAGTCGATAATTACGCCCTCGGGCTACATCTAGCAGCATACGTTGATAACTAATGCGTTTTTCTAAGCACAACAAAAGCGCCCCAACGCTCAAAGCGCTCAATTTAGAAAAATGCGCTTTCAGTACTTTCGCTCGAATGTTATCCGCCCACCGCTTTAGCTCTGGCCACAATGAAAGGGCCTCTGAAGCCTTGCTGGACAGTAACGATTTTTCAGCCGACGCTTCTGCCACGCGCTTACTGATACCGTGCTGGTGCCGGTTGCCTTCCTCTTTCAAGCACCGCAACAGCACTGACAACCGTAGCGATGCATAGGTATGTATCACCGAACCACTTCGATGCAGCATACGCTGAACTAACACATCAATATCGTCCTGTGTCAGCTCCCCCCATGCTCTGCGGCTCATATATATTGCGATATCCGCTTCAGCCGCTTTACGTTCTCGCACCATCGTTTGGCGTCTTTCGTGTTCTCGCTGGCACTGACCAAACCGACGGTTCACCAGTGCCTTTTGATAGTGCTGATCCTCAGCACTGCTAGATGGAGGCGTTAATAAAGGCAACACCGAAGGCAGCGTGGGAGGAAAAAAACCTAATTCATCAAAGGCGGTGTTAACGGCATCGGCATAGCTGTGCGCATCGTCGGTCCAGCAACGCGGCGAAAAATCGCCGTAGGTCGCCACACTGCGCTCCGCATGCCCCATCCACCCATCAACCACTTCTGATGGCACCTTCAAAAAACGCAGCTGTTGGGCATAGCGATGGCGAAACACGTTGCCGGGCAAGGGCCACTGAAAGAGAGGCACCCCGGGCAAGTCGGTGCTTGTCATGGAGTGCCATACCAGCGAATCATCCAACAAGAAGAACAGCGGAAGTGCTGATAAAGCGTTGTTATCCAGTGTTTGATGTATCGCTTCTGCCAGCGCAGCGTTGACGTTTTTGAGTACTTGAGCCAGCCATTGCAAATGCGTCACGTAACACTGCAACAGTTCGATCGCTCTGTCTGGTAACGGCACCATCCGGCTACTTCGGCGCCCTTGGTCGATTTTATCGTTAAGATATAAACAACGTGCTGTTAGGTTGAAGTGTCCCAGCGACTCAAATGGATCTTTAAGATATCGGCCGCCCGAGGCTGCATAAAGTCCCATGACACAGTATTGAGCCAGGACGTTGTGATAGTGAATCAGGTCACCGTCGGCGCTGCCTTCAACCATTGCCCTGGCGTTAGTAATCTCTTGACGCAACACCGTCGTGATGGGCGAGAGACGGCTACCAATCAGATTCACGGAGGGGGGAAATGGCGTTGAGTCGGAGAGGGATAGAGACAATCCTTTTTCGATCGCGGTTATATCCCATGTCGCATAGCTGCATGCGCCTGGCAACCCTGCGTTGGGGTGAGCGGTTAAAAGACGCGCCAAATGGGGGTCATGGGTGTTATCAAAGACGGCTTGTCCCCAGACCTGCGCCAATTTAGCGCTCGTTACTCGGGGAAAATGTAATTGGGTCTGCTGATAAAACCAACGTTCCAAAGGCAGAGTGTTCTCCCACATATCCCCTAACGTGGCGAGCGAAGCTTGCTGCGCGTTAGCGGCTCGCTGGAGGATCGCAGTGACCTGTTCCGGCAGTTCAACGGAGAGCACTTCTCTTATTGAGTGAACATAATCGAGTGATTCGCTATTGGGTTGCCAGGCATTCCCACGTCGAGGTGATTTCCGCGCTATCGATGAAAAGTCACGTGTCAATGTCCACTCATCACCCGGGGCATCATCTATCTGAAACTGTGCAGCAAAATAGAGCGAGCGTGAGAAGCGAACTGACAGCCATACCATCACGGCGCCGAGCTGCTCTACCTCATCGGTTGAAAATAAGCATTGATCCACCCAACTAAGCAGCTTTTCTCGCTCTGGCGGCAGTAGCTTTTCCCAGCTCCATGGCAAAAAATGCGATGCTTCTGCCGTTTGGACAAAATAGCTTCGGCTAGCTAATTGTTGTTCCGCATCGCTATCAGAGGGATCTACCCTTGCAACATAGACTCCCTCATCCTCTGGGTCTTGATCGGCATCTTCTTCTTTTTGATACGCGTAAAATTCGTACTCGGTATCTTCGCTTTCGTCATAACCTTGGTGTACCAGTGGGAGGACAGTCGGCAAGAACCGTTCAATACGCAAGAGAGATGCTATTGCCTCATGATTAATGGGATTAACATCTTGACGCGCAATAGCAGTAATGGCGTTGAAAAAGCGGCTATAGCTCTTGTTATCACGATAATCATGACTCACCTCATCGGCGGCAGAGATGAACGCATCGTTAACACGCTCAAGCGTCGGCTCATGCTGCCCCACAAAACTGCGACACCGCCTTAATAGCGCGTCTACCACATGCCATTTTTCATCGTAGGGGCCTAAGGTCATAAAACGTGCTGCATCACTGATATTGCGATCCGCGATACATTTTTGATGAGCGATACGCTGTGCTGCGTGCACCAAAAACCATAAACGCAAAAGTCGACGCCAAAACAGCAGGTAGCCTTCGGTCGACTTCGCCTTACCATCAGCCAGCGGGTTAGTGAGCAACGTAATCAAAAACGTTTTATTTTTTACACCCCCTTCCTGAAACTGACGTTTGTTTTGTTCAACCGTGCCGACATGAGGTACCTGTGAGTAGTCACGAGAGATGTCTGGCGATGCATTGAAATGGTTAACAAACCGCTGTAGTTCATCGACTATCGGGTCGCCCGCCCAAAGCGAGAGAATCTCGACAGATTCAGGGTGAGAGCATTCCCTTACAAGATTGGCAATCGCGTCATTGCGGGGGCTTAGTCCTAGGGCGTGATAAATGACCTGGAGAACATCAAGTAAATTCTCCTCGTGCGCCCATGCTATTAGCTTGCGGTACCGCTTCCCGAGACTTACGGTCACTGCTTCCAGCTGCTGGCTGTGACAATCTCCTACGCCTTCCCGTGTCATTAATAACCCTTACGTCCAGAAGCGGCATTTGCCGAAAACCGCTCTATCATAAGGTTTAAAGCCATTTAAAACCATTTAAGGACAAAATAAATGTCCCTAAATCATCAGTCTCATAACCGTCATCGGTTCAAATCCGGTCTTTCCTTGAATCCGCCGGGGCATGCCTGCATATCATGGGTAACTATTATTCATTTTTTGCTGACGAGTCTACCTATGTCGATTATTGATCCCCGTTCAGGTAAGCCGCTCACCGCGGATACTGGAAATACCGATGCTACCGCGCCTACCGATGAGCGTGCGGCGGTGCGTCCTGAAGATGTCATCATTGAATTGAACGCAGGCAATATTCAGCAGGTATTGGAAGCCTCCATGCAGGTGCCGGTACTGATGGGCTGCTACTCGCCTTCCACCGATAGCAGCCGCACCCTGCTCACAATGCTTGAGAAACTGGTAGTGGAATACGCAGGCGCTTTTGTGCTCGGTAAGCTCGATATAGACGCGAATGCAGAAATCGGCGGCCAACTCGGCGTGCGTTCAGTGCCCGATGTGAAGCTGATTAGCCAGGGCGGCCTGGTGGATGGTTTTCAGGGAGCATTGCCGGAAAAGGAGGTACGCGAGTGGTTGAATCGTTACTTCCCCGCCCCCGGCGAAGCACCCCCCACCCCGGAAGAGCAGGCGGAAGAGGCATTGCAGGCAGGCGATGTCGCGGGCGCGCGCGAAATTTATCAAACCCTGATGGGCCAGTACCCGGAACACTACGCTTATCAAGTCGCGTTCGCCCGGGTACTGGTAGCCGAAGGGCGTGGCAGCGAGGCGCGTGAAGTGCTTGATAACCTGCCGCCGGAAGAGCGCGACGCGGCACCTGCACGGGGCGTGCGCGCCAGCATTGAGTTTGGCGAACAGGCGCCCTCAACCGAAGAGATCGCAGCCCTGGGCGATCGTACCGACAGCGAAGCTCAGTACCAGCGCGCCCTGCGCCAAGTGGCTGACGGTCATTACGATGCAGGCCTGGAAGCACTCCTGGCGCTAATGAAACACGACCGTGCCTACAATGATGACGCAGCGCGTAAAACACTGCTGCAGGTGTTCGATGCATTAGGCGCCGACCACCCGCTGACCGTTACCTACCGCCGTAAACTATTTGCCATGCTCTACTAACGGGTCTCACTGCTTTTTAGCACAGCATCCATGCGTGACAATGCCGTTTCCAGTTGGGTAGCAGTGGTGCCGAAGTTAAGCCGTACAAAGCCGGGGCAGCCAAAGGCAGCCCCGTCTGAAAGTGCCACCCCCGCCTCTTTCAGCAGCCTTTTATGGGGCGCATTGCCCAGGCCCGCCTCGCGCATATCCAGCCAGGCTAGATACGTTGATTCCGGCGCACTCCAATGAACGCCCTGCCAGCTAGCCACTCGCCCCTCCAGCGTCGCACGATGCTCACGTAGTACGTTTAATAGTTCCTGCCGCCACGATTCACCGTCACGATAAGCCGCTTCCGCCGCGACCAAGCCGAGTATGTTGCTATCGGGCAGTAGCCCTTTTGCTGCGGCTGCAAAGCGCTGACGCAGAGCAGGGTCAGGGATCACCGCGCAGGCACTAGTCAACCCAGCCAAATTAAAGGTTTTAGAGGGCGCCCACAGGGTGATTGTGCGCTTGGCCAGTTCAGGAAATGCTGCCACCAGCGGACGGTGGCACGCGCCTTCATCTAATAGCAGGTCGCAGTGAAGCTCATCGGATACCACCCAAAGATCATGTCGTTCTACCAGCTCAGCCAGCGCAGCAAGCTCTTCCTGATGCCATACGCGCCCTGTCGGGTTGTGGGGATGACACCATAGCAACAGGCGGGTAAGCGGCGTAATCGCCTCCTCCAGGGCGGCAATATCGAGCTGCCAAGGCTCACCGGGATTCGAAGGCGCTTGGAGCATCGCCTGCTGGGGCAGACGCCCGGTGCGCTCTGCCACTGCTAGAAACGGCGGATAGATAGGTGTGACTGTTAATACACCGTCGCCAGGCTCGGTCAGCGCGAGCGCAGCCAAATGTAAGGCAGGCACTACCCCTGGCAACCACTGCTGCCACTCGGGCTGAATGGGCCAGTCGTAATGCTGGGCGCTCCACTGGCATAGCGTTTCTGTTAACGTAGCAGGCACTTCACCATAGCCATAAACACCGTGAGCCACCCGCGACTGCAGCGCATCAACGACTGCTGGCGGGGAGCGAAAGTCCATATCGGCGACCCAAAGGGGTAACACGTCGTCGCCGTAGCGGTGCCATTTTTGCGATGCCCAGCCACCTTCTGGGTGGCGTCGCTCCACAGGCGTGGCAAAATCGTAGGCCATGAAAAATCTCACTTATTGAACAGGGGTGATGCCAAGCATGCCGCAAGATGACTTTTATACCAAGATGCGGGCAGGGCTGCCGGCGCTGCTGCGGCAGTGGCGTGCACTCGGCCAAGCTGATGCTGATCGCTTGGCGTTGATTCTCGCGGAGACAGCCCGAGTGGCAAAGCTGGGCGAACCCGAGACCACGCCCAGCGGCGCAACACTTGATACGTGGAGCACGGCCAGCGCCGATGAGATCCCACTATGGGCGCCCAAAACCGCGGTATTTTTGCTTAATCAAATGCCTGCCCGCCCGACTCCCGATAGTGATGCCGAAGCCTGCGCCTGGGCATACTGCTGGCTACGCAATCGCTCGTTTGATTCATTGCAAGCAGCTCAGGACGCCCTCCCTGCTCACCTAAAAGCTCCTCTGCAAGAGGCGTTAGAAGCCGCTTGGCGCGACCAGCAAGGGCTGCGTTTAGTTTAATCGGCAGCACGCTCGCTTAGAAAACCGAAAGGGTGAAGGCCATTAAATG
Source organism: Vreelandella arctica (assembly GCF_037070215.1). Taxonomy (NCBI): domain Bacteria; kingdom Pseudomonadati; phylum Pseudomonadota; class Gammaproteobacteria; order Oceanospirillales; family Halomonadaceae; genus Vreelandella; species Vreelandella arctica. The sequence goes on along the minus strand of NZ_JBANSN010000024.1, from coordinate 7,288 downwards.
GCGTCATAAAACAACGACACACCAATAGCACCAAAAAATAACAGCAAGGAACACGCTACATGATAGAAATTCCGCTCACTTGGCAGCTAGCAAAGCTTGGCCTTTCAATCAGTATGGTATTGGGGCTAGGGGCAATTGCGGTGCGCGCCAGTCCACGTATGGCCGGGCTGCTGGCGGGTTATCCATTGGGCACGGCGTTGGCGCTATTTTTTATCGGCTTAGAAATTTCACCCGTCTTTGCGACCCAAAGCGCAGTACATACGCTGGCTGGGTTTACCGCGACGATGGCGCTAGGCGCCGGTTATTGGGTAGCAGGACGTCAACCAGGCGTTAAAGGCATGGCCAGCGGTGTGCTAGGCGGTTTCACTGCGTGGCTAGCCGCCAGCACGCTACTCGCCCAATTTGATTTCACCCGGCTCAGCGGCACGCTGGTAACACTAGGGGCTATTGCCGCATTTAGTGGCCTGTTCCGCGCTATTCCAGATGTAAAAAGTCCACCCAGTCGATCGTTTTCGCTCCCTGCTCTTGCTGCACGGGCCTGCCTTGCCGCCGCGATCATATTTGCCATTACGAGCCTAGCGCATTGGCTTCCGCCCGCCTGGGCGGGAACGCTGGCCGCCTTTCCGGTCACCATGCTGCCTTTTTTGCTGATTCTTCATCTCAATCACGGCGCGGCCCCAGTAGCCACTGTTATCAAACACTACCCGATGGGGCTTGGTTCATTGCTGAGCTATACCCTATGTGTTTCCTATACTTACCCAACGCTAGGCCTGTTGTGGGGCAGCTTGGCTGGGTTTGCCACGGCGACGCTATGGCTATTGGGATGGATGCAACTGACGGCGTGGTACCGACGCCGTGACACTTGACCAAGCACTTGCTTGGGTTAATCCTGAAGACCTGCTGCTAATCCCGTTCATTAATCACCAGTCATTGATAACCCTTCGTTAATAACAAGGACATGCCATGTTTACGCGTACCATTGAGCCAGCGTTTTACGACACCGACGCCCTAGGGCATATCAACAATACTCGCCTACCCGCTTGGTTTGAGCTGGCCCGTAACGACTTATTCAAACTCTTCACGCCTGATTTAAACCCGAAGAAGTGGCGCTTAATTATGGCGCGTATGGAAGTCGACTACCGAGCTGAACTGTTTTACGGTCACGACATCGAAATACGTACGTATTTAACACGCTTGGGCAACAGTTCGTTTACGGTGACCCAAGAGGCGCGCCAGCACGGCACACTTACCAACCTGGGTCACACCGTTATGGTGCAGTACGACCACCAGGCTAAGTGTGCCAAGCCCATCGAGGGAAATTTACGTGAGGCGTTAACGGCCCACCTGCAAGATGCCCCTGAATGAACACGCCTGACCGACGCTGCCCCCCACTGCCGGGGCAATAGGAGCCACGCTTATGGCCATCCGCTACAACCTGTGGATAGACCCTGACAACGTTGCGCAGCACCGTGCCGTTGAAGCGGATCTTGAGCACTACTTTGTTGAGCGCTTCGCCGACTATCCGCATATCCGCTTGTTTGGGGCAGACCCCTACGATTATGATGCCCCCTTCAACCGCCTTTATGATGTGCTAATGGCACGAGCCGCTGAATACTGTGAGCGGACGTGGTGCTATGTTGCGTCGCCCGAACAGCTCAATCGCTGCTTTTTCCGTGCCGTTGGCCGCTCAAACAAATTTGTGAGAGACCAACCCGATGGTGATACGCACCAATCAGGCGCCTGACGAACGTCAGCTCGCCATTATTGCTCAACAGCTTGGCCGCGCACCGCGTGGCATTGAAGCAGTAGCCGCCACTGACGGCGAAGGCACGCCGCTGGTGCTACGCATGTCTCCTATCGTTGATGGCAAACCTTTTCCTACCCTGTATTGGCTCTGCTCAGACGTGCTTAAAGTAGAAATTTCTCGCATTGAAGCGGTGGGCGTTATCAAAGCGCTCGAACAGCGGCTGCAGGAAGAACCAGACTTTCTTGAGGCTTATTTGCAAAGTCACCGTGATTATGTGGCTGCTCGCTGGGACTATATGAGCGATGCCCAGCGCCAAGAAGTCGCTCAGTTGGGCTATACCGACGTAATGACCGAACGCGGCATTGGCGGTATTAGCAATTGGCACCAAGTACGCTGTCTGCACACTCAATATGCTCATCACCTTTGTGGTAACAACGTTATAGGGCAGTGGATGGATCAACACCATCAGGTCGACCGCTGCCTGCCCTAAGCAACGGATTAATCACTTCTCATTTTTAGCGTTAGGAAAAAACGAATGGCTCGAATTTGTGTCTACCTTGGCTCTCGTGAGGGTAATAGCCCAGCTTTCCGGCAGGCGACCAATAAACTAGGGCGCACGCTTGCCGAGCGTGGTCACACGCTGGTTTATGGCGGGGCACGCATTGGCCTGATGGGAGAACTGGCGAATTCAGTGTTGGAGGCAGGCGGCGACGTCATTGGTGTAATGCCCGAACACTTAGTGGAGCGAGAACAGGCACACTTTGGGTTAAGCGAGCTGATTCGGGTGCGTAATATGCATGAACGCAAAGCCACCATGGCGGCTAATGCCGACGCTTTTATTGCCTTACCCGGCGGGATTGGCACCTTTGAAGAGCTGTTTGAAATATGGACGTGGGGCTATCTGGGCCTGCATGAAAAACCCATGGGGTTGCTTAACATCGACGAGTTCTATTCACCGCTGCTGACCTTTTTAGACAGCACTGTCAGCCATGGCTTTTTGGCATCCGCCACTCGTGACATGCTGCTCGACGCATCAACATCCAATGAACTGCTTGATGCACTAGAAGCTCAGCTGTAGTACTGACAAAAGAGAAGAGTGAGGGAGAAGTTACTAGCGACCCATGCGCTCGGTGAGCTGGCGGGTATGCTGATAAGTTAATTGCAGCAAACGTGCATCTTCACCTGCCCGATGGCGGTGAATGCCGCGTTCGGCGATCATTGCTTCTTTGGTGTCGCTCCATAACGCTTGCTGCTCTTCGCTGAGCAGTATTCTTAGCGCCTCAAGGCGAAAACGCGGCAGCATACCCGCGTGATGAAAGAGCAGGGAAAGCCAAGTGTTGTCGTAGCCCCAGCTATCACTGTAGGCCTTGCCTAACTCGCGCAGCTCATCATTTAACCAGTGGGCAACCTGACGCACCGGATAGCCCTCCTGAATGAGGCGCTCACGAGAGATACCGTGCAGCAGCTCCGCCTTTGGATCCCAGTGCGTCCACTCATCTAGCGGTTGAATGAGAAAGGCGCAGCAGCTTCCATCAGCCCGTGCGATGCCTACTTCAATGGGGTAACTGCCACGCCCAAATCCGGAGGCTTCAATATCTAGTACTGTGGGTAGCGTCTCGGACACAACCTTCCTCACTCAATCAAAACGTGAAAGCGCTTATGCGACGGCCACGTCATCTAGCGGCTGCTGTTCGGCCCGTCGTTGCCAATAAGCGGCTCGCTCATCATCTACCGTCAAGCCTAGCTCACCCAGGCGATAAGCTCGGGCAAGACGCTCGGCGGCTAAAAAATGCCCAGACTGGGCAGCGCGGGCATACCACGTCACCGCATAATCTTCGCGACGGGGGTATTGCACACAGCCATGCTCATGGATTTGCGCTACTTGGTACTGAGACTTTACATCTCCTGCATGCGCTGCTTCCAGAACATACCGCGCACCACGCGCCTTATCCTGAGGCGTTTGACTGCGATGAAAAAGCATATGACCATAAACGGAAAGCGCATCAGGGTGACCCGCCTCCGCACAACGCTTAAATAAGCGCATCGTTAAACGCTGGGTACGCGGAGAACGCGGCAATAGCCAGCGATTATGAAACAGCCGTTTAGCTAGACGAAATTCTAGCCGAGTAAACAACGTTGATGCCTGCAGCATGGCAAACCACCCTGCCTATCTGTTGGGACCTTGGGCCAGCAGCCACCAAAAACAGCTACCAACCACACGAGAAACCGGCCTTTAGCCGGTCGATGGGCTGGCAAGCATACGCCTGCCTTTGCGACGACTCAACCCCATTAATTTGCTGCTTTCCAAGAGCCTCGCTAACATGCCATGCATACGCCGTTTACCACCCTGCCAGGGTGGCTTATTTTTTGGCAATGCCGCCTTAGTAAGGAGATAAAAATGCAAACGCGCCCACTTGGCAGAACCGGCATGGAGGTCAGTCGACTCTGCTTAGGCACGATGACGTTTGGCGAGCAAAATAGCGAAGCCGAAGCCCATGAGCAGCTTGACCGAGCCGTGGCGTTTGGCATCAATTTCATTGATACCGCTGAAATGTATCCGGTACCCCCGATGGCTAAGACCCAGGGACTTACCGAGCAATATATCGGTAGCTGGCTGAAACAGCGTGGCTCCCGCGACGATCTAATCATTGCAACGAAAGCAGCCGGCCCAGGGCTTGACCATATCCGGGGTGGTCCACGCCTCACCCGCGAGCATATTCATCAGGCCATCGATACAAGCTTAGCGCGCTTAAATACGGATCATATTGATCTTTACCAACTGCACTGGCCAGACCGTCAAACTAATTTCTTCGGCAAATTAGGCTATGTGCATAGCGAAGATGAAGAGGCCACGCCTCTGGAAGAGACATTATCTGCACTAAAAGAGCTGGTTGATGCAGGCAAGGTGCGCGCCATTGGGCTCTCTAATGATACGCCTTGGGGAGTCATGCGCTCGCTACAGCTCGCCGACAAGCTGGACTTACCGCGTGTCGCCTCTGTACAGAATCCCTACAACCTTCTGAACCGCTCCTTTGAAGTGGGTTTGGCTGAAATTGCGCATCGTGAAGACGTAGGGCTACTCGCCTATTCGCCGCTAGGGTTTGGTGTTCTCTCAGGTAAGTATCTGAACGGTGCCCAACCGCCAAAAGGCCGCCTGACGCTTTATGAGCGCTTCAAACGCTATACCTCCCCAGAAGCGGAAGCTGCCACGCAAGCCTATGTGTCACTGGCTCAACAGCATGACTTAGATCCTGCTCAAATGGCGTTGGCTTTTGTTAACTCGCGCAGCTTTTTAACTAGTAACATTATTGGCGCGACAACCATGGAGCAGTTGGAAAGCAATCTTGCCAGCGAGAGCCTCAAGCTGGATGACGACGTGCTAGAGGCAATCGAAGATATTCACCGTCGTATGCCTAATCCCTGTCCTTAAAAGCCGCTCTTAAAAAACGTCCTTCAGAATAAGTCGGCTCTCACCAAGCTATCGTCACTATAGCCTCGGCCTTCGCCGAGGCTTGGTATACTAAGCCCACCTATAATCGGCTTTTATTTACCAGAGCACGACCAGGAGTATGCGATGCTGAGCGTTATCTCTCCCGCCAAAACGCTGGATTTTGAAACCCCTCCGACCACAACGAAAGTGACACAGCCCGACTTCCTGAAACAGAGCCAAGCGCTGATCGATATTTTACGCGACTATTCGCCGCAGCAAATCAGCGAACTCATGGGCATCAGCGATAAATTGGCGGGCCTGAATGCTGCACGTTTTGAAGAGTGGCAGCCCCCTTTCACCCTAAGCAATGCCAAACCTGCTGCTCAGGCGTTTCAGGGTGATGTTTACACTGGCCTACAAGCCGAAAGCTTCAGTGAGGCTGAAAACCGTTATGCGCAATCGCACCTACGCATACTTTCCGGCTTATATGGCCTGCTACGGCCACTGGACTTAATTCAGCCATATCGGCTGGAAATGGGCACCAAGTTATCTAATAGCGCCGGTAAAGATCTCTATGCTTACTGGAAGCCCACCCTAACGCCTGCACTCAATGAGGCCATTGCTGAAAGCGGTTCCAAGGTACTGGTTAATCTCGCTTCTAATGAATACTTTAAGGCAGTTGATGTGAGACAGCTTGATGCGCGCGTGATTACGCCGGTATTCAAAGACGAGAAGAATGGTACGTTCAAGATCATCAGCTTTTATGCCAAAAAGGCACGTGGTCTGATGAGCGCTTGGCTAATTCAGCAGCAGATTAACGAACCTGACCAGCTCAAGAGCTTCGATGTGGCAGGCTACCGTTTTGACGCCTCGGCGTCACAGGGTGATACCTTTGTTTTCACTCGCAAAGAAACTGATCGCTAAAGCGAACGACCGGGCTGGTACAATCTAGAAAAAACGTACGGGGCGTAACGCACGCGGCTTTAAAAACCGCTGGTGCGCCTCTTTAAAGAGCGCTGTGTCACAGCGGTGTAGCCACTCATAAGCCACCATATCAGCTGTTACAGCCACCGCACCGCTTGCGCAAGCACGCTCACGGGCCAGCGTAGCCTCTTGTGGTCGACGGCTGGCAGACGCTTCGCTAAGCCAGTACAGCTCGTAACCTGCCGCTAGCAACCCCAACGCCGTTTGCAGCACACAGATATGCGCTTCTGTTCCACACAGTACAATCTGCGTTTTACGTGATGCTTTTAATGCTGAACCAAATTCAGCTTCTGCCATCACGCTGAAATGCTGTTTTTGCCACAGTTGATAATCGTTTAGAGCGGCCAATAGAGTTGGTGCGGTACCACCTAGTTTTTCAGGGTTCTGCTCGGTTAACCACACCGGCACTTCAAGTAGGCAAGCCATTTCACCTAGCCAAGCCGCCTCGGTAACGGCCTCTTGACCACCTTCAATCACAGGCAGCAGGCCAGCCTGAAAATCGACCATCAGCAGTAGGCTTTTTTCACGTTGTAGCTGCACAGCGCCTCCTTAATTTTTATCATTATTGGAATCATAATAGACACGATACAAAAACAAAGCAGCCGCTTTTCAGCGGCTGCTTTGCTAACGTAGCAATTACATGCTTATCCTGCCTAGTCTTCGGCAGCCTCTTCCATATCTTCACCGAGCTCTTCCATGCTCTCACCGGCTTCTTCTGCACTTTCGTCAATGCTTTCACCCGCTTCTTCAGCAGGGCCTTGATCATCACAGGCGACAAGCCCGCCTGCCATTAACGCCATAAATAGGGCAATTGCTAACTTTTTGGCTAATTCCGTCGTCATATCGTTTCTCCTCCTGAGATTTTAAATCTTGCACTTGCAGCATAATACTAGATGCTGCTTGGCAACAATACCATGTTAAATACGCAAGCTATTGTTATAAATATGTTTAAAAAACTTATTTTTCAGAGTGCTAAGAAAAAATTGCTTCTGTAAAAAATAACGGCTTTTCTTCCACGCACACAAAAAACCCAGCCGGGTGGCTGGGTTTTCTGCGGTATAGGTGCCTGACGATGACCTACTCTCGCATGGGGAGACCCCACACTACCATCGGCGCTAAGCGGTTTC
>NZ_JBANSN010000023.1:0-61478 GCF_037070215.1 Vreelandella arctica | reverse complement strand
TATAACCCTCTTGTCCTTCTGTGTAGCGCTGTACGACTAATAGCTTGAACGCTTCCTTATACTTCGCCATGAAAAACACCCCAATCGCTGGATGAGTGTCCAACTTTTGGGGTGCAGTTCACACAGGCCGGGATTGTCTGTGGGGTTAAACAATAATGCCGTTACATTTGGGAATCTTCAGGCGGCTCCCCAATCGTGCCGGGCATCGCTTGCACATGGCCCATCTGCTGACCCGCCAGGGTGAGGAAGTGCAGGTGGCGCTCATATTCGCAGACCAAATCACCAATCACCTGACCCCGGGTGTAGCCATTAAGGTCCTTATCCTGCCCGCCTTCAGCCAAGTACACATCCAGGCGTACATAGAAGTCATCGTCCGCCGGGATAAAGCTCGGCGTACGCATGCGATGGGGACAGACTTGGTAAACAAAGCTGGTGGCTTCGCCAAAATCGACTTGTAGCGTCAGGTTGGCTAACGTTTCACCCTCAATGTGTTCTTCGGTCACGTTGGCGGTTTGGCCGCGGCTTTCAAGCTCCTGGGCGAACTGCGTCATCGCAGGGCGAATCGCATGCTCGATGGTGGCCGCCGCACCCGCGCGGTTAGAGGTATCCAGGGCACGATCCAAACGCTCTTTCCAGTCGCCGCCAGGGGCGCTACCGGCAATCATGCGACGCGCATCGGCTTTACTGCCTTCCATTTTCAGGGCTTTATACATGCCCACCATCACCGCGAAAATCACCAGCGAGAAGGGCAGTGCGGTGATGACCACTGCACTCTGCAGTGCATTCAAGCCACCTGCCATCAGCAGAGCAATGGTGATCAAACCGATCATCACCGACCAGAAGATACGCAGCTTCACCGGCGCATCGTGGTTCACATCGCTCAAAATAGAGGTGAAGTTGGCCAGTACCAACGCGCCTGAGTCCGCTGAGGTAATAAAGAACACAATACCCAGTACGGTGACGACTGCTGCTGTGAGGCCAACGTAAGGGTAGTACTCAAGCAGGGTGTAAAGCGTGGTTTGCGGGGTGTTGAGCGCCTGCTCGCCTAGCTCGGCAACGCCTTGGTTGGCGACCAGCTCAATGCCGCTGTTACCGAATACCGACATCCATACCATCATAAAGGCCAGCGGAATAAACAGTGCACCAGCGACGAATTCACGGATGGTACGGCCACGGGAGATACGTGCCAGGAACAGCCCGACGAAAGGCGTCCAGGCAATCCACCAGCCCCAGAAGAAGATCGTCCACCACATCTTCCACTCTTGTGCGCCCTCATCGGCAAAGGCATAAGTGTCGAAGCTAGCGCCTACAAAGCCCGATAAATAATCACCGGCGTTGTTGACCACTTTATCCAGCAACATCAGCGTGTCGCCTGAAAAGAGTACAAACAGCATTAGCGCCAACGCCAGCAGCATGTTGAACTCTGATAAGCGGCGAATGCCTTTCTCAACCCCGGTCACCACGGAAATCGTTGCTAATACGACCACCAACACAATCAAGATCACCTGCACAGTGAGGGTTTCCGGCACACCGAACATATAGGTGAGGCCGTAGTTGAGCTGCATCACCCCGATGCCGAGACTGGTAGCAATGCCGAACACGGTGGAGATCACTGCAGTAATGTCCACCGCGTTACCAATCGGACCATGAATACGTTTACCGAGGATTGGGTAGAGCGCGCTGCGAATCGCCAGCGGCAGGCGGTGACGATAGCTGAAGTAAGCCAGCGCCATACCCATCAACACGTACAGCCCCCAGCCAGAGAGCCCCCAGTGCAGATAGGTTTGAACGACGGCGTTACGCATCGCTTCCTGGCTCTCTGGGGTTAAATCCGGCGGTGCCAAATAGTGCGCAACCGGCTCGGCAACGCTGAAGAACAGCAGGTCGATACCGATACCCGCGGCAAACAGCATGGCCGACCAGGAGAGTAGCGAGAACTCAGGTCGTGAGTGGTCCGGCCCCAGGCGAATGCTGCCAAAGCGCGACATACCAATGGCGACGACGAAAACCAAGTAAGCCACGATGGCGAGCATGTAGTACCAGCCAAAGGTTTTACTCACCCAGGCAAGCCCGGCATCGAAAAAGGCCCCAGCTTGCTCGGTAAACAGCATGGTGAGCACTAGAAAAATAAGTATGCCCGCCACACTGCCGTGGAAAACCACGGGGTTGAGGCGGTCGCGGGAGGGAAGGACGGGATTGTCTTTCGCCATCGAGGTGGACTCCTTTTCGTTGAAGGGTGGATGTAATATTTTATTTTGAATGAACGTTCAAATAAAATACGCGATTAAACCTTCCCCTTCAAGTTAACCTCCCTTGTGTGGGGTGAATAAGCGCGGAGTGAGCGGTGAGAAAAACGCAAAGGCAGACGCAAAAACGCCCGGCAAGCCGGGCGTTAACGCTAACGTTTAAAAAGTGATCAACGCTTATTCACTATCGGCGCTGTCGTCGTTATCGCCGTGGTGGCCGCGCTTGCCGTGCTTACCACGATACTCTTCATGAGCTTCGTGCATGGCATTGCGCAGTGCTTCCTGCTCTTCTTCGGAGAGAATTTCCGCAACGCGCTCTTTATGCTCGTCACGCAGCGCGTGCATCGCTTCACGATGTTCAGCGTGAGCTTCGTTGAGCTCAGCCTGCTTCTCTTCAGAGATTTCGGCGCGCTGATATATCTCTTGGCGGCGCTCCTCCATGCGTTCTTCCATACGCTCCCGATCAGGGCCTTTACCTTCATGGTCACCGTGGCTATCCGCTTGAGCGGTAAGCGCTAGCGGGGCAATAGCAATAGCCAGCAGGGCCGGGGCAAACAGTTGGCGAATTGACAGTTTCTTAGCATTTGTAAGTTTCATAAGTTCTCTCCTGGTGAGTTGACGATGCCAGTATCGCTAGGAGACGTGCAAACCGTTTGCAGATAGTGTGCAACAATCATGATCTTATTAGCTCGTGGCAGGTCGTAGTCGGTAGGTGAGGGGTCACCTAATCATCAAGGAGCAACTTAATGTCGCGAATCGAATACTTTCGCGTGTTTCAGCCGCGTTATGCGTTTACCACCCTACGCCGTGTTACTGGCCTGGGGGCGCTTGCCTTGCTATTGAATGGCTGTAGCGCTTCCCAACATATTAGCCAGGGCGAGTCTGCTGTTGAGAGTAACCCTTTGCATGACCCCCAGCCTTTTGAGCGCTTAGCCCCAGTTACTTACACACCCGAGGCATGGCCACAGGCGTTAAAGGCGACTGTTTATCTGCCCAATGGATCAACAGATACGCGGCGACCCGCGGCACTAGTGGTGCATGGCGGCGGCTGGCGCAATCGCACACCGCAAGATATGCAGGGCATTGCCGAACAGCTAGCCGGGCAAGGTTATGTGGCGGTGAATATTGAGTATCGTTTTGCACCGGAATACCGCTTTCCCAACCAGCTACACGATTTGCAGCAGGCCATGAGCTGGATTCACGCTAACGCCGATGAGTGGCAGGTGGATACCGATCGCATTGTGGGCGTTGGCTTTTCATCCGGTGCCCACCTAGTAAGTTTGCTGGCGCTAGCGGGCGTAGAAGGGCCGTTGGCTGAGCCTTACGGCGGTGAGCAGAGCCGTCTGGCCGCGGTGCTGGCGGGTGGTCTTCCCAGTGATTTGCTCAAGTTTAAGGATGGGCCGCTGGTGGTTGATTTTATTGGCGGCACCCGCGCAGAAGAGACCGAGACGTACCGGCTAGCGTCGCCTGCCTGGCAAATTACCCCACAGGCACCGCCTTTTTTTCTGTTTCACGGCAAATGGGACAAACTCGTGCCGGTGGATCACGCTACGGACTTCTATCAAGCCCTGCAGGCTAACAATATCGAAAGCGAGCTGTACCTCCAGCGCTGGCGCGGCCACATCACCAGCTTCCTACTGCGTGGCGGCGCTATTGATGCAGGCATCGCGTTTCTTAATCGGCAGGTAAACCCCTAACCTTCCGGCTGATACTTATAGCCGACACCATATACCGAGCGGATGATTTCCAGTTCAGGGAGCGCTTCGTGGATCTTCTTGCGCAGTTTTTTGATGTGGCTGTCCACGGTGCGCTCAGAAACGATGCGGTTATCGCGGTACATGTGATCCATCAACTGTTCGCGGCTGAAGATGCGCCCCGGCGCCTGCATCATGACGCGCAATAACTGAAACTCCACCGCGGTCAGGCCCAGGTCCTGCCCGTGGGCAAGGGCTTGCCAGCCGTCTTCGTTTAACACTACCGGGGCGTTTTGCACTTCACTCGGCGCCTCGGCTGCCGCTTGGCTGCGGCGCAGTACGGCTTTGACTCGAGCGACGACTTCACGAGGGCTAAAAGGCTTGCAGATATAGTCATCGGCGCCTAGCTCCAGTCCCAGCAGGCGGTCGACCTCTTCTACCTTGGCGGTGACCATGATGATCGCTATGGAAGGCCACTGCTGGCGAATTTCCCGGCTTAAGATGAGGCCATCTTTACCCGGCAGCATGATATCGAGCAGCACCAGGGCTGGGGAGTGCTGCTCAAGCCACGGCATCACTTCATCACCGTGACCCAGGGTGGTCACCTCAAAGCCATGAGTGGTTAAGTAGTCCGCCATCAGGCGGGCAATTTTCGGTTCATCCTCAACAACGAGCAAAGAGGCAGCATGAGACATAGCGGTAGACTCGCTTAGCAGTGAACGGGAAAGCATGGCTTAAAACAGTTTTTAAACACGAATTCTGAAAAACATTAATTAGCGGCCAACAAAGGAAAGCGCAGCGTCCAGCGCAGCCCACCTAGCGTGGAGGGAGAGGGCGTCAGCGTTGCACCATGGGCATTGACCAAGGCACTCGCAATAGAGAGCCCTAGACCGCTGCCGCCACTAGCGCGGCTGCGTGATCCTTCCACTCGGTAGAGGCGCTCGGTCAAACGGGCCAGCTCGCCTTCCGGTACCCCCGGCGTACTATCTTCCCAAGTGACTACTGCCTCCCCTTTCTGAGTCGTGAGCGTAACACGCAGCTCTCCCGGCGGCTGGGTGTAGGCGCAGCTGTTGTCCAGCAGGTTGTTCCAAAGTTGGCGCAGGCGCTGAGCATCGCCACGAATCATAATGCCAGGCTCGATCTTTTCCGTCAGCGTTAAACCGCTGTCCACTAACCAGCGATCAGCGTCAGCCAGTCGGCTAGCCAGGCAGTCGCTTAGATCCATCGGCGCCAGTTGTATATCCAGCGCGCCCGCGTCGCTTTGGGAAAGCAGACGTAAATCCGCCACTAAGCGCTCTAGCTGACCCACCTCCTGGGCGAGAGAGCTAAGATTTTCCTGACTCAGGGGTCGAATGCCATCCTGCATGGCTTCGATCTCTCCGCGCAGTACCGCCAGCGGCGTGCGCAGCTCATGGGCCGTATCTGATACCCAGCGGGCGCGGGCATCACGGCTGGCTTCCAGCGTGGCGGCAAGCACATTGAAATCCCGCGCTAGGCGAGAGAGTTCGTCGCGGCCGCGTTCCGGTAGCCGGGTGTGGTAGTCGCCTTCGGTAAGGCGCAATGTGGCGCCGGCCAATGCCCGGGTACGACGCCCCAGCCACCAGGAAAGCCCGCCCGCCAGTAGCAATGAAGCAACGCAGAGTGATATGACGATAAGTACCAGATTACGCTGCTGGCGCTCCAGGAAGCGGCTCTCCATGCGCTCCATCATTTCCCGCGGCGGCCGGAATCCCAGCGACCCGATAGTGGTTTCACCGCTTTGCAGGGTTAGCCAATGCCAGTTGCCCGAGTTTTCGCGCCCGCTGTTCGGCGGCACGATAAAGCGTCCATCTTCCGCGCGCAGGCTAAAGTCACGCGCTTCACCTAGCGGTGAGGGTCGGTCGCGATGCTCCTGGCCCAGTTCAAAACGAACAATAAACGGCCAGCGTTCCGGCGACTGCTCCAGCCACTCCCAGCTCTGCTGGGTTTCCCAGCGTGTGACGAGACCATCGGCCAGCAGCGTGGCGCGGCGCTCCTGAGCTTGGTTGAGATAGTCGAGAAAGCCGCGGTCAATACTGTAGGACACGGCCAGAAACATACTGGCTGAGATGGCCACATTGACGCTTAGGATAATCACAAACAGCTTCAGGCCCAGCCGAGAGGGCCGCCATTGGCGTATCGCGGTGAGCATGGTCATTAATGAGTGCCCTCCTCGTGGCTAGGGGTAGAGGGAAGAGTTTTAGGCTGACGCGGGGCACTAAGCCGTTCGCGAACATTCTCCATGCCCAGGTAGAGGCAGGGCACCAGAATTAACAGAATAGCCGTAGCGAACAGCATGCCAAAACCTAGCGAAATCGCCATCGGAATCATAAAGCGTGCCTGCCGCGAGGTTTCCAAGATCATGGGTGCCAAGCCCAAGAAGGTCGTCAATGTGGTCATCATAATTGGCCGTAAACGGCGGGTAGCCGCTGCCACGATGGCGCCCCGGGCATCCATGCCTTCGCGGCGTTTACGGTTGGCGTAGTCAATCAGCACCAGCGCATCGTTAATCACCACGCCAGAGAGCGCGAGCATGCCCAGCAAGCTGATAATCGAAAGCCCGAAACCCATAACCATATGGCCAGCCACTGCACCGACAATGCCAAAGGGGATCGCGGCCAGCACCAGCAGCGGCTGTAAATAGCTGCGGAACGGAATGGCGAGCAGGGCGTAAAGGGCGGCAATCATTAACCACATGGAGGTCCTGAGCGTGGCCAAGTTGTCGGCGGTGTCCTGCTGACGACCGCCCATGCTGACCTCAAGCCCTGGCCAGGTTGCTTCAAGGTTGGGGAACACCTCTTCCTGCAACGTTGCCAGCACCTGGTTAATGGCCAGATCGCTTTCCGAGTCGGCGGTCACGGTAATAATCCGTCGCCCGTTAATGCGCTCAAGACTGCTAGAGGCCTGACTGATGGTGATGTCGGCTACCCGTGAAAGTGGCACGCTGAGGCCGTCAGGCGTGCGCACCGGCATGCGGTAGAGCTCATTCAGGCTGTCGCGGTTGTCGTTGGGCAGACGAACCTCAACGCTGATTTCGCTGCGCCCGACGTACTGTTCAAGTGCCGTGGCGCCCTGAAGAGGTCCGCGTAGTGCTTCGGCTAAATTGCTGCCTGTAAGCCCCAACGCTCGGCCTTCGGCAGAAAGGCGCATCTCTAACTGCGGTTTACCGTCGCCCAGGCCGCTGTCGATATCGGTGAGTCCATAGCCGCCCAATGTTTCCGCCAAGCGTTCGGCGGCGGCTTCCAGTACCTGCGTGTCCGGGTGGGAAAGGCGAAGGCTGAGCGCCGCGCCGCTGCCGGGGCCGCCGACATCAGCCTCAAAACGCACTGACTGAGCGCCGAGTAAATCGCCGGTTAGGTCGCGCCACTCCCGGGCGATGCGCGACGGTGGCCAAGCCTCTAAACTCTCGCTGGCAATATCCAAACGCACTTCCAGGCTTTCGCCGTCCAGGCGGCTGCGTGAGCTACTAAAGCTGAGGGTTTCTTCGCGCTCGCTGAGGACATCGGCGGCGTCGAGCAGTTGCTGGCTAAGCTCACGGCTAACGCTGATATTGCTGCCAATGGGCAGCGTTACCGTTGCCTGCACCTGATCCGATTCGACCCGTGGCATCAGGGAAAAACCCAAACGCCCGCTCATTGCCCAGGAGAGGGCGATCAGCAGAATGGCGATGCCCAGCGAAATACTCAGCAGTCGTTGGTTCAACGCGCGCTGCAGAAACGGCTCGAATTGACGATAGGTGAAGTGGTGCAAGCCGCCCTGCAGGCGCTGGCGAAGTGATTCAAGCGGACGCTGCCACGCCGGCGTTTGGCGCGGTTTGCGGCTATGCGCTAAGTGGGCGGGCAGTATGACGAGCGCTTCCAGCCAGGAGATCAGAAAGACGGTCACCACCACCACCGGCACCGTGGCAAAAATCAGTCCTAAAAAGCCGGGTAAAAACAGCAGCGGCAGGAAGGCGACGATATTGGACAGAATGGCAAACGTGAGCGGCGTGGCGATCTCGCTGGCGCCTTTCACCGCTGCATCGCGCAGCGAGTAACCCTCTTCCCGATAGCTGTAGATATTTTCGCCAACGATAATGGCGTCATCCACCACGATCCCCAGGGCGATAATAAAGGCGAACATCGACATCATGTTGAGCGAGACGCCGATCCAGGGCAGAAACAGCATGGCGCCCAGAAACGCCGTCGGAATACCCAGGGTGACCCAGAAGGCTAGCCGTGCTTCTAGAAACAGCGCCATGAGTACCAACACCAGCGCTAAGCCCATCCAGGCATTTTTTAACAGTAGGCTAAGGCGGTCTTCGTAAATTTCCGAGCTGTCGCGGGAAATAGCCAGGCTAACGCCTTCCGGCATGCCTGCACGCAGGCGTTCAAGTTCACCGTTGACCGCTTCTGAAATACTGGTTGGGGTTTGATCGCCGATTTGGTACACATCGACGGAGAGACCGGGCTGACCGTTATAGAACTCCTCGCGATCGGTCTCGGCAAAACCGTCACTGACCCTGGCGATCTCACCGAGTACAATCGGAGCGCCCTGGGTGCTAGTGAGTATCGGCAGCTCTGCAAAGGCTTCGGCGCTATTGCGCCGCCCTTGATAGCGAATTAGCCACTCGCCTTCGGCTGTCGTTAGCTGACCACTGGCAAGGTCGAGCGCCTCTTCGGCGATGCGGCTAGCCAGCTCCTGATGGTCGAGACCGAAGCGCTCGATGGCCTCTTCGTCCAGGTGGACTTGAATCTCCCGCTCGCGGTTGCCGGAAAGCTCAGCGCGGGAAATGCCCGAGGTGGCTTGCAGCTCGCCGCGCACATCTTCAGCCGCGTCGTGGAGTGCCTCTAGGCCGACCTGGCCATAAACCTGCAGGCTGAGCACACTGCGAGAGCGTCCCGCCAGGGTGAAACGCGGTGGGTCGGCGGCGCTGGGCAGTGTGGTGATAGCGTTCACTGCCTGCTGAATATCCTGATAGGCGCGCATGACATCAATGCCGTCAATCAGCGTGGCGCTGACGTTGGCGCTGCCTTCGCTGGCCGTCGCGGTCAGCTCGTCGATGCCCTCTACATCGGCAATCGCGGCTTCCACCGGTAGCAGCAGGCTCTGTTCAACGTCTTCTGGCGTCGCGCCAGGATAGCTAATCGTGACTTGCACGACTTCGATGTCAAATTCAGGGAATACTTCCTTTTTAATCGCTAGCGACGCCATTAGGCCGCCGACGATAAACAGCACCATCAATAAGTTGGGGGCTACCCCGTGATCCACCATCCATGCCAATGGGCCGCGTGGTACCTTCATGATTCGTCTCCCGGTTCATCTCCCGCTTGGGCCGGGGTGTCGTTGGGCCGACGAATGCGCACTAGCTGGCCTTCTCGAGGTTGGGCCAAGCCCGCGGTGACGACTTGCTGGCCGGTTTCCAGACCGCTACGAATCAAGGCGTCATCTTCCCCGCGATAAGCCAGCATGACCGGCGTTCGGCGCAGGCGACTTTCCTCATCGACTCGCCACGTTATGTCACCCGGGCGAAGCGCGGCAGAGGGTAGTGATATGAGCTGCTCTTGAATAGCGGGTTGAAAGGACGCACGTAGCACGTCGCCCAGACGCAGAGCCGGGCCGTCGCTCTCTAGCGCCAGAGGGTCGTTTACTGCGATGAGTAGCTGTGCCTGCAGGCCATTCTCTTCCAGGCTGGGCAACATCGACACCAGCGTGCCTTCACGTGTGGCGCCTTCGGGCCAGCCGCGGCTGGTTAACGTCACGCTGCTGCCCGCTTCCAGCCACTGCATCCACTCACCGGGTAGTGAGGCACGCACCCAAAACTGCTCGACGCCCACCAGATGCAATACCTCGGTCCCTTGGCTGAGCAGGCTACCGGCACCGACCAAGCGCTCCTGCACCATGGCCCGCCAGGGAGCGGTGAGGGTTGCGCGTTCAACATTCAGTGCTGCCTGATCGCGCGCCACGCGTGCCTGGGTGAGTTCGGCTTGTGCTTGGCGCAGCTGTGGTTCACGCAGTACCAGCGAACGTCGCTCAGCAGAAAGCTGACGCCCAAAGGATTCGTATTCACTGCGGGCGCGCTGCTGCTCTGCTTGTTCTAAAGCAAGTAACGCTTGCGCATTGGCCAACTGCGCTTCGGCATCTTCCAGGCTTAATGCTAGGTCGGCTTGATCAATAAACGCCACGGCGGCATTCTGTTCAACGACTTGGCCAGGCACCACGCCATCGGCAAAACGCTCCAATTGCCCCGCCACACGGCTGGCTAACATCGCCTCCTGCTCTGCTTCAACGCGCCCAAAGCCGTAAAGATTAGGTGCCTGAACACTCGCGTTTACCGTGACGACATCTACCATAGTAGGTAGAGGCTCCGGCGGAGGGGTTCGCTCAATACGGGGCGGTTGGGTAATAATCCACCAGGCGATCGACAGGGTGCCCACAAGAATCAATAATGCCACCACAGCGCCTATACGAATGCGGCCTCGTTGGTAAGACGATTGTGGGGAAGAGAGGGAGCGTTTTGGTGTCATTACCGCGCGTCATCCGTTGGCTAGGGCGAAAATTCCAGAAAAATAAGCGTATGATGCTAGCATCACGCATTGTTAAGCAGCGATTAGTCAAACAATGTGCAAATAACATGTAATTAACATTTACTTGGCACTCAATCCTTTGGCTTTTACTTACTTGGCTTTCACTCATTTGATAGTAATAGACTGACTGGTCTACTTTAAGTATATGAAAAACAATGTAACCCGCGACAAATTAATTGATAGTGGCGCCCAGCTGATTAGTCAGCAAGGCTACAACGCGACGGGTATTAATGCCGTTTTAAAGGCCTGCGGTGTACCCAAAGGTTCCTTCTATCACTACTTCTCCAGCAAAGAGGATTTCGGGCTGGCGGTGATTGAGCGCTTTGCGGCTGCTTATGACGAAACGCTGGTGGCACTACTGGAAGATAGTGAGACGCCGCCACTTGAGCGCCTGAAACGGTACTTCGCGTCAGGCCGTGACCATATGCACGAGTGCGATCATGCCACGGGCTGCTTGATTGGCAACCTTGGCCAAGAGCTTTCGGGCCAGAGCGACACCTTCCGCGATGCGCTAAATCTTGTGTTTCAGCGCTGGGAACAGCGCTTCGTGCGCTGCCTGCAGGATGCTCAGGCGCGGGGTGATATTGCCAGCCACACCGCACCCGAGGCGCTCGCCAGCTTTATTCTCACCGGTTGGGAAGGGGCCATTCTGCGTGCCAAAACGCTTAAATCCGTCGAGCCGATGGAGCAGTTTGAAACGATCCTGTTCCAGCAAGTACTGGTACGCCCATCACCATAGCCAGCGATGGGCGTGACGTTGAACGCGTATTAAAAGCCTTCCAAGACCAGCTTGCCAATCGTGCGGTTGCTCTCAATCAGGGCGTGAGCGTGCTTTAAGTTTTCGGCGTTAATCGGGCCCAACACCTCGCCTAAAGTCGTTTTTAATCGTCCGTCATCGACCATTGCCGCTACTTCGCTGAGCAGGTCATGCTGCTTGGCGAGATCGTCCGTGGCGAACAGCGGGCGGGTAAACATCAGTTCCCAATGCAGCGACAGGCTTTTCATTTTGAGCTTACGTACATCGATTAGCTCAGGGTCATCAATAAGCGCCAGTTTTCCCTGGGGCTTGAGGGCTTCAATAATGGCCTCAAAGTGATGATCGGTCTGGTTAAGGCTAATTACCATATCCACGCCGTCAAAGCCCGCTGCTTTAAGCTCTTGATCAAGCGGCTGGTGATGATTAATCACGGCATCAGCGCCGAGCGACTTCACCCAGGCTTGGCTTTCGGGCCGAGACGCCGTACCAATCACGGTAATATCGGTGAGTTGTTTAGCAAGTTGCACCAGGATCGAGCCAACGCCTCCCGCGGCGCCAATCACCAATAGGCTTTTGCCTTGGGTATCACGCATGCCCAGCTCTAGCCGGTCAAACAGCAGTTCCCAAGCGGTAATGGCGGTTAGTGGAAGCGCAGCGGCTTCAGTGTCAGAAAGGCTTTTCGGCGCTAGGCTGGCGATGCGCTCATCGACCAGTTGAAACTCAGCGTTAGAGCCCTGGCGGGCAATATTGCCCGCGTACCACACCCGGTCACCCGGCTGAAAACGGGTAACGGCGCTACCAACGGCGTCCACAATGCCCACCGCATCATATCCAAGTACGCGCGGCTCGCCGGTTTGCGGTAGGGCACTATTGCGCACTTTGGCATCAACAGGGTTTACGGAAATCGCGCTGACTGCAACGCGAATGTCGTGGGCGTCAGGCGTGGGTAAGGGGAGCTCAATGGCTTGCAGCGCATCAGGATGGTCGATGGGCAGGCTTTGAGTAAAGGCGAACGCTTTCATAGTAGTTCTCTCGTTAACGATAAGTGGCACTATCATGCCCGGATGTTGTTTTATTAAAAAGAACTCTGCTGCGTAATATCAGCGCAGGCTGAATTGATTCGTCATGACATAAGTCAGGAGCTCACCATGTTTGAAGGGTTTGAAAAACAGACACGTCACGTTAACGGTGTCGACATTACGTTTCGAATGGGCGGCAGCGGCCCGGCACTTCTTCTGCTCCACGGCCACCCACAGACCCACGTGATTTGGCACAAAGTGGCAGAAAAGCTTGCCCAGCATTTCACTGTTATCGCAGCCGACCTGCGCGGTTACGGCGACAGCAGTAAACCCGACGACGATCCTGAGCACCTAAATTACGCCAAGCGCGCCATGGCTGCCGATATGGCAGAGCTAATGAGCGCGCTGGGCTTTGAACGTTTTAAAGTGCTGGCCCATGATCGTGGGGCTCGAGTCGCCCACCGTTTAGGCGTGGACCACGCTGAGCGAGTTGAGCGTATGGTGCTTCTCGATATCGCGCCAACGCTTTCCATGTATCGCGGCACTAATGAGGCCTTTGCGCGCAGCTACTGGCATTGGTTCTTCCTGATTCGCCCTCAGCCGCTGCCGGAAATGCTAATCCAGAGCGACCCCGCCCAGTATCTGAAAAGCGTGATGGGCGCACGCAGCGCGGGCATGGCGCCTTTTGCCCCGGAAGCGCTGGCGGAGTATGAGCGCTGCTTGTCTCTTCCTGGCACCGCCACCAGTATTTGTGGCGACTACCGCGCCAGTGCCTCCATCGATTTGGAGCATGATCAGGCCGATATCGACGCGGGCATTAAGCTCACCTGTCCGATAAATGTGATGTGGGGCGCTGAAGGCGCCATTGAAGCTTGCTTCGATGCACTCAGTGAATGGCAAAAAGTCGCCACCGATGTAAAAGGCAAAACACTCCCTTGCGGCCACTATATAGCTGAAGAGATTCCCGAAATACTGCTGGATGAAGCGTTGCCGTTTCTTCTCGACGCTGGATAGGCGATTCGGGAGGCGACTGACCAAGACGAAGCGGGCAAAAAACTGGATAATGGGCCGCAATTCGCCTACTGCCAACTGTTAGGCACACTCATTGCTCCGGATGCCCGCTCATGGAAATCAAAGTTAACTATCTCGACAACCTCCGTCTGGAGGCCAAGTTCGACGATTTTACGGTTATCTCCGACCAGCCGATTCGCTACAAAGGCGACGGCTCGGCACCAGGTCCGTTCGACTACTTCCTGGCGTCGTCGGCCATGTGTGCCGCCTACTTCGTCAAGGTGTACTGCAACGCGCGCAATATTCCCACCGAGAACATTCGCCTGTCGCAAAACAACATCGTCGACCCGGAAAATCGCTACAAGCAGATTTTCAAAATCCAGGTTGAGATGCCGGAAGATATCTCGGAAAAAGATCGCGAAGGCATTTTGCGCTCCATCGACCGCTGCACGGTGAAGAAGGTCATTCAGACCGGCCCCGAGTTCCAGATCGAAGTGGTCGAAAATATCGACGAAGACGCTCAGGCGCTGCTGATGGGCGCGCCGGAAGGGGGCAGCACCTACATCGAAGGTAAAGACCTGCCGCTGGAGCAGACCATCGCCAATATGAGCGGCATTTTGGCGGACCTGGGTATGAAGATCGAGATCGCCTCCTGGCGCAATATCGTGCCCCACGTGTGGTCGCTGCATATCCGCGATGCGGCGTCCCCCATGTGCTTTACCAATGGCAAAGGCGCGACCAAAGAGAGCGCGCTCTGCTCGGCGCTGGGCGAGTTTATCGAGCGCCTGAGCTGCAACTTCTTCTATAATGACCAGTTTTTGGGTGAAGAGATCGCCAACAGTGCATTCGTTCACTACCCCAATGAGAAGTGGTTCAAACCGGGCCCGAACGACGAGCTGCCCGCAGAAATTCTCGACCAGCACTGCCTGGATATCTACAACCCGGAAGGCGAGTTGTGCGGTTCGCACCTGATCGATACCAACTCTGGCCGTGAAGACCGGGGTATTGTGTCGCTGCCGTTTACGCGCCAAAGCGATGGCGAAACGGTCTACTTCCCCTCCAACCTGATCGAAAACCTGTTCCTCAGCAACGGCATGAGCGCGGGCAATACCCTGGTGGAAGCCCAGGTGCAATGCCTCTCGGAGATTTTCGAGCGGGCGGTGAAGCGGGAGATACTCGAACAGGAATTGACGCTACCCGACGTGCCGCAAGAGGTGCTGGCCAAGTACCCCAGCATCGTGGAGGGCATTAATGCCCTGGAAGCTCAAGGCTTCCCGGTGCTGATCAAAGATGCCTCCATGGGCGGGCAGTTCCCGGTGATGTGCGTCACGCTGATGAACCCACGCACCGGCGGCGTGTTTGCCTCCTTTGGTGCTCACCCAAGCTTTGAAGTGGCGCTGGAGCGCAGCCTGACCGAGCTGCTTCAGGGCCGCAGCTTCGAAGGCTTGAACGACCTGCCGCTGCCGACCTTCAATTCGCAAACGGTGTCCGAGCCCAACAACTTCGTCGAGCACTTTATCGACTCGGTGGGCGTGGTCTCCTGGCGCTTCTTCAGCGCCAAGCCCGACTTCGAGTTCAGCGAGTGGGACTTCTCTGGCAGCAATGATGAAGAAGCCGAGACGCTGTTCGGCATTTTTGAAGAGTTGGGTGCGGAAGTGTATATGGCGGTACACGAGGACCTGGGTGCGCCGGTCTGCCGCATTCTGGTGCCGGGTTACTCGGAGGTATACCCGATTGAAGATCTGATCTGGGATAACACTAATAAGGCTTTGGATTACCGCGAAGATATTCTCAACCTGCACCGCCTAAACGACGATCAGCTCACTGATCTGGTCGAGCGGCTGGAAGAGAGCCAGATGGATGACCATGCTGACATTATTACCCTGATCGGCATTGAGTTTGACGAGAACACCGTCTGGGGCCAACTGACGATCCTGGAACTGAAACTGTTGGTCTACCTAGCGCTGCAGCGTCATGAGGAAGCGCTGGACTGCGTGCAGATGTTCCTGCAGTACAATGACAACACCGTCGAGCGAGGCCTGTTCTATCAGGCGATTAACGCGGTGTTGGAAATCGCCCTGGACGACGAGCTGGAACTGGACGACTACCTGCCTAACTTCCAGCGTATGTTTGGCGAGGCGACCATGGCCGCGGTGGTGGGCTCGGTGGAAGGCAATGTGCGCTTCCACGGCCTAACGCAGACGAACAAGCAACTAGAGGGCTTGGAGCGCCACCAGCGCTTAACCGAGAGCTATAAAAAGCTACACGCGGCACGGGCGGCAAAAGCGGGAATTTAAGCATCAGCCACAGGCAGTGATTGTGAACCTCTCTGCTGGTGCGGCGGTACCAGCAGGGTAGGTTTAGGGCACGTGAAACGGTAGTTAAGGACTTCCCATGAAACACCGAATTATCTTCGCCATTCTCATGTCGTTTACGCTATCGCTGATTATGTCCGCCTGGGTGACCTACGTGAATATTGGCACACACCCTGGCTTTGTGGGCATTTGGATGCATGCATGGCTGTTGGCGTGGCCAGCCGCAGGGATCATCGCGTTTATCAGCGGACCCTTTATTCATAGATTAGCCCATCGTATTGCCGAAAAGATCTAACGAACCAATGGTTAGTCGCTTGCAAAGAGTGCTTACAAAGAGCGCTTGCTAAGAACTATGCCTAGCTTGACGTAACGCTCAGCGCGGTGACGGTCACTAGGATCAGTCCCATGCCGATTATCTGAATAATGCTCAGGCTTTCATTTAAAACGGCAACGCCAAATAGGGTGGCCGTGATGGGTTCGACCATGGCCACCATGGAGGCGAGCGCAGGCGTTGTGCGTTTGATCCCCGCGATATAAAGCACAAAAGACACGCCTGCGCCTAAGAGGCCGAGTGTTACAAATAGAGGCCAATCCGATGAGCCCAGGACGCTCACAATCTGCCCTGTATCGCTTGGCACAACGAGCATGATGGCCAGTACCGCGAAGGCGATCGTCAGTATTGCCTGGGGGCTGCCATGGGGTGCAGCGTATTTAAAGCCAAAAATGAAGGCCGCATAAGAGAGCCCGGCAAGCAGCCCGGTAGCTACGCCCATCAACGAGAGGCCGCTAGCACTAATGGCATACAGTTTGGTTAACAGCACCACACCCACCATTACCAGCACGATGGCTAGCCACTTGGCAGCGGTGGGGCGCTCAAGCTTAAGGGCAAAGGAGATCAGATAAACAAATACTGGGGCGCAGTACATCAAGGTAGCCGCGACCGCCACGCTGCCATGATCAATACTGATGAAATAGAAAGTGAAGTTGCCCGCTACGCCAAGGCCCGCCACCACCGACCAGAACCACAGCTGTCGACTAGCTAAGCCGCTATGGCTGCGTTGCAGTAGAAGCCACGCCAGCGCGCAGAGAAGCCCTACAAAACCACGATAAAAAGAGACGACAGAGGCATCCCAGCCGCCGTCTAAAAGAATGCCTGCGATTCCCCCTGAAATACCCCAGAAGAAGGCCGCGAGCGCGATCAACATACTGCTGGCACCTGCCATATTTCACCTTTCGTCCTTGAGCGTTAACACCTAGGAGTAATAGGTGTTTGCACGCATTCCCTTTGCTTAATGATGCTCTTGGTCTGCTACCTGCAAACCCTAATCTTGCCACCTAAAAGTAGACGCTGATCCCGATATGCGAAAGCGCTCCAGGTGGCCTATGGCGTTAACCAAAGAACCAGTAGCGAATAGAACGCTGAGAGCACTCTTACGATGAAGCGCTGGAACCCTTAATTTGTCTATAGAGATGCGAAAACGGCATGGCGGTCAGCCCGTGCACCAAGATGGACGACACTACCAGCAAGCTCACCACGGGCCAGAGTTCAGCAACATCGGTTTTATGATGGGCCAATGCCGCGTAGTAAAGCGCGGCGACCCCAATCGGCCCAAACCAGCCAGTGAAACTGCCATCCAGCTTGCTGGGAAGATCTTTAATATGGCCACCTACTAATAACAGAATGGGTAAGCGGCGCAGGAAAAGCACACCAATCACCAGCAGCAGGGCTGGCCACCCCAAGGAGAGCCACGCTTGCCAGGGGATCATTAAACCGAGCAAGACGAAAATCGGAGAGGTGAAAAAGCGGTCCACGCCTTCTACCACTCTTTCTTCCTCCTGCTTTTCTGAGGCGTTAGCTTGTTGATCAAATGCTAACCCTGCTACGAACACAGCGAGAATTCCGTTACTGCCCGCTAGCTTCACCGCGGCGAGAGTAGTGAGCGCGAGCGCTGTGGTTACCATTAGCATCGAGGGCTGGTCGATGGTGTTTTTTTCTTCAGCTTTGCGCATGGCAAAGCCGACCGAATAACCGACCATCGTTCCTAACACCAGTGCGACTAAAATATCGCCTCCCAGCACCTCCAATATATTGGTGGTGATCGATTGATCCGCGGGTAGCGTCAGCAAAAACACAGCAAACATGACAAAGATAAACGTCAGCCCATCGTTGGCGCCCGATTCACTCGAAATAATGTGGCGTAGATAAGCGGGCAGGTTCTCTTTAGCAACGGGCCCGGTCACCACGGTAGAGGCAACCACCGGGTCTGTGGGGGTAACCACAGCACCGATGAGTAACGCCGCTCCTAATGGCAGACCAAGCGCCCAACCGGTTATAACACTGCTGCATAGCCACATTACCGGCATACCCACCAGCAATAACACGCAGAGCGATCGCCAATGGTTAAAAATATAGGATTTGGGGAGCCGCAGCGCGATACCCATCAAACCAATGGCGACGGCTAAGCGGGCCACTTGTTCTAAAATGGCCATTTCGTTACCCCACTGCGCTGGATCAAGAAGCCCAAATCCGGTAGGCCCCAACACCACCCCGACCAGCAACAAACTGACGGAGTCGGGCAAGCCGACGCGCTTCAGCGGTGTTGATAATAGCCCTAGCAATAAGGCGCTAGCTGCAACGACTAATAATCCAATATTAAATTCGTGCATATTCTTATACTGCCACCAGGTTTAGGTCGTGTTTGGGCTGAGCACCTCAGTCAGTGTTGGGCATGCCGGCCGGACGTAGCAGCAATACCGCGAGTGGCGGTAGCGTCAACTCCAGGCTGGCGATTTGCCCATGTAGGGGGGAGTCTTCGGCGGTTAGCCGACCCAGGTTGCCCATGTTGGAACCGCCATAGCACTCCGCGTCACTGTTAAGGCACTCTTCCCACCCCCCAGTCAGCGGCACGCCCAGCCGATAACCCATACGTGGAATTGGGGTCATATTGGCAACCACCAGCAACGGCTCACCGGTGGCACTCCAGCGTAGCCAGGCAAAAACGCTATTGGTGTTGTCGTTGCCCACCACCCAGGTAAACCCCCGTGGTTCGCTATCGCATTGGTGCAGGGCGGGTAACTCGGTGTAGCAGCGGTTAAGGTCGCTCAGCAAGCGGTGGACACCGGCATGCCGGGCTTCGGCGAGCAGGGACCAATCCAGCTCACGGTCGTGGCTCCACTCCCGCCACTGACCGAACTCGCAGCCCATAAACAGCAGCTTCTTACCGGGTTGCGACCACATGATGGCAAGATAGGCGCGGAGATTGGCGAACTTCTGCCACTCATCGCCGGGCATCTTACCGATCAGCGACCCCTTGCCGTGGACTACTTCGTCGTGAGAAATCGGCAAGACGTAGTGCTCAGAGAAAGCGTAGACCATCGGAAAGGTCATATCGTGATGCGAGTAGTTGCGATATACCGGGTCCTTGGCGATGTATTCCAGTGTGTCGTGCATCCAACCCATGTTCCATTTATAGGCAAAACCCAGCCCGCCCTCCTTGGTCGGCTGGGTGACACCCGGCCAAGCAGTTGACTCCTCGGCAATAACGATGGTGCCGGGGACTTCCTCACTGATGACGTCATTGAGGTGGCGCAGGAAGTCGATGGTTTCCAGGTTTTCGTGACCGCCAAAGCGGTTGGGAATCCATTCGCCTTCGTTACGGGAGTAGTTGCGATAGAGCATTGAGGCAACGGCATCGACACGCAGTGCATCGACATGGAAATGCCGCAGCCAGTGCAGTGCCGAGGCGAGCATAAAGCCATGTACTTCGCGCCTTCCCAGGTTATAGATATAGGTGTCCCAATCTTGATGGAACCCCTCAAAAGGATGCTCATATTCGTACAGAGCGGTGCCATCAAAGCGTGCCAAACCGTGGGGGTCGGTGGGAAAGTGGGCCGGCACCCAGTCGAGAATGACGCCCAGCCCTGCGCGATGGCACTCATCAACGAAGTAGGCAAAGTCGGCAGGTTTACCGAAGCGGGCGCTAGGCGCAAACTGGCTCAGCGGCTGGTAACCCCAGGAGCCGCCGAACGGGTGCTCCATAATGGGCAATAGCTCGACGTGGGTGAACCCCAGGTCCAGCACATAAGGTATTAATTGCTCGGCCAGATCACGCCAACTATAGAGTTCGCCGTTGTCGCCGCCATGTTTGCGCCAGGAGGCAGCATGCACTTCATAAATGCTTATTGGATGGGTCGGGTCATGGATATTTTGCCGCTGGGCGATCCATGCGTCGTCATGCCAGGTAAAGGGGGTGGTATCAGCTACCACCGAGGCGGTAGAGGGCGGTGCTTCGGTGGCTAAAGCAACTGGGTCGGCACGCAGGCCAATCGCACCGTGGGCTTCGACCACCTCATATTTGTACGCCTCCCCAGGACCAAGGCGCGGTACGAATAACTCCCACACCCCAGCAGCGATGCGCAGGCGCATTATGTGTCGTCTGCCGTCCCAGCTATTGAAATTACCGACCACGGAAACACGTTGGGCATTCGGCGCCCAGACCGCAAAGCGAACGCCGTTGACGCCATCTATTGTCATGGGCTGGGCACCCAGGCAGTGCCCCAGCTGTCGATGATTGCCTTCGCCCAGCAGGTAAAGATCCATTTCGCCCAGCAGCAGGCCGAAGCTATACGGGTCCTCGGTTAGCTGTTCGCCTTGGGGCCAGCGAATACGCAGCAGATAGGGAGCCGCATGAGGTAGTCGGGCAGCGAATAGACCAGGGATTTGCATGCCCGTCAGGCAGCAACGCACACTGCCGCCGTCGCGGTCGAGTACATCAACCCCTACCGCGCCGGGTAGGAACACGCGCAAAAACTGCCCTTTGCCATCACTGTGAATGCCGAGGATGGCGAAGGGATCGCGATGGGTTCCTTGCGCTAGCGCACTGGCGTCTTCCTCAGTCAACCACAAGCTGCGATCCAGAAGGGGGCGGGTGTGAATAACATTATTCATGTGGCTTTCCTGGGCTGAGTTGTTCGATGAGGGCAGCTAAGCCGTGCAGCGGCACACCCAACCATTCGGGGCGGTTGGCGGCTTCGTAGGCAATTTCGTAAGCTGTCTTTTCGAGCACGAACAGGTCCACCGCCGCGGCGGCTCCGCTGGCTTGCTTCCACTCGTGGGGTATTTCCATGGTGGCCAGCCAATAAGCGTTGAGAAAGGCTTGGCGGCCTTTAAGCAGATACTGCTCCACCACCGAATGGCTAGTGTCGGTATGTGTATCGGCGCCTTCATTGTCGCCGGGCCGGGCTTCCTCCACCTTGGCATAGGCATAGTCGAAGGAGCGCAACATGCCAGCCACATCGCGCAGCGGGCTATCCTTCGCGCGACGCTCTTCCAAGGGCCTGGCCGGTTCGCCTTCAAAATCGATGATGTAAGCATCATCATGAGCCACCAGAACTTGGCCAAGATGTAGATCACCATGAATACGGGTGAGTAGGCTGCCTTGGGCAAGTTCCGCCATCTTTTTGATGGCATCCATCAACGTGGCGCGGCGAGCCAAAATAATGTCGGCAAGCCGCTGTTCGGCTTCGTTGGCAGTGTTCTTGTGTTGCTCCAGCACGTTTAGCGCTTCCTCAACACGCTGCGTCACGCGTTGTGTCCAGTGCTGCACATGGGAGAGACCAGCGACTTCGGGCGTGAATGCTGGGTCGTCGTTGGGCGTCGCCAGCACCATATGCAGCTCACCCAATCGACGCCCTAAGGTAGTGGCAAACTCTGCCAACTCCTCGAAGGCGCCGTAGCGGGCTTCGGCTTTTGGCTCGCTTGCCCGTTCGTCGTCCGCCACCGCTTCACGAATGGCACGTTCCAGCTTGTTGCGCGTCCATGACCAGGCATCGCCCTGGTTGTCGATGAAGCCTTGCAGAATCATGAGCGTCTGCGTGGAGCCCTCTTCGAGCCGGGTTACCACGCCGTACAGGGGCACGGTATGCATAAAGCCCCGCTCAGTCAGGTAGCTGCCGATCTCTGCTTCGGGATGGAGGCCAGGCTCCAAGCGTCGGAACAGCTTGAGCACTAATTGATGATTGATGATCACCGAGCTATTGGATTGCTCGGCACTCTGCTGAACCACCTCGAGGTGCTCGGGAAGCGTCAGTTCGGCGAAGGCGGCGGTTGGCAAGAAATGAATTTCTCCTTTCTCATAAGGCAGCACAGTGCCTAGGCGCATGTTTTCTAGTACCGCCAGCGTAAAGGCATCCAGGGTGACTGCATCGGTGAGCAGCCCGACTTCGTGGAAACGACGCACCCGTGCCATGGCGAGCTGTTGGGGTAGCGGATTGCTTTGCTCGTCTTCGCCCAGGAAAGCCAGCGGCAGTTGGTAGCGCTCGCTACCTTGGCCATGTTTGACCTCCAGCTCGGTAAACAGCAGTGAGTGCCCGCTGTGCTCAAGACGGCCGGTGGGGTGTAGGTGGACGTGTTCGATACGGGACTGCTTGGCAGCAAACCAGCGTCGCTTAGGCAGGTAGCTGGGCAGCGTTTCACGTTCGAGTAGCCGTCTGGGCGTCTCCTCAAAAATCTCCTCAAGGCGTTTTTTGATAATCAGCGTAACGTAATCCGGCATGGGCTCTGGTACAGGAACATGCCACTCCGGCATGGCGGTAGCCGGGGCCAGCAAGAACCAGAAAAAACCGTAGGGAGGCAGCGTCAGCAGGTACGCCAGTTTACCCACCGGTGGAAAGGCGCTTCCGCCGACCATTTCTACCGGCACCTGACCGGCAAATGCGGAAAGGTCGAGCTCTACCGCCTGAGCGGTGCTGGCCACATTGGCTACGCACAGCAGTGTTTCTGTTTCGCCATTGTCGAG
This sequence comes from Vreelandella arctica, assembly GCF_037070215.1. NCBI lineage: Bacteria > Pseudomonadati > Pseudomonadota > Gammaproteobacteria > Oceanospirillales > Halomonadaceae > Vreelandella > Vreelandella arctica. Next base: position 39,055 of record NZ_JBANSN010000023.1, on the reverse strand, counting down.
CGTCATCTCACGCAGGTAGGAGAGAATATGCCGATTGGAGGGGTAGAGTGGGCGCATGGTGCCACGGCTGAAAGCACGGTGCTGACTGCGTACCGCCAGTAGCCGCCGCATATTGCTAAGCAGCGAGTGCGAGTCACGAATTTGTGCTTCCACATTCACCGTTTGATAGCCGTAGAGCGGATCCATAATGGGCGGCAGCACCAGCTTGGCCGGGTCGGCGCGAGAGAAGCCGCCGTTGCGATCCACCGACCACTGCATCGGCGTACGCACGCCGTCACGGTCGCCGAGATAGATATTGTCGCCCATACCAATTTCGTCGCCGTAATAGAGCACCGGCGTGCCCGGCATGGAGAGCAGTAGGCTGTTAAGTAGCTCGATACGACGCCGGTCGCGCTCCAGCAGCGGCGCTAACCGGCGGCGGATGCCTAAGTTGATACGCGCCCGGCGGTCGGCGGCGTAGTGATTCCAGAGGTAGTCGCGCTCCTTATCGGTGACCATTTCAAGGGTCAGTTCGTCGTGGTTACGCAAAAAGATCGCCCACTGGCAAGTGGCCGGTATTTCAGGCGTCTGACGCAGAATGTCGGTAATCGGGAAGCGATCTTCCTGAGCCAGGGCCATGTACATGCGCGGCATCAAAGGAAAATGGAACGCCATGTGACACTCGTCGCCGTCGCCGAAGTAGGGCCGGGTGTCCTCGGGCCACTGGTTGGCTTCGGCGAGCAGCATGCGGTCGGGGTAGCGCTCGTCGAGCACCGCTCGGATCTTCTTGAGTACCACGTGGGTTTCGGGCAGGTTTTCGTTGTTGGTGCCTTCGCGCTCAACCAGATACGGTATGGCGTCCAGGCGCAGGCCATCCACCCCCATATCGAGCCAGTACTCCATGACCTTGAGAATCTCGTCGAGTACCACGGGGTTGTCGAAGTTGAGATCCGGCTGGTGGGAGTAGAAACGATGCCAGTAGTAGGCGCCAGCCACCGGGTCCCAGGTCCAGTTGGAGGATTCGGTGTCGAGAAAGATGATCCGTGTGCCGGGGTACTTCTGGTCGGTGTCCGACCAGACATAAAAGTCGCGTTCTGGTGATCCTACTGGCGCCTGGCGCGCGCGCTGAAACCACTCGTGCTGGTCGGACGTGTGGTTAATGACCAGCTCGGTAATAACGCGCAGGCCGCGTCGGTGTGCCTCGTTGATAAAGCGCTGGGCATCCTCTAGCGTGCCGTAATCGGGGCTAACGCTGGTGTATTCAGCAATATCGTAACCATCGTCGCGACGCGGCGAGGGGTAGAACGGTAAAATCCAAATAGTGTTAACGCCCAGGCTGACAATATAGTCCAGCTTCTGAATCAAACCTTCGAAATCGCCGATACCGTCGTCGTTGGCATCGAAGAAGGCCTTCACGTGTACCTGGTAAATCACCGCGTCTTTGTACCAGAGTGGGTCATCGAGGAAATCCATCGCCTCGACGGCGTGTGTTTCGCTGCTGGCATCCATCATTGGCTTACCCTCTCTGCTTTGATCATTAGGTCAAAATTGACACGAACTAGCGGCTTCCAAGCCAATACCGTTGTTAGTAAACCGGTAGCTAGTGAACCGGGCGAAGTCGCCAAATGGCGAACGGCATAACGGCGGGGTCTAAGCGCATCGATTGCCATTTGCCATGCCAAGTCCATTGACGGCCACTCATGAGATCCTCCACATGCAGTGCCGCTTCGTCGGGAAGTTCGAATAGCGCCATGGGCAACTCAAAGGCGCCCTCCTGAGGCTCAAACGGGTCAAGGTTGACCGCGACCAAGATGGCCTCGTCGCTTTGCTCGGTGCGCTTGGCGAAGAGCAATAAACGGTCGTTGTGTACCGCATGGAAGGTCAGCCCAAGATGGCTATGCAGCGCCGGATTCTCGCGCCGGATTCGGTTGAGCTGGGTGATCTCATAGATGATGTTGCCGGGGGCGCTATAGTCGCGCAGGCGAATCTGGTACTTCTCTGAATCGAGGTACTCCTCCTTGCCGGGTACCGGTGCGCCTTCGCAGAGTTCAAAGCCGGAGTACATGCCCCACAATCCTGACCCCATGGTGGCCAGCGCCGCGCGAATCAGGAATCCCGCCCGCCCAGACGATTGCAGAAAGTAGGGATTGATATCCGGTGTGTTGACAAAAAAGTTGGGCCGATAGCCGTCACGCAGGGGCGATTCATTGAGTTGCGTGAAGTATTCGGTTAACTCCGCCTTGGTATGGCGCCAGGTGAAATAGGTATAGCTCTGTGTGAAACCCAGCTTGCCCAGGCGCAGCATCATGGCCGGGCGGGTAAACGCTTCGGCCAGGAAGATCACATCAGGGTCACGTTGGCGAATATCGGCGATTAGCCATTCCCAAAAGGGCAGCGGCTTGGTGTGCGGATTATCCACCCGAAATATTTTCACCCCTTCATCGACCCAGCCTTGCACCACATTGCGCAGTTCAAGCCACAGCGAGGGAATCGCCTCTTCGGCGTAAAAATCGACGTTAACAATATCCTGATATTTCTTGGGCGGGTTCTCGGCGTAGCGAATCGAGCCGTCGGGCCGCCAGGAGAACCAGCCGGGGTGCTCCTTTAACCAGGGGTGATCCGGTGAACACTGAATGGCAAAATCGAGCGCTATCTCCAGGCCGTGTTCGGCGGCAACACGGACCAGCTCGCGGAAATCTTCGCGGGTGCCAAGCTCAGGATGGATGGCGTCATGTCCGCCTTCTTCGCTGCCAATGGCGTAAGGACTGCCTGGGTCGTTCGGCCCGGCTTCAAGACTGTTGTTAGGCCCTTTGCGATACGCCCGACCGACAGGATGGATAGGCGGGAAATAGAGCACGTCAAAGCCCATGTCGCGAATTAACGGCAACCGCCTGTGTACATCTTTGAACGTGCCGTGGCGATTGGGATTGTCGGTTTCCGAGCGGGGAAACAGCTCATACCAGCTGGCAAAACCTGCTTTAAGCCGCTCTACCTCAAGCGGATAAAGGGCGTCGCTTCTGGTTAGATGCGGGCGAGTATCCGCTTTGTGCATCAACCTAGTCGTTTCATCATCTAATAGCAGCGCGACGCGGTCAGCATCATTCTGCGCTAGCCGAAATTGCTCGAGGAGGTCAGCCAGTGATTCATAAAGCGTTCCTTCGCTACGCTCGGCGGCTTGTTCCACCAGTCGTCTGCCTTCTTCCAGTTCGAGCCCGATGGGTACCCCCGCCTGGTGTTTCTTGGCAAGCTCGTAGTGATAAGTGGCATAAACATCCCACCAGGCTTCAATAATAAAACCATGGCGGCCCACCCGGTGAGGCGTGAAACTCCCTTCCCATACATCCAGGCCGAGGGGTTCGACCTGGCTCATGGGCGCGCGCTGTTGCTGCCCCTCATCGTCGTGCCAGCAGATAGCCGCTGCCAGCGCATCGTGACCGTCGGCGAAGATGGTGGCTTTCACCACTACCGTTTCGTTAACGATGGCTTTGGTCGCAAAGCGCCCCTGATCCAGGGAAGGGCTGACGGCTTCAATGGCAATGCGCGGGGCATGGGTGGCCGCTAGGCCATGGTTCTGGTGTTGACTCTGTGCCGGGAAAGTCCCGGACGTGGGATAGACAGGTGAACTCATCGCATGCTTCTCCTTGCAGCGCGAAAACGACAGCGAAGGTATCCGCGCCGCCTTATACCGAGGTAACGGCGCCTTCGTTGTGCTGCACTAGCTCTAGCAGGGCCAGTGAACGACCTTCCAACACATGTTCCTCACCAAAGGCGCGCTGGAACGGGGCTTCCTCACAGGTTTGGCTGGTGTCGAGGCGGCATAACCATCCGCTACCGCTTGGGGCGGCCGGTAGTTGAAAAGCGACGGCCTCGTGGTGCGCATTGAAAATTAGCAGCAAGGTGACATCGGCCCCCGCACGGCGTATGCCGGAAGGCTGCGCGCGACCATCGAGTAAAAGACCGAGTGTGCGCGCCTCGGTATCTTCCCAGCGCTCAACATCCATTTCGGCGCCATCCGGGGCCAGCCATGTCACTTCCTTGAGCCCCATTTCTTCGTTGTATTCACCTGAAAGGAAGCGACCTCGCCGCAGGATGGGGTAACGCATCCGAAGTGCGATCACGCGCCGCAGGTACTCGATCATGGCGTGGGCGTCACCGTCGAGATTCCAGTCCACCCAGCTGATCTCGTTATCCTGGCAGTAGGCGTTATTGTTGCCTTGCTGGGTGCGCAATAGTTCGTCGCCCGCCAGTAGCATCGGCGTGCCTTGGGAGAACAGCGTGGTGGCGATAAAGTTACGGATCTGACGCAGCCGTAATGCCTGGATATCCTCATCGTCAGTAGGGCCTTCGACGCCATGGTTCCACGATAAATTGTGGTCATGGCCATCCATATTGTCCTCGCCGTTCGCCTCGTTATGCTTATCGTTGTAGGCCACCAGATCAAAAAGGGTGTAGCCGTCGTGGGCCGTCACGAAGTTGACCGAGGCGAATGGCCGCCGGCCACGCCGTTTGAAGAAATCCGCTGACGCCATGAGCCGGGTGGCAAGCTCGGGTAACTGCCCTTCATCGCCGCGCCAGAAAGCGCGTACCGTATCCCGGTAGCGGTCATTCCATTCTGCCCAGCCAGGAGGGAAGCCACCGACTTGATAACCGCCGGGGCCGCAGTCCCAAGGTTCGGCAATTAGCTTAACCTGACTGAGAATAGGGTCCTGTCGACAGGAATCGAGAAAGCCGCCCCCCTCGTCGAAGCCGTGGGGTTCGCGGCCAAGAATGGTCGCCAAATCAAAGCGGAAACCGTCGACGCGCATTTCTGTGGCCCAATAGCGCAGCGAGTCGGTGACCATTTGCAGCACACGCTGATGGCTAAGATTAAGAGTATTACCCGTGCCGGTATCGTCGATGTAGTAGCGCGGCTCTTCGGGCATCAGCCGGTAGTAAGAGGCGTTGTCGATGCCTTTAAGCGAAAGGGTGGGACCTAGCTCGTTACCTTCGGCCGTGTGGTTGTAGACCACATCGAGAATGACCTCCAGGTCGGCGGCATGGTAACGCGCCACCAGCTCTTTAAATTCATTGATGCTTTCGCCAGAGATATAGCGCGAATGGGGGGCGAAAAAACCGAGCGTGTTGTAGCCCCAGTAATTGCGCAGCCCTTGCTCTAACAGGCGCTGATCATCTACGAAGGCGTGGATCGGCAGTAACTCAACCGACGACACGCCAAGGGAGTGAATATAGTCAACCACATCGTTGACCATCAGCCCGGCAAAGGTGCCACGTAGCGCTTCTGGTACCGAAGGATGGCGCATGGTATACCCACGAACATGGGTCTCATAAACAATGGTGTGATCCCAAGGCAACTGCACATCCCGAGAGCGACCCCAGGTAAAGGCCGGGTCGATCACGCGGCAACGCGGCATAAACGGTGCACTGTCCCGATCATCGAAACTTAGATCACCGTCGGGATGGCCGATGGTGTAACCAAATAGTGCTTCATCCCATTGCAGGTCACCCACAATCTGTTTGGCGTAAGGGTCGAGCAGCAGCTTGTTGGGGTTGAAGCGGTGGCCTTCCTCGGGGGCGTAAGGGCCGTGTACACGGTAACCATACAGTTGGCCGGGGCGGGCGTCGGGTAGGTAGCCATGCCAAACTTCGTCGGTATATTCGGGCAGCTCTACACGTGCCAACTCCTGTTCGCCGGTTTCATCAAACAGGCATAGTTCAACCCTCGTGGCATTCGCCGAGAACAGAGCGAAATTAACGCCTAGCCCATCCCAGGTCGCCCCTAAAGGAAACGATGATCCTTCGTGAACACGTGTCTGCCGCATAACGCTTGGGGTTTCGTCGGCGGCAACGGACTTATCGCTGTCCCGCGAGGCGTGGCTTGTATTCATTGCATTCATCCTTGGGCCATTCGGGCACTTGGGTGTTAGCTAACGTTTTAACGTCTGTTTGTTAACAAGCGTTTTTTAACGACCGTTTTTAAAAACAGCTTTTAACTCTCGGGGTCGCTTGTCTTAGGCGTATTGGTTTTCTTCGCCTGTGGCGTCGCTTTTTTCGTTGTCTTGGCGTCTGTCTTTTTAGCCGTTGCCGTCTTACCTGCTTTCTTAGATGTGTTAGCTGTCTTAGCTGTGCTCGTCTCTTTGCTAGCGGCCAGCGGGTCGCTGCTACGCCGCGGGCGGCGGGTACGCGCCACCGTGGCGGAGTCCTCAGGCAGTGGTTCCATCGAACTCGCTGTAGCGTCGGGGGCGGTGGGCGCTTGGGGCGGATGGCCCCGATCCTGTACCGGCACGTCCTGCCCGACTAAGGTGTCGTCGCGAAAGGGAGCTTCATCGAAGTCGGGGTCGCCGTCCGGGTCTTCCAGCGGTAAACGGTTCTCCTGGATGCCTACCTCGTCATCCTCTAGCGGCAAGTCCTCCTCCAAGATAGGTGTTTCGTCCAGAGGCTCACCGACTTCTTCCAAGTCGGCGTCGTTACCGGCTGCTTGCTCAGCGGCAACGATCTTTAATGCCCTATCCCAATGGCGTTGCTGTTGGCCTTCGGGGCGTCCTTCAGCTTCCCAGATGCTGTAGGCCAGTTGACGCACGCGTTCTTCGTCAGTCATGTCAGCTCATCCTATGTGCTATGTCACAATTCGTTTTCGACGCTCGTTTTCGATGTGACAGGGTGTGGAAGTCATCTAGAAGTAACCCAAGCGCCGCTGCTCTCCGTGTCGTTGTTACGCAGATAGACACCGATGGGGAGTTCCGCCAGCAAGGAGGCGATAGGAAGTCCGTGGTCGCCTATCTCCAGAGAAGACTCGGTCAAAATCCCCTGCCAAACGCCAGCATCTGGCTGTAGCAAAGTATCTCCCCAGTGCGTCGGGGGAATATGCGGTAGCTCAGCGTTGCCTAGTAGCGCTGTCGTCAGCCGGGGTACTACCACCAACAATCGGTAGCCAGCGTAACGCCGGGTAAATGCCATCACGTGGTCGGCCTGCTCACCAGTTGCCGAGAGAGGATGATAATCACCGTGGGTAAATAGCCGCGGATGACGATGGCGCAGCGTCAGCAACCGGGCGATGAGCGCTTGCTTTATCCGTCCATCCCGCCACGTTAACAGTGCCTCTGTAGGCGTTAGGGCCGCTTCAAGCGCCGCTTGACGCGCGGCATGGTCGACGGGTCGGCGATTATCAGGATCGACCAAGCTGTAATCCCAGAATTCGCCACCTTGGTAGAGGTCAGGCACGCCGGGAACGGTCAGGCGCAGTACCGTTTGTACGAGGCCATTGAGGGCGCCAGGTAGATCAATAGTGCGTGCCGCCGCTGCAATGGAATCGCGCAGGGGCGGTGTGGTCAGTAAGTCCTCAAGGAACGCTTGTGAAGCGGACTCATAAGTATCATCTGGCCATAGCCAATGGCTGCGTAACTTGGCTTCGCGCAGGGCTTTTTGCTGCCACTGAGCGATCCGCTGGGTAAACATTTGCATCGCGTCGTTGTCCAGCGGGTCAAGCGTTGGCGCCCACGCCCCTAGTAGCACCTGATAGAGAATCAGTTCATCGCCCGGTGATGGGGCGATCCCATCGGGCAGTGAGCGTCGTAGCGGTGCCGCTAACCGCCGCCAATGCTCCACTTGCGTAGCAAAGTAGGTGGCGTGTTCACTGAGCGCTGCCAGCCGTGCGCGAACATCTTCGCCACGTTTGTGGTCGTGAGTGGCGGTGGTCACCATGGAGCGGGGGAACTGGCGGGCACGAAAGGCATTCGCCTCGTGAAAGTGCCTGGGAGAATGGCTGAAGTGCTCGCCATCAAAACCCACATCGTTGCGTGAGATCAACACGGCGCTGCGATACCCGGCGGTATCTTCCACCGCCTTCGCCGCCACCGGTGAGGTGAGCTGCTGAAAGCGCACGATGGCGCGCTGGCGCAGTCGGCGCTCGTCATCCTTATCGATGTCGCCAGGCGCTTCGCCGCCCAGCCAGCGCTCTAACGCGTCGAGCACTGCCACATCTGGCGGATTCAGCGCTTGCCGAGCCCCTCGCATCGCCTGAGCGAAGAAGGGCGCATCGGCCTCGGGGCGTCCGGCCTCATCGGCATAGCTGCGATAGATAGGGAAGTGAACGATTAAGGCTTCCAGCGCCCGGCTGATGGCCGCCAGGGTAATATCCCGGCTGGCCAGCCGGGTGCGGGCAACGGCATGTAAAGCGTTAGCACAGGCATTGAATTCGCTGGCCAATAATGAGGTCAGTATCTCGCGCCTGGCCAGCCGTACCTCAGCTAAAAAATCAACGTCTCGGCCACTGATTTCCTGCCAAAGCGTGCGCAGTGGTGCGGCGCTGGCCGGGTCGTGCTGTATGCCTGAGACCTCGTTCATAAACTCATAACCGCTGGTGCCGTCCACGCCCCAGTCGTTATGCAGCGTTTCGCCATCACCCAAAATCTTTTCTACATAGAGAGCGACTTGGCGAGGCACATCGCTCGGTCGCTTGGCTTGCAAGGTATCCAGGCGCTGGCGCAGCGTTAGGCAATAGCCGCGTGGGTCGGCAAGCCCATCAACGTGATCGACCCGTAAGCCGTCTACCCAGCCCGCTTCGACCAAACGTAACGGCAGGGCATGAACGGCCTCGAACACTTCCGGCACTTCAACGCGTAGCCCGCCCAGTTCGGTGACATCGAAGAAGCGCCGCCAGTTGATCTCATCAGAGGCGGTGCGCCACCACGCCAGGCGGTAATGCTGGCGTTCAAGTAAGTTATGCAGGCGAATGGCACCGTTGGGGTTTGCACCGTCAAACAGGGGCAGAACAGCGTCGAGCGACTGCCGGGCAGCGGGGGATTCCATCACTTTGCTTAGCTGGTAACGCGCCTCGTCAGCAGCGGTATAGGCGTCTTCGCGTTGCTGCAGGGCATCGAAAAAGGCCGCCTGTTCGTGCAGCACGTTGTGCTCAGCAAAGCGTAGTATGTCGCCGTAATGACGAGGATCGATGGGGAAACGGTGCTCGTGATAATCCACATGGAAGCCCGCCTTATCGGCGTCGTAGCTCAGTTCTAATTCACCGGAATGCAGGGTTTCGGCATAAGGATCACCCAAGAACGGCACTAGCAGCTTTCCGGCAAGCGAGAGGGCGGCGTTATTAATATCAGCAGCGTGCCAGTCAATATCGAAGAAGTCGGCATAGGGGCTATCTTTCCCCCAGGTCAGCACATCCTGCCACCAGCGGTTTTGGGAGCCCCCCACCGCTAGGTGGTTGGGGACAATATCCAGGATTAGCCCCATGCCACGCGAGCGAAGCCGCGATACTAGGCGCTCCAGCGCCGCCTCACCGCCTAAATCAGGGTCGATGCGTGTTGGGTCGATGCCATCGTAACCATGGGGCGAACCGGCACGTGATGCCTGTAGAGGTGAGGCATAAATATGACTAATACCCAGGCTGGCGTAATAGTCTACCCAGTGTTCGGCATCCTCTAGGGTAAAGTCGCGGTGAAACTGCAACCGCACAGTCGCGAGGATTTCATTCATGAGTCGATTTCCCAAATAGGGCGGATCGTGATGGTTTGCTAGAGGAGGTGGCTTTGCGCGCACGTGTCAGCGCCACGAGCCGTTGACGAACCTCATCCGATGTCAGTAAATCGTTGGCATCGGATGCCCAGCGCCGACGCCAATTAGGGTGCTCATCCACCGTGTTTGGTAAGTTGGCTTGCTCCTCAAGCCCCAGGGCGTCTTCAACTGGGAGCAGGAGTAACGGCGCGGGCGTGGCAGCTAAGTGGCGCGCACACGCATCGAGTACCTGCGAGGCGGGTATATCGGCTGCTTCTAGTGTCTCGGTCGTCGGCTTTACACCCAGTAAGCCCAGCGTAGTGGCGAGTTTGGCCCGTTCCTTGCGCCTGGCTAGCTGTTCGCTTTCAGCACTTTGCGTTTCCTTGAGTAGCCCCAGGCGGCTGCGCCATTCAATATCGCGCCCCGCCCACCAGCCCGCCACGGTGGGCAGGTCATGGGTTGAGGAGGTTGCCATGGCATGTGGGTTCCAATCGCTGGCGGCAAGGAAGTTATGCGCCTCGTCCTGCTCGAACCACAGCACCTGCATGCCTAATATGCCGCGTGCGGTAAGGCGTTCTCGAAAGCCGGGGGCGACGGTGCCCAGATCTTCACCAATCACGATGCCGCGGTGTCGCCAGGACTCCAGCGCCACTAGGCGCAGCATGTCATCTAGCGGGTATTGGAGATAACCGCCTTCAGTGGGCGATGCGCCACGAGGGATGAGCCATAATCGCAACAAGCCAAGGATATGATCGATCCGCACCCCGCCGGCATGGGCGAAGGCACTGCGCAGCATGTCGATAAAACTACGAAAGCCTGAACGCTTTAGGCCATCGGGAGAAAAAGCGGCAAGCCCCCAGTCCTGTCCATGGGCATTAAACAGGTCGGGTGGGGCGCCGATTGAGACGCCTTCCAGCATATCCGTCGGGCGGCTCCAGGTTTGGCTGCCTCCAGCATCTGCCCCCACTGCCAGATCAGCGATCAACCCAATCGCCATACCACTCTCACGGGCGACGCGCTGGGCACGGGATAGTCCCTCGGCGGTTATCCACTGCAAGAAAGCATGAAAACCTATTTCATCGGAGCGGGTTTCGGCGAAGTGAGCGAGTTTAGGGCTAGCGGGGTCGCGTAGCTCCGCGGGCCATTCTCGCCAGTCGCCGGGGCCGAATTCTCTTTGCAGTGCTTCGAAGCGGCAATGATTTTCCAGCAAGGCGCCACCCGCACGTCGAAATGCCTGCATCTCTCGGTGTAGGGCTTGTGCTTCATCATCTTCACGCACCATGAAGTCATCGTAGAGATAACGTAGCCAGGAGAGCTTGGCGCGTGATGCCTCGGGCCAGTCAAGGTAGTCATCGGCTTCCAGACGTCGCAGCTCAGCTTGCAGCCCATTACGGGCCTGGGCGTCATGAACACTGGCGTCGCCCAGCAGGGTTTCCGCAGCGCTGTAAAGCACGTTATAGAATAGGCGGGTGGAGGGGGAGTAGGGGCTGTAGCGCTCAGGGTCGGCGCTGAACATGGCATGGGTCGGGCTAATCGCCAGGGCATCCGCGCCTTGCTCGGCGGCATGCAAAACGCACTGTTCCAGCGCCAAGGTGTCGCCAATACCGCCGTCACCGGGGCGCCGCAAGGCGTAAAGCTGCGCTGCCAAGCCCCATAGCCGTGGTGTGGTCTCACCGCTGGCGTCACTAAGCGAATAACACTGGTGTGGCGCGACGGCCAGGGTCAGTTCGGTATCGGCTATCTGCAACTGGTGATAGCCGATCTCGGTAACGCTGGGCACCGCACCATTATCGTCGAGGTAACCTTGTTTAGAACCGCCCTGCTCAAGCTGCAATGTAAACGCGGTGCCGGGAGGCAACGGCGAGGGCAGCGTGATCGGTGTGTCACAGTCGGCGGTAAGCAGCGGTGGCCATTCTGCAGGGCTTGCCGGTGCATGGAGACGTTTCAGGCGTTGCAAGCCTTCCTCTATGGCGGACTCACTCGCCGTTGAATAGCCGAGTACTTCCAGTAGGTTACGCTGAGCCTGCTCAGACAATTGGCAGGGCTCGCCGTCGCTATTTTCCCACTCCAGCAGTAAACCGGCCGCTTCGGCGAGTTCCTTCAACGGCGCTTTCATGCACTGACCTCCTCGTCACCGGGGTTGTGACGCAACCAGGCAGCCGCAGTGCGGGCTGGCATCCGGCCGCTCTCGGCGGCCTTTGCGGCCCCTTCGGTGGTTTCATAAAGCAGCTGACCTACTCCCAATCCCGGCGTGGTGGCTGCCTGCTGCCCAAGATTGAGTGCTATCACTAGTTGGGTGTCGTCATTCATTTGCCAGCGGGCCAGTACGGCCTTGTCGCCGAGTACTTTTGCCCCCAGTGCTTCCGCGCCAGGCAGGCGCGGCACAATATGCTGGTGGCGCAGTGCTAATAGCGTGCGATAGCGCTGCAAGCAGGCGGCAAAGGGAGAGGTTTCCCTCGCGGCGAAGTCGGGGATGGAGGCTTCGAAGGTGGTCAGCGCATTAGGGTCGGGTATGCGTTCGCGGCTCTTTTTGTCAAGAAAAGCGCAAAAGTCGGCAAACTCTGCCCGCCGCCCTTCGCGAACCGCTTGAGCGAGCTCCTCATGATGTTCGGTGAAGAATAGAAAGGGCCGGGTGGAGCCCCACTCTTCGCCCATGAACAGCAGCGGGATCATGGGTGACAGCAGCAGTAAAACCTCAGCGGCTGCCAACGAATCGGCATCAGTGAGTACATTTAACCGCTCGCCGAGGGCGCGGTTGCCGGTCTGATCATGGTTCTGGAGAAACGCGACGAAAGCTGTCGGCGGCAGATGGGCGCTGGGCTCTCCGCGGGAATGTCCATGACGCGATGTATGGCCCTGAAATATAAAGCCTTCACTGAGGCAGCGGGCCAGCCGGGGCGTAGCGTTATCGACAAAATCGCTGTAATAGCCTTCCTGCTCGCCGGTCAGCAAGACATGCATCACGTTGTGCCAGTCGTCATTCCATTGAGCGGTAAACTGCTGTTGGTTGAGCAGGCTGGCGGTATTGCCTTCGTTCTCTAGCACCAGATGAATATGCCGCTCGGGGGCTATTCGGTTGCGTATTGTTTCGGCCAACTCGACCAGGAAATCCTGCTCGCTAATGGCGTGGACAGCATCGAAGCGCAAGCCATCCAGGTGGTACTCCTCTAGCCACATCAAGGCGTTATCGATGAAGTAACGGCGTACCATTGGTTGGCGAAAGTCGATGGAGGGCCCCCAGGGCGTGACCAAATCCTCACGGAAGAAGGCGCCAGCGTAGTTGGCCAAATAGTTGCCGTCGGGGCCGAAGTGGTTGTAGACCACATCAAGAAACACCATCAGACCGTAGGAGTGGGCCTCGTCGATCAGTGCTTTCATGTCATCAGGGCTGCCGTAGGAGGCTTCCACCGCGTAGGGCAGCACGCCGTCGTAGCCCCAGTTACGCGCACCGGGAAATTCCGAGACCGGCATCAACTCAATGGCAGTGACACCCAGTTCGGCCAGGTAGGGCAGGTGTTGGCGCACGCCTTTAAAGCCACCCAGGGTGCCGACATGCAGTTCGTAAAGCACGGTTTCGTGCCACGGGCGCCCCTGCCAATCGGTGTTTTTCCACTGGTAGTGGTTGGGGTCGATCACCACACTGGGGCCGTCGATATCACCGGCCTGGGCACGGGCGGCAGGGTCGGGTACGAGGCTGCCCTGCTCATCGTTCTCATCGTCGAACACTCGGTAGCGGTAGCGAGCACCGTGCTCACAAGCCACTTCGGCCGTTGCGCGGCCGTCATCGGCCTGGTCCATGGTGACACTGGGCAGTCCTTCAACCTCTACATCGACCCGGCGAGCGCCTGGCGCCCAGAGCACGAACCGAGTTAAACCTTCCTTGACGATCTGCGCGCCGAAGACAGGTTGAAAGTTATTCTTTTGCAGTTGAGGCCTTTCAAACATCGCTTGCCACCTCTTTCACCAGTCGCTTTCACAGGGGCGTTCTCACCAGGACCTTGTTACTGAACCAGAGTCGCCTCATTACCTGCCTGCTCAAGGGCCTGCAGGTACAGCTTGCTGTAGGGGACGATTGACTGCTTCCAGTGGTAGCGTCCCGCCATCGCAGCGCCGCGCATGGCATTGAACAGATCGGTTGAGCGGTACACGGCAAAGGCGCGCTGAATGGCATGCATGTAGCTGCCGAACTGCATGTCGTCGAACAAAAAACCGGTCACGCCGTCCTCAATCGTATCGGCCAGGCCGCCGGTGCGGTGAGCAATCGGCAGGGAGCCGAACCGCTGGGCATACATCTGGCTTAGCCCGCATGGCTCGAAGCGTGATGGCATCAACAGAAAATCACTTCCCGCGAAAAGGCAGCGAGCCTGATACTCGTCGAAACCGATGTAAGCGGCGATAGCGCCAGGAAAACGAATGGCCAGCTTACGTAAAGCTTCCTCGACATGGTGTTCGCCGCAGCCCATAAAAACGATTTGGCCGCCCGCATGGACAATGGCCTTCGCGGCCTCGATGGTCAGATCCAGGCCTTTCTGATGCACCATGCGTGATATCACCGCAAACAAGGGGCCTTGACTGGGGGTTAGCCCAAAGTGACGACGCACATAATCAGCATTGGCACGCTTACCGCGCCAATCGTTAGAGGAGAACGCTTGGATCAAAAGGCTATCGGTGCGTGGGTCCCAGGAATCGTCAATGCCATTGGGGATGCCGCTCAAGCAACCTTGTTCGTCTTTGCAACGAAGTAGCCCGTCGAGCCCACAGCCGAATTTCGGTGTCGTGATCTCCTGGGCATAGGTCGCACTAACGGTGGTCACTTGCGAAGCATAGACGATTCCCGCTTTCATAAAGGAAATGTCGCCATAGTATTCGACGCCATCAATATGAAACGCCTCGTCAGGAATGCCGAGCACCTCAAGGCGCGAGGCATCAAACACGCCCTGGTAAGCCAGATTATGAATGGTAAAAACAGTCGGGATGGGTTGCCCTTGGCCTTGCCAGTGCAAATACGCCGGTGCCAAGCCACAGGCCCAATCGTTGAGGTGCAATAACTGGGGCTGCCAATCGAGATTTGCCTTGCCCAAGGCGATATCGGCAGCTGCCCGTGACAGGCGAGCAAAGCGGATATCATTATCTTTCCAGCCTTCATCTTGACCATCGCCATAACCGCTAGAGCCGGTGCCATAGGGAGTGCCTTCACGTTCATAAAGCTCTGGGCAGAGCAGTACATAAACGATCAGCCCATCGCGGCAGGTTAGCTGGCCAATATCACACGCTGGCAATCCCGCAAAAGAAGGCAAATGGCCAACAGTTACAATGTCATAGTTGGACTGAACCATTTCCCGATAAGCGGGGATTAATACCCGTACATCGTGATGCGCTGCCAGTGCGCGGGGAAGTGCCGAGGAGACATCGCCCAGACCGCCGACCTTAACGAAATCGGTAATTTCAGTGGTAACAAATAGAATGCGCTGTGGAGAGTCGAGTTTATCGTTATGGCTTCGATCTATAATGCCATAACGGCGATCGGTAACAGTTTGATTTAAATGGTGCCGGGGGATTAATTGGTTATAGGTAAAAGGAACCTCTTTCAGTCTAGGCCCCTCTTGTTCGTCATTTTCTACCATGCTCTCGTCCGGCATGCTTTTAATGTTAGCAACCTCACTCAAAGCCACATCGCCCATGTTCTACCTCCCTGGATTACCATGGTCAACACTGTTTAATTGATAGCTTTTAACTAGATGGCCTTAAGTCAGGCCGTATTTAACTATCTAATATTTAACTATCGAGTATTTAACTACCTAGCTCATTACTCCTTAATGACTTCCTTTCCTTACCCTCGGCTACCATGCCTCTAGGCGTTGTATCGGAAGTCGCTACTTAAGAACAGGCGCTACTTAAAAACTATAGTTGAGAAATCATAGGTTAGCTAAATGGGGGGCGACCATAACCTACATCAATAAGCGTGTTAAATAAGTATTGGAAGAGCTAAAGAGGCACAATGGAAGAGCGGTTAAGTTCGTTAAATTCTTTGGCTTTAAAGGGTTATGTTTAAAGTTTAATAAAAGATAAGAGGGTTTTTTCTATTTTTGTTTGTTGAATTTCCCTTTGTCTTTAGCGAGCTGGGCTGTGTTTTTAACAAAAGTAAATAATAACTTTGGCTTGCTTATTAATCGCTTAGGGCAGGGGGCGAGGGCCATTGCGAAAAAAAGCATGGCCCGTAGCATTTAAGCCGATAGCGAAAGAAAAAACAGGATCAGCGGGGGGGATAGCAGCGAAAGAATAAACCCGCTGACCACGGCGATAGGGACGCAGGCCACGCCGCCATGTTGCTGAATGACGGGCAAGGTGAAATCCATGGAGGTCGCCCCGCCGTAGCCAATCGCCAACGCGGTATGGCGATGGATCACCAGCGGAATCAGGATAAACGCCAGCAGCTCGCGGGTGAGGTCGTTGAAAAACGCCACGCCACCCATTAGTGGGCCTAACTGATCACCAATCAAGATAGCGGACAGCGAATACCAGCCGAAGCCCGAGGCCATCGCCAACCCTTCGTTCCAGCTAAGTGAAAGCAGCGGTGCGGCAACCAGGCCCGCCAGTAATGAGCTGATTGCTAGGGTGACTGCAATCATCAGCCCCATACGGTTAAGCAGGATTTGTCTAAGAGGCATACCTGAGTTGCGCAGCTGGCAGCCAATCAGTGCCAATAGTAGGTAAAGCACCCATTCGGCGAGTAAATCGGCGGTGCTGAAAAGCCCTTCGCCCACAAGAGGCCCTGCCAGCAGGCCGACGATAACGCCGCCCGCCACCACAGCAACGAGCAACAGCGAGCCCTGCATGGCGGCCAATTTACTGGTGGGTGCATTCTTTACCACCGGCGAGTTGCCTGCCTTAAGGGGCAAACGGCATGATAACCACCAAAGCGCTGCTAGGTTAAAGGCGGTGGTAATGCTAAATAGCAGTAGGGCGTTGCCACCTAAGCGTGAAAATTGGCTAGCTAGGTTTTCTAGCCCCGCCAAACTGATGCCCATGAACAGTAAAATCAAATAAACCGAGCCGCTAACGGCTCGGTTTATTAACTGCTGAATGCGGGTGGCATGCACCGGTACCAAGTAGCCAAGAACCAGCGGTAACAAAACAATCAATAAGCCTGAAAACATTTAGGGCGTCGTGCCCCCGTCTGGGTTGAAGTTGGTTAACGTCAGCTGCGTTTCGCGGCTGCCCTCTTTTTGGTACACCGCAGACAGAATCAAGCCGGGCCAGTCGGGGTGAAAGTGAAGTTGCAGCAGGCGGTCAGGTTTCTCTATATCAATCAAGGATACCTGCAGCGCTTCAAACTCACCGGCAGGGACGCTAATGGTGTCAGGGGCGTTGGTATTTTTTTCTGTAACATAATACTGAAAGTGCTCATCACGCCCCTTTTGATCAACAAACTCAATCTCGCAGGGAGCGCTCTCGATGCAGTTTTCATGCCCCGCCCGGCGCGATAAATCAAACAGCGCCGTTTGCCGATCTAAGCTGGGAATATCGTTTTCGTTTAATTCATAGCTATCACCGACGCCTAGCACTGAGTAGCTGCTATTAAAGAGCAGCGCCTGGGTCTCATCGCCGTTGACAGCAAAACGGCTGAATTCCTGGCCGCGTGCCACGGTAATGGAAAAACGCATGTCGCTTAACCAGTGGCTACCTTCGTTAGTGAGCCGGTGGGTGATGGTGGCCCCAGGCCAGCCGCGCACTTCAAGCCGGTATTGGGCCTCAAAGGGGCGTGGGTCTTTGAGTGTGTCTGCTGCTAACGCCATGCCGCTCAACCAGAAAGCGGCAAGACTCAACCCTATCCCCGCAAGCATGCGGCTAGGCTGTCGTGCGAAAACATTGACCAAGGCCGTCCCTCCAAAAATGGTGTCTTCCTAAGAGCCTTTAGCCAGCGCTTGGTTCCCAGCGCGCTAGTATAACCGCGGTGGAGGAGGGCTTCAGTAGCCCGCGTCCGGGTTGACGGTGGAGAGTTTTTCACCTGATTCAAAGGCATGTAAGTAGGAAATTACCTGGTCGATGGCATCATTCAGCGGCGTAGGCGCCGCCATATGCGGTGTAACGACCACATTGGGATGCTGCCATAGCGGACTGTTTGTCGGCAGCGGTTCCTCCTGAAAGACATCCAGTAGTGCCCCTCGCAAGTGGCCCGGCTGGTCAGCACTGCCCAACGCATCCAGCAATGCCTGTTCATCAATCAAGCTGCCCCGGCCTGGGTTGATCACGCTGGCGCCTTTGGGTAATTGGGCAAGACGCTCGGTGTTAAGAATGTGTTTGGTCGCTTCCGTGTCAGGCAAAATAGTGACTAAGCTTTGCACCTGTCCTAGCAGTTCGGTTAGCCCGTCATCGCCGTGAAAACAGTGTACGCCGCTAATTTGCTTGGGCGAGCGGCTCCAGCCCAGCACCGGAAAACCAGCTTGCTGCAAAGCGCTGGCCACAAAACCACCTATCGCCCCCAGGCCTAGTACACCCACCGGCCACTGCGATTTCTCTACCACGGCCTGTGGTTGCCAGGTGGCGCTTTGCTGCTGTTCCCGGTAACGGTCCATGCTGCGGTAAAAATGCAGCACACCATACAGGGCGTAATCGGCCATTAACTCGCCCATGCCCGCATCGCGTAACTTCACAATCGGTACATCGCTAGGCAGCCCTGGCGTTTTCAGCAGGTAATCCACCCCGGCGCCTAAGTTGATAATCCCTTTTAGTTGAGTCTGTTCTTGCAGCAAATGCGCAGGCGCTTTCCAAATGGCGAGGTAGTCAGCCTGTTTGCGCTCCTCCGCGGGTGCTTCGCTAGTTAGCACTGTGGCTTGGGGCAGTGCCTGTGAAAGCGCCTCCTGCCACTGTGCAGCTTCGTCAATATGGACAATAATTTTCATCCCGCCTCCTCTCGATAAAAGTGTCTTCACTGCCGTTATCATGGTGAGCGATGGGGACTGTTGCAAGCTCGCTCAGCCTAAATAATGATGTTCTATGCACTTTTTGTCATAAAGCCTTTGACCGCTAACCGAGGGTCGGTGCTAGTATCGCCTTAAGACGACATTGGCGGGCCTGCTGCAACCACAGCAGATGCAACCCCGACGCCTGATCGGTGGTGGCCAGGTCGATCCTGTGGCCCAGCGTTGTGTGCCTAACAGTAGGCAGCACGTTGGTTCTTGGTGATCCTTAATGGCGAGTTGCCCGATGACTCAGGTTTCCCTACCTTTCACACGCGAAGAATATGCTACCCGCCTGTGGAAAGTGCGTGCTGAAATGGCCAGTCGTGGCATTGACGTATTAATCGTCAGTGACCCTTCCAATATGGCTTGGCTAACCGGTTACGACGGTTGGTCGTTTTATGTGCATCAGTGTGTCCTGGTGGGCCTCGAAGGCGAGCCGGTATGGTTCGGGCGGCGCATGGATGCCAACGGTGCCCTGCGCACCTGCTGGATTGATCCCGACAACATTACCTACTACCCGGATTACTATGTGCAAAATCCGGATATGCACCCGATGGAGTATCTGGCGCAGTCGATCATGCCTGATCGCGGCTGGCACTTGGGTGTCGTGGGTATGGAGATGGATAACTACTACTTCTCCGCCAAGGCCTACCTGAGCCTGCTGAAAGAGCTGCCCCATGCACGCTTTATGGATGCCAATGCGCTGGTCAATTGGTGTCGTGCGATCAAGTCGCCCCAGGAAGTGGCCTATATGCGTATTGCCGCCAAAATCGTGGAAGGCATGCATACGCGTATCTTGGAAGTGATCGAACCTGGCCTGCCGAAGAGCAAGCTGGTGTCGGAAATTTACCGCGTTGGCATTGAAGGCTTTGTGGATGAGAACGGCAAAGTATTTGGCGGTGACTATCCCGCCATTGTGCCCATGTTGCCCACCGGTAAAGACGCCGCCGCACCGCACCTGACCTGGGACGACACGCCGTTTCGCAAAGGCGAGGGTACTTTCTTTGAAATTGCCGGCGTGTTTAAGCGCTACCATGCGCCGATGTCGCGCACGGTGTATTTGGGTACGCCTCCGGTCGATTTTATCCGCGCGGAATCGGCCCTGTTGGAAGGCATTGAAAATGGCTTAGCGGTCGCTAAGCCCGGTAATCGCACAGCAGACATCGCCATGGCGCTGGGTGCCGCGATGGATAAATATGGCTTTGACCGTGGCGGTGCCCGCTGCGGCTATTCCATCGGGCTTTCTTACCCCCCTGACTGGGGCGAGCGCACCATGAGTCTGCGCCCCTCCGATGACACTATTCTGGAGCCGGGCATGACGTTTCACTTTATGCCGGGGCTCTGGGAAGAAAACTGGGGCTTGGAAATTACCGAAAGCATCTTGATTACCGAAGATGGCTGCGAAACCCTGGCCAATTTTCCGCGCCAGCTGTTTGTTAAGTAGTGGTTTGTAAAAAAAGGAATATCCAATGACCGATCAAGCGAACCAATTGCGGCCAAGCCCCATTTCCGCCACCGTTGATTTTGATGCCGATGGCGTGCAACACGGCTTTTTAAAACTGCCCATCTCCACTGACGAATCCGCCTGGGGCGCGGTGATGATTCCGGTGACCGTGGTCAAGAACGGCGACGGCCCCACGGCGCTGCTGACCGGCGGCAACCACGGCGATGAGTACGAAGGCATCACCTCGCTGCTGAAGCTCTCTTCGACGCTTAAAGCAGAAGACGTAACAGGGCGGGTGATTATCGTCCCATGCATGAACACCCCAGCCGTTATGGCGGGCAAGCGCACCTCGCCGATGGATAAGGGTAACCTCAACCGCAGCTTTCCCGGCGACCCCAATGGCAGCGTCACGCCGCAGATTGCCGACTACTTTACCCGCGTGCTGGTGCCGATGAGTGATGTGGTGCTTGATCTGCACTCTGGCGGCCGTACGCTGGATATTCTGCCGTTTGGTGCGTCTCACGTACTGGATGACAAAGCGCAGCAGCAGTCCGCTCTGGAAGGTGCCAAAGCGTTCGGCGCCCCCTACGCCATGGTGATGTTTGAGCTGGATGCGGAAAAGCTCTTCGATACCGCCTGCGAGCGCCAGGGCAAAGTGTTTGTGGCCACAGAGCTTGGCGGCGGCGGCACGTCGACTCCCTTAAGTATCGCCATTGCCGAACGCGGCGTGCGCAATTTCCTGATTCACTACGGGCTAGTCAAAGGCGAAGTCGAAATGCCCGCAGGCGGGCAGATGTATCTCGATATGCCCGACGCTAGCTGCTATGTGCAGAGTCAGCACTCCGGCGTGTTGGAGCTGCTGGTGGCGCTGGGCGACGAGGTGAAAAAAGGCCAGACGATTGCCTATGTGTATGACATGACGCGCAGTGGCACTGCACCAGTGGCCTACAAAGCCGAGCGCGATGGCATCTTAATGGCCCGCCGTGCGCCCTCGCTCATCAATATGGGGGACACCCTGGCGGTGATTGCCGATGTTGTCGAACGCCTGGAGGCGTAACCCCCGGCATGATGAAACTTGACCGTTACGATCTGAAAATCCTCGATATCCTCTCCCGCGATGGGCGGATCACTAAATCGAAGCTGGCCGAGGCGATCAACCTCTCGGTCAGCCCCTGCTGGGAGCGGGTAAAACGCCTGGAAAAGGCCGGTGTTATCGAAGGCTACACCGCACGTATCAATGCAGACGTGCTGGTGCCGCGCAATCCCGTCTGGGTGCAGATCGAACTTAAGCAACACAATGCCGAAAGCTTCTCTCGTTTTGAGGCCTTAGTGATGCAAACTCCCGAAGTCACCGAGTGCGTGGCAGTGGGGGGCGGCGTCGATTATCTGGTGAAGTTTGAAGCGCGTACGATCGATAGCTACCAGCGCCTGATGGATAAGTGGCTGGTGTCCGAAGCCGGTATCGAGCGCTACTTCACCTATATCGTCACCAAAACCGTCAAGCGTGTGCCGATCGGTATTGATACCGAGGTTTAGGCGGCAAGCTACTTCGCGTTAACTGCATTAAAGAGATAAACCGGACACTGAGGAAGGGCGCTACCCGTCGCATATGAGCCGAAGCGCACCCGGTTGCGCCCCTCGCGTTTGGCTTCATAAAGCGCAATATCGGCCGCTTTTATCAAGCTTTCGAGTTCTGCTTCAGGGTCGAATGGCCCGGTACAGACCCCCACGCTGACGGTTACTTTACCCTCCTGAGTAGTCTGGTGGGGAATAGCCAAATTGGCGACTTGATGGCGAATGTTTTCCGCAAGAGCAAGAGCGCATCGTGGTCTTGGACTATATTCTGAACGTAAAATAAGGAACTCTTCGCCGCCAAAACGGCACACTACATCATCCGCGTCGCAGGCGGTGCGAATCGCGCTGGCAACGGCGCGCAGACAGCGATCCCCTTCGGAGTGGCCATAGTAGTCGTTAAAGGTTTTGAAATAGTCCACATCGACAATAATGACCGCCAGGTAGCTTTGCCTGGGGGGTTGTTGTTGAAGCTCAGCGGCATGACGGTCAAGGGCCCGGCGATTGGCAAGCCCTGTTAACGGATCCACATGGGAAATTTTTTCAAGCTCGGCATTGCGTGCGGCTAACTCTTCGCGCAGCGTTTCGACGCTCACGTTTTCCAAGTAGAGCCGCAGTGATTCTGCGCAAAAACGGTAATTGGCTAATAACGTTAATACCAGCACGGGGACACTAAGCGCCAAATGGTTCGCTACATAGCCGCTGTCGGCCCCAGCTAAAAAACCTATCGTGGCATACAAGCATGCGAATACAAACAGTGAGCCGTAGAAGCTGTATTCAAAAGGCGGCATGAGAACAATGGTCAGCACCATAAGAAACACCAGGCCCGCGTAAAAATACCCCAACACTTGCGGGTTCTCGGAGCCAAGCAGGACGGCACACCACGCCACGGTAGCAAGGCATACCACCAACACGGCCGCCAGCTCTTTTCGGCGTATAGAAACAGGGCGCTTGTAATAGGCAAAGAGCATGATAGTGGGTGGGCCAACGATGAGGGCGCGCAGTAACACCGAGCGGATAGCGACATCGGGTAGCAAGAAAATATCGACCAACGTGTAAGAAAAATAGAACAGTGCCAGCAGTAAAGTGTGCAAATGCAGTGACCGCAGCCGCACATCGTGGCGGTCTATATCGTACTTATGACGTACCGACATGGTGCCGATACATTGTGAGAGCTGCTGGTAATAAGAAAGTCGAAACACGGACACCCTCTCAAAGTTCTTCAAACAATGCCTTAATCACATCGCTATAGCTTGATAGCTAATTTTAATAAAGAGAAACCAAGCTTAACCGAGAAATTACCTGTGTGGGGCTGAAATATTTATTCGCAACAATTGTTTAATTTTGTCTGTCTGAGTCGCGCTGTCGTCTCAAAGCGTTAAATGAATGCTGCACCAAAAAAAAGAACTGCCAAATGCCCTCTGACAAAAAAAGTCGCGTGATAAACCTCGGTTTTCAAAAACACTTCGTGGCGCCTCTCCGTTAACCTATGTGCATTCGATGGCAAGGCTAATGAGCGCTTGCTGACAATGCCACACAGTTATTGCAGCGCTCGGTTAGCCAGACTGCATTTGAGGGAGGTTTCCATGACCACACTATCGACCACGCTTGCCAAGCGCCTGGAAGATCCGCGTCTGTTCCGGCAGTACGCCTACGTGAACGGTAAATGGACCCATGGGGAAGGCGGTCGCGAAGAAGCGGTGTATGACCCCGCCACCAATGAAGCCATTGGCCATATCCCATTGCTGGAAGCCGAGCAGATCACTGCCGCTGTGGATGCAGCAGAAGCGGCGTTTGTACACTGGCGGGCACTGCGCGCTGATGAACGCTGCGAGCGTTTGCTGGCTTGGTACGACCTGATTCAAGCCAACCGTGAAGACCTCGCCACCATCATGACGCTGGAGCAGGGCAAGCCACTGCCCGATGCTCGCGGTGAAGTCGAGTACGGTGCCAGCTTCGTGCGCTGGTTCGCGGAAGAGGGCAAGCGTACCTACGGCGAAACTATTCCCAGTCATATCCCGAATGCGTCACTCGGCACCATTAAAGAGCCGGTCGGCATTGCCGCGATGATTACCCCGTGGAACTTTCCGCTGGCGATGATCACCCGCAAGGCCGCCGCAGCACTGGCAGCGGGTTGCCCGGTGATTGTGAAGCCTGCCAACGAAACGCCGTTCTCGGCGCTGGCGCTGGCGGAGCTTGCCGAGCGGGCAGGGATTCCGGCAGGGATTTTCAACGTCGTGCTGGGCGACCCGGCGGAAGTCTCAAAAATTCTTTGCGGCGAGTCGCGTATTCGTGCGCTCTCCTTCACCGGCTCCACCCGCGTGGGCCGCTTGCTGATCGAGCAGAGCGCTAATACCGTTAAGCGACTCTCTTTGGAGTTGGGTGGCAACGCGCCGTTTATCGTTGGGCCGGATATGGACCCGAAGCAGGCCGCCTACGCAGCAGTCGATGCCAAGTTCCAAACCGCCGGGCAGGACTGCCTAGCCGCCAACCGAATTTTGGTACACGAATCCATTCATGATGAGTTCGTCGAGCAGTTCGCCGAGCGCATGGCGGCACTCACCGTGGGGAATGGCCTTCAGGGTGAAATTGACCTGGGCCCGCTGATTCACCGTCAGGCGGTGGAAAAAGCCGCCGCGATTGTCGATGACGCCATTTCCAAAGGCGCCAAGATGATTGGCGGAGACCAAAGCCAGGCGCCCGGTGAGAACTTCTTTATGCCGGTGATGCTGACCGGCGTAACGCCAAAAATGAAGGTATGGCGGGAAGAGAACTTCGCTCCGGTAGCCGGGATTACCGCTTACAGCACCGATGACGAAGTGATCGAAATGGCCAACGACACCGAGTACGGCCTGGCCGCGTACATCTACACCCACGATATCCGCCGTATCTGGAAGCTGATGCGCGCACTGGAATACGGCATGGTCAGCGTTAACTCCGTCAAAATGACCGGCCCGCCGGTACCCTTTGGCGGCGTGAAGCAGTCCGGCCTTGGCCGTGAAGGTGGCGCCACGGGTATCGATGAATATCTGGAAACGAAGTATTACTGCCTGGGCGCGCTGGGATCAGTTTCTGGTAGCTAACATCCACATTATCGCCCGGAGTGTCGGGCGATAAGCAGAATTAAAACGTTAATCGCTCAAACAATTAGGTGCCTACAGCGGCCATCCAGAGCCGGTTTTGTAGGAGCCAGACTTGTCGGGCGATACGTCCTTTATAGATAAGAGAGAACGCTATGAGCTTGCATCAGGATTTGATCGAACGCGATCGTAAAGTCACTTTCCACGCCTCTACCCACCTGCGCGATTTCGCCCACGGCGACCTGCCGGGCCGCGTGATTACCGGCGGTAAAGGCATCAACATCGTGGATAAGGATGGTCGTGAATTTATCGACGGCTTTGCCGGGCTTTACTGCGTCAACATCGGCTATGGCCGCACCGAAGTCGCTGAGGCAATCTACAAGCAAGCGCTAGAGCTCTCCTACTACCATACCTACGTAGGCCACTCTAACGAGCCGCAGATCGAGCTTTCCGAACGCATTCTGAAGATCGCGGGCATGAACATGTCCAAGGTCTACTACGGCATGTCCGGTTCAGACGCCAACGAAACCCAGCTCAAGATCGTGCGCTACTACAACAACGTACTGGGTCGCCCGCAGAAGAAAAAGGTCATCTCGCGTATGCGTGGTTACCACGGTTCCGGTATCGCCTCTGGCTCGCTGACCGGTCTGAAAGCGTTCCACGATCACTTCGATCTGCCGATTGACACCATTCGCCATACCGAAGCGCCGCACTATTACCTGCGTGCCGCTGAGCAGCACGGCATGACCGAGCTTGAGTTCTCTGCCTATTGCGCCGAGAAACTCGAAGCGATGATTTTGGAAGAAGGCCCGGATACCGTCGCCGCCTTTATCGGCGAGCCCGTGCTGGGTACGGGCGGTATCGTACCGCCGCCGGAAGGCTACTGGGATGCCATCCAAGCCGTGCTGGCGAAGTATGACGTGCTGCTGATTGCCGATGAAGTGGTGTGTGGCTTTGGCCGTACCGGTTCTGATTTCGGCAGCCATCACTACAACATGAAGCCTGACCTGGTCACCATCGCCAAAGGCTTAACCAGCGCCTACCAACCGCTTTCCGGCGTGATTGTCGGTGAGAAAGTGTGGCAAGTGCTTGAGCAAGGCACCGGCGAATACGGCCCCATCGGCCACGGCTGGACTTACTCCGGTCACGCACTGGGTTGTGCGGCTGGCCTTGCTAACCTGGATATCATCGAGCGTGAAAATCTGGTGGGCAACGCCGCTGAAACCGGTGCTTACTTCCAGCAGCAGCTAAAAGCTAACTTTGAAGGTCATCCGCTATTGGGCGACGTGCGCGGTGTAGGCCTGATGGCAGCGCTGGAGTTCTCGCCAGACGCCAAGCAGCGCCTGCACTTCGACCCAGCGCTGAAAGTCGGCCCGCGTGTTGCGGCAGCCGCGATGGAAGAGAACCTGATTGCACGCGCCATGCCCCAAGGCGACATTCTCGGCTTTGCACCGCCGCTGACCATTAACCGGGGTGAAGTGGACGAAATGATTGGCCGCGCCAAACGCGCCATTGATCGCGTGACTGATGAGCTAGTGCGCTCCGGCGACCTTAAAACCGGCCAGCAGGAGGCTGCCTTTACGGTTTAATCACCTATATTAGCCTTTTGAGCGCCGCTGCCTGTGCAGCGGCGCTTTTGTTTTTGTAGGCCACGACTATGCTGAATACAGTTGTTAGCCAATTGATAGTAAAGGAGAGGCCCACGATGCAGCCGGTATTAGCCTTCGATGTTTACGGCACGCTGATTGATACCCAGGGAGTGACCGTTGAGCTGGAACGACGCTTGGCCGATGCTTCCAAAGCAGGCGAATTTGCCCGCCGCTGGCGGGAGAAGCAGCTTGAATACAGCTTCCGCCACGGCCTGATGGGCGCCTATGTGCCCTTTTCTGAATGTACCCGCGAAGCGCTGGTCTTTATCGACCGGGCGCTACAAACCGGCCTTTCCGATAACGATCACGATCACTTGATGGCGGTGTATGGTGAGCTACCTGCGTTTGACGATGTCGTGCCCGCCTTGGATCAACTGCGCGATGCGGGCATCCGCTGTGTGGCGTTCTCAAATGGCACTGCCGATGCCGTCTCGACGCTACTGACGCGTGCGGGCGTTGAGAGCCATATGGATGACGTCATTAGCGCGGATGAAGTCAAGCGCTTCAAACCGGACCCCGCCGTGTATTCCCATTTGCGCAGCCGCCTGGAAGCCCGCCCAGAACACACCTGGCTAATTTCCAGCAATCCCTTTGATGTGATTGGAGCTACCCATGCCGGGTTACGCAGCGCCTGGATACGGCGTAATTCGGATGCGCCGTTTGACCCCTGGGGCATTGAGCCCGATATGACGGTCACTGATTTAGGCGCATTGGCCGAACGCATTATTCGCTAGGTTGTGAACCTGCGTAGACAAGCCGCATAATGACGCACGCTTAACGACTTAGGATATGAGCATGTCAGAAAAAATTTACTGTGTTGCCGGCTTTAAACCCAAACCAGGCAAGGAAGAAGCCGTATTTAAAGCACTTCAGACCCTAGAACCGAATACGCACCGGGAAGATGCTTGCATTCACTACACGGTAACGCGCCAGATTGACAACCCCTTTGCCCAGGGCACCGGTTATCCGATCGTGTTTCATGAAATTTGGGCCAGTCGTGAAGAGTTTGAAGCGCACTGCCAGCGTAAAGAGATTCAAGACTTCTTCGCCAAGCACGTTGAGTCACCAGATGGCGATATTGAAGATGCCAACGTGTGTGTTTACACCGATGAGCCATGGAATTTTGACGCGCCCAAGGTGTAAGCGAAATGGTTTAAGCGAAAAGTTTTAAGTAAAAAGGAGCTAACATGACCGATAAAAAGATGAACGTCGAAAGCTTTAACCTGGATCATACCAAGGTAAAAGCCCCATACGTACGTTTAGCCGACATCAAAGAAGGCCAGAACGGCGACCGTATCCACAAGTACGACCTGCGGATCTGCCAGCCCAATAAAGATCACATGGAAATGCCAGCGCTGCACTCCCTTGAGCACTTGATGGCTGAACTGTCGCGCAATCACACTGATAAAGTGGTCGATATCAGCCCCATGGGCTGCCAAACCGGCTTCTATATCGCGATGATCAATCACGACGACTATGACGGCGTGCTGACGATCATCGAACAAACGCTCAACGATGTGCTGGTCGCTACCGAAGTACCTGCCTGCAATGAAATGCAGTGCGGCTGGGCCGCCAGCCACAGCCTGGAAGGTGCCCAGGAACTGGCCCGCAACCTGCTGGCCAAGCGCAACGAGTGGACGGAAGTGTTCGCATAAGCGTTATGTAACCGCACGAACGACGCGCGAACGTATTAATAAAGTAAGAAGCCGAACGCCTCCTGGGTATACGCCCAGGAGGCTTTTTTATTGTCGGTGCATTAACGGATGGAAAACGCCAAACAACGGTGACATGCTGGCACAACGTACGCATTTTCCACGGGTGAGGCATTAACATGTTATTGGACACATGGCTTTTATACCTGATCGCCTGCATTGGTCTATCGCTTTCGCCAGGGCCAAACGGCCTGTTAGCGCTGACCCACGGCGCCATGCATGGCAGCCGTAAAACCCTATTTACCATTGTTGGCGGTGCGACAGGGTTTATGCTGATTATTGCCCTATGCATGTTTGGGATCGGTGCACTGCTTAAATCATCGGTGGTATGGCTGACCGTGCTGAAATGGGTCGGTGGGGCCTATCTTATTTGGTTGGGTATTCAAGTGTGGCGTTCGCCGCCAATTACGGGCGACATTGATATTAATGCAAGCCGAGCGAGCGGGTGGCACCTGTATCGCCAAGGCGTATTGGCATCGATTACCAACCCCAAAGTACTACTGTTCTTTAGCGCCTTCCTACCTCAGTTTATCGACCCCCAAGGCAGTTTGATGCTGCAATTCTTCGTGCTGGCAGGCACCTTTGTGGCTATCGAATGCATCGTGGAAGGCTTGCTCGCCAATATGGCCAACCGCATTCGTCACTGGTTAAAACGCGTCGGCCGCGGATTCAACCGCACCTGCGGCGGTATCTTTGTTGCTATCGGGGCTGCGTTGCCGTTAAGGGCTTAGCGTTGTTCATCCTGATCGGTGACTGTCATTAACATTTATGCAGCCTCTCTTAACTGACATACCTAGCCCATAGACGCGAGCCTCCTGCTGACTGTCCTTGTTATCTTCTGACAACAGCAATAATCGTTCATTAAAGATGATAGCTTCTGCTTCGGACATGACACATATGGATATCTTTATGTTTGCGGCCATTGAAAAAATGCCGTCACCTTCTCAAATGCTTGCTATCAACGGCAGCACTAAAATACATCGAGCGCTGATGAGCTATTTAGCGCGCCACTATCGATGATCTTTCGGCAGAGGCTCAGAAACGTTTTTCGTTCTAAGTCTGTCAGCGCGCCGAATACCTCTTCTTGACGCCGAACCACCTTATTTTCGATCTCCGAAAGCAAGGCGGCGCCTTCGGCGGTAGGAAAAAGTTGCTTAGCGCGCGTGTCATTATTATCTACTTCACGTTTGATCAGGCAACGATCCTCAAGCAGTTTGATTGCCCTGCTGATCGAGTTCTGTGGTCGCGGGAAGAGGAGTTGTACGTCTTTTGCGAGAATGCCTGGAAAATAGCTGACTGCATAAAGCGTTGACCACGCATTTACTGGCATATCATAGTTTTTTTCGATAAAACGGCTAGTTACTTGGTTATTAGCCAGTACGATGTGGCTCATTGCCATTAGATAGCACAGATCTGAGGAGAAGGTCTCCTCAAGCATTGATAACCTTTTGTCAGTCATCCTTGATACCTCTTTCAACGGTATACATACCACCATCCTGTTGCAATATAAATCCATATGGATCTATATTGAGTTTTAGCGCGCAGCATATTACAAGTTTAAAGCTACTTAGCGGGCTGCGTTCAAACCGGAAAAAGGGGTTCTCATGTCACAACTCGCAGCCTTCGCAATACTCGCGTTCATTCTTTATATCGGCGATGTGGCCGCTTTACGTACCAAATCAAAGCTGCCTTCAGTTTTTGTATGTGCCGTTTTATTTCTAATTGGCTATTGGACTTTTTTTCCCGCAAATATAGTTGAGATCGCGGGCATTCCAACACCTGTGGTTTATCTCGCTATATACCTGCTTATTACCAACATGGGCACTTTGCTGTCGATCGATGAATTGAAGCGGCAATGGCGAACGGTCGTCATTGCACTTTGCGGGATCGCTGGTATAGCAGCAATTCTATTCACTGTGGGACGGCTTTTTCTTGATTACCAAACAGTAATTGTAGCAACTCCTCCACTAACAGGCGGCATTGTGTCGTCACTGATCATGTCGCAAGCAGCTTCTGAGGCCGGACTTGAGAGCCTCGCGGTGCTTGCTATATTGATATATGTGATGCAGGGCTTCATTGGCTATCCGTTAACGTCGCTGATGCTTCAGCGAGAAGGACGTCGCGTTCTCAACCTTTATCGGGCTGGACAATGGGTAGTCACTGACGATGCTGCAACCGGTTCGACATTGGGCGAAAATCCTCTGCCGCGCCTCTTCCAGAAGATGCCACCTGCCTACAACACGGTGTACTTCAAACTTTTCCGGCTAGGAGTTGTTGCCTTTCTGGCGTGGGGCGTGGCTCAACTAATTCAACCTCTTTTCGAAATAAGCCCCTTTGTACTTTGTTTGATTGGTGGTGTACTCGCATCCTCCTTTGGCTTTCTCGAACGCCAGCCACTGCAGTCGGCGAACTCTTTCGGCTTTGTCATCATGGTCTTGATGCTGTTCATTTTTGGTGGTCTCAACCGGGCAACACCTGAAATGCTGCTTGATCTCGCTGGCCCAATGTTCGGTGCGATCATTATCGGCATCGCTGGCATGTACATTTTTTCCTACGTGGCGGGCAAACTTTTGGGAATGACGCCGGCCATGGCTTTTGCCTGTTCACTGACAGCGCTCTATGGGTTCCCCGCGGACTACGTTATTACTAACGAGGTGGTAAACACGCTTACCGACGATGAGAAAGAGCGCGCAGCCCTTTCCGCACATATGATGCCTTCCATGCTGGTCGCCGGATTTGTCACGGTGACTATGGTATCCGTTGTTATAGCAGGTATTTTTACAGGATTGATCTAATGACACAGCAGCATATTAACGAATTCCGAGTTCAGGATATGATCGAGTGTATCGCACGGTTCACATCGACACCTGGTAAAGGAACTACTCGCCTTACCTACAGCGCAGAGCACAGGGATGTACGAGATTATCTGCTGGGGAAAATGAAAGAGGCGGGACTGCAGACGAGGGAAGATGCCGTCGGAAATCTTTTTGGGCGAATTGAAGGCAAAAACCCGGCCCTTCCACCCGTGTTAGTGGGGTCGCACTTCGACTCCGTTCCGAACGGCGGTAACTTTGATGGCCCCGCGGGGGTAATCGCTGGGCTTGAAACAGCTTTTGTTTTTCAAGAACTTGGCCTGAAACCAGAACGATCTGTCGAGATTATTGCGATGATTGAGGAGGAGGGTGGTCGTTTCGGTAGTGGGCTATTGGGTTCTCGTCTTCTGACGGGCCAGGTCAAACAGCAGGAACTGTATGAACTGAAAGATCAAAACGGCATATCCGTTGCACAGGCAATGTCAGAGTTTGGGCTGGATCCTTCAAGGTCTGACGAAGTGGCGCTGTCAGCAGGTTCTCTCCACGCCTTTCTGGAGCTGCACATTGAGCAGGGGCCGGTTCTTGAACAAAACCAGGAAGACATCGGCATTGTCACCGAGGTTGTCTCGCTGTCACAGATTGAGGTGACCGTGATTGGTGCGGCGGGCCATGCGGGAACGACTCCAATGAATGCCCGAAAAGATGCGATGGTCGGGGCAGCAGCTGTTATCGCTCGGATTCCTGATATCGTTATAGAGGTGGATAAGGCAGCTGTTGGCACTGTCGGGCGTATAGTAGCTCAACCGGGTGGTGCGAACGTCATTCCTAATAGTGTCTCTTTCAGCGTTGATATCCGGTCGCCGCAGGCGGAAAACGTTGCCGAGATCAAGGGCAAGCTTCGCACAGAGTTGAAGCAACTTCTGGATGACGGTCTTACGTTCGAGATCAACGAAAAGATAACCATTCCGTCCACGCCAATGGCCAAAGAGATTCAGGAACAGTTCGCTAAAGATGCCGATGCCAGTGGAATAAAGCGGCGTTGGATGCCCAGTGGCGCAGGGCATGACGCTATGATCTTGTCGAAAATAACGCAGACGGGATTGATCTTCGTCCCGAGCCGCGATGGTATCTCTCATGCACCTGAGGAATGGACTGACTACGATAAGCTTGCGAAGGGGATTGAGGTGATTTTCCGAACCGCAAAAGCTCTCTCTGAGTGAAATAAACGATCAGAAACTTAGGCTTGGCTTGGCTCCTTCATAGTCTTTCTCTCTCATGTACTAGATCGCAAAATATATTGGCTATCTAAACGGGTATATTTTTTTAGAGTCCATAAGTATCGGCTGCGTAGCACGTAGCCGAGAAACTTTAGTTCACGCAGCATAAAAGCAGCAATATCGTTAAGATGCCTGTCGTTCTATACAACAGGCTCTGCGACTGCCTTGAGAATATTGTATTGCCCTAGTTGCTCGGGAAGTACGCGCGCGGTGTATTGGTTTTCTATCTCACGGCAAATTTCTTGATAAGCGCGTAGTTTAGGGCCTTTGTGTACGTTAGGTGTTTGGCTGATAAACACCATGTCATCAGGAGCATTTTCAGACATTTTCAGTCGGCGTAAATGCGCCAGCCATTTATCTCCTTTTTCAATAATTCGGCTAGCGTCTTCTAGATCGAAGCTGATGGGTTTAATTGCCTGGCGTATACGCGCACCTTCCTGCCAAACAAATGGCAATTTTACGCGAACAATATCATTACCCAGCGTTTGCTCTGTGTATCTGCGATTCAGTGATCTAAGCCAATGCGTAACGTTTTTAGTGAGCTGTTCTTCTGGTGTAGCTATGTGTTTGAAATCATGATGAACATAGCGATTGAATAGCTCGTCAAGGGCAGCCACTGGGTCTTTTGCAGCGAGTGTGCCTGGATTGCTGAAGCGGAACATAGCTTCGCGCGGTTCTACCAATTCATTGAAAATGCGCAATTGCACATCCAATTGACCTTTATGGCGGTTGGCTAAATCAACCGTACGCTTCAGTTCAGTCACGAAATATTGGCGTGCTTGAGTAAACACCTTTGCTGGCAATTTATCGAAAAAATGAGTGATGCGTTTTCGTGAAACAGTTTCGACACGCTGAAGAAACTCGCCATTATTGCAGAGCATGATGATCCCCAGGTTCGCGAACTCACCTGTATCGAGATAGGGCTGAAAGCGCAGTACCGCGTAATTACAAATAATTGCGCTCATATCAAGCTCCAGAAGGACGGATCGCGTAAACGTACTAACAAATTAAAGCGCTCTGCTAACGTGGGCTGTATCTCAGAGGTCTCGTCGTCTATATCTCGGTAGAGCCACTCTAAAGGTATTAAATCAGTGATCATATCCCAATCATTCAGTGCAGCGTCAAGCACCGCTTCGTGGCGTGCGCGTATTTCGAGGTCTGCAAAGCGTTCACGTTGGTGACTAAATACATGATTTTCAAAATTACCTGTGTGGTCTATGGGGTCAAAAGCTAAATTATGATCTATGACCACCAAACCACTTACAGCGCTCCATAGTAGATTTACATTGCCTCCCTGGCTGCTTAAACATCGATCTTCATTATTAACCCAAATATCAAACAGTAAGAGACGCTGCTGGGTACCTTCGTCGATCTCTCCTATTAACGAGAAGAGTAAGTCTTGGCTGTGGGGAGCTACCTTAGACGCAAAGGCCATTCCTCCCTCTAGATCCCCTGCACGTGGTTCTGTTGAAAAGTCCAACATGCCCGTTGGAAAACGCATTAAGGCGTACTCAGCAACAGGCAATTCACAGCGTCGTGCTAATTCAGAACAAATGAGTTCAGATACCAGTGACTGTTGGCCAACGCCATTGACGCCTTTCACAACATATTGATCATTATTTGCATCACGTATGATAAATGGCTTTGTGCGCCCTTGGGTCGATTGGCGCAGAATTTCCTTAGCCTCTACTACGTAAGGTCTTTTCATATCACCTCACCAATCGCCATTGCTCGCCTTCTTGCTGGGCTTGGCCGAGGGCGGCTAGGGCGGAGAGTACCTCGTTTACGCCTTTTACCGGTTTGCGTTTGAACTGGGCTGCCAGGCTTTCGGCGCTGTGTGGGCTGGCGGCGAGCATATCTCGTAGTTGAGTGACTTGGCTGGCCAAGTCTTTGGGCCATGCTGCTTTGGTTTTTTCAGCGGTGAGTGTTTCGCTTGCCGTCGTAGCGCTTTTTAGCTCGGTTTGGGTGGGCGCTGCTTCTTCCGGCGCTTGGTACTCCGGGCGTAGCCAACGTACTTTTCCTTGGGCTTCTTCGGCGACGCGCTGCTTGTTAAGCGCTACTAAGCGCATTAACAGCTCCTCTTCAGCCTCTGCCTGGGCAGCGGGTTTGTCCGGCAGCGGCGTGGTGGCGCCGGGTAGGCCGACTAGCTCTTTTGCCAAGTCATCCCAGCCGTAGACGTTAAAAACTGCTTTGTCTAAAGCATCGTGGTCGGCGAGCAGGGTGCTGACTAAGCCTTGCTGATTGATGGTTTGCTCTTTGGCGTTGAGTTCTTCCCCGGCGCGCAATTTTTCCATCACGTTGTACATGCCGGTGAGCGTCAGCGTTGGGTACTCGGCCTGTTGGCGTTTGCGGTGGGCGTCGATCTGCTCGGCCAGTTGGCCGATCTTCGACGCCTGCTCGTCGGTAAGATCAGGAAAGGGAAAGGTCTCGAAGCAGCGGGTGTTGTTATAGCGGGGATCGTTGCCAACCCCAAGTCTACCGCCTGAATGTAAAGCCCAGAGAGCATGTGTCCGAGAACTGAGGCAAGCTAAAATCCATGTTTTATCCGTAGCAAAAGCTATTAAACCTTGGTCGGGTAGAGTTGGAGATCTTAGTGTTGTGAAAAGTCTATGCTTGGATGTCATCACCGTGACTATGAAGCTATTTAATAGTTTTGTTGAACTGCGAAACCTCGGTTGGTTCTCAGCAAATAGCCACCACTTCTCCCTTCTTGATTTTCTGGAGTCTTGGTCTCTTTTAGGCTTGACTTTTTCAAGTAGCCACTGATATGCATGAGGATAATTTTCCTTTGCAAAATGTTTTTCTAATCCAAAAAAGTCGATAGCAAACAAATTCCTTGGCGAAGATGTTATATCTTTACCGTTCATTATCGGTTTTATTATTTTCTCCATTTCGGTTGTTTCTAAGTGTAGAGCAGGGATATCTTCTCGGCTTATGATGAATCCATCACCCATAAAAACAACCCCTCTATTGCTAAGAAGTTTGTTTGCGTGTAATAGTTTTGCCCCCGCCACATCCGCCCCAATCGTTAAATCAGCAAACACCTTACCTTCGCGGCGGCTAAGCGCCACGCTATGGGCTTCACGATTCTCTTCGCTGCTTTCATTGGTGACTTGCTGCAAAAGCCCTGGTGCTTCGCCAGCGCGGCCCACGGTCATGGCGATGCGCACGGCGGCACCGTCGTTGCCATCTACCCAGGGGTGGTCGGGTATGGCAAAGGTGAGCGACAGTTGCTTTTTGGCATCGCTTAAGTGCGGTTCTAATACGCGGCGGTTAAAGGTTTGGCGCAGGCTGTTGGTGGTAATAAAACCAAATTGCTGGGCGTTGCCAGTGCGGACCGCTTCAGCGGCAATATGCCACCAGTACATCACAAAATCGGCGGATTCCGGCACGGTGCCTTTATACACTGAGCGGACAGCATCAACATAGCCATCGCCCAGGGCGCGGCGCATGGTAGAGGCGCCAATGAACGGCGGGTTGCCGACAATATAATCCGCCTCTGGCCACTCTGCGCGCCTGGGGTTGTGGTAGCGGTAAACGTCAGTACGGCCGCTTTCATCGGGGATCAGCTCGCCCGTGGCGGGGCTTTTCTTCATGCTGATGCCGTCCCAGACGGTGACTTTCTCTCCATGTTCGTCCAAGAGCAGCTCTTTGCTGTCGTATTCAATTAGCGCATCACGCTCTTCGATATTGTGGAAGTCTTTCAGAATCGGTTCGGGCAGATCGAGGCTGCCGTGAATACGGTAGTGCCACTGCAGATAACCAATCCATAGCACGATTTCGGCAATGGCGGCGGCGCGGGGGTTAATTTCCATGCCGAGGAACTGCTGGGGCGAGACGGTTAGCCCTTCGGCGTCCAGGCTGTCTTGCCCACCGCTCAGGTCGGCAATCAGGTTTAATACCTCGCCTTCAAGGCGCTTCATGTGTTCCAGGGCGACATATAAGAAGTTGGCGCTGCCGCAGGCGGGGTCAAGCACCCGTATTTGGCACAGCTTGTGGTGAAAAGCGCGCAGGCTTTCCAACGCTTTGTCGATTTTGCCTTTTTGGTTGTGGGCTTCCGCCACCACTTGCGCAGTGGCCCATTCGCGGCGTAGTGGTTCAATCAGGGTAGGCATTACCAGCCGCTCTACATAGGCGCGGGGCGTGTAATGGGCTCCTAATTTGTGGCGTTCGCGGGGGTCTAGGGCGCGCTCCAGCAGCGTGCCGAAAATAGCGGGCTCTACAAACCGCCAGTCGGCTTTGGCCGCATCAATAAGCAGCTGAATCTGTTCTGCATTAAGTGGAATCGGGTCGATACCTTTAAACAAGCCGCCGTTAAAACGCATAATTTTGGCGGTGAGCACGCCGCTAAAACCGCCGCTGTTCATGCTTTCCCACAGCGAGCCGATGGCGTCAGTAAAGTGTTCAGGGGTTGCTTTCATGCGCTCTAAAAACGTGGTGAAACTGCCTTTGGGCAGTAGCTCCACGTCTTCACTGAACATGGTGAACAGGCAGCGCTTCAAAAAATGCGCCACGCGGTCGACTTCATAGCCATCGGCTTCTAGCGTTTTCGCTAAGGTAGCAAGCTTGCCGCTGACCTCGCGAGTGACGCGGGCAGCGTATTGGCTCGGGTCTAGCGTATCGGGTGCTTCCCATAGCGCTTTAAGGCGTTGCTGAATGTCTGGCTGGCGTAAGTCTTCCAGCTTAATGCGGTAATTACGCGGATCTGGAAAGGGGACATAGGTGCCGCCGGAGCGCGAAAACTCAGAGTAGAGTGCCAGCGTGCGGCCAACATCCGTGACTAAAATAAACGCTGGGCGGCCTTCTTTAGCGGGCAGGGCGCGTACATATTGGTCGGCTTGGTTATAAGCCGCCTGCATGGCTTTATCCCAGCCTTTGGTTTCTAGCCCTTTGCCGGTTTGCTTGGCTTCCAGTACAAACGCGCCGCGCTTGTAGAGGTCGATAAAGCCGCGATTTTCGCTGCCATCAGGGTTTTGAATATCTACCCGGCGCTCAAAGGTGTAGGCGTTTTCGCTGTTATCTTTGCTGGCGGGGTCGGGCGTGGGGAGTTCAAGCAGTGTGCACAGTTCTGAAAGGAAGAGCTGATAGTTGGCCTTTTCGGTGCCGGTGGTGCCTTTCCAGCGCTCGATAAAGCTATCAACAGCGGCAGGCGTGGCAACCGCAACGGGCGAATCGAACATCAGTAAATATCCTTTCAGGCATGTTTATCTAAACTAGTTAAGCTGGGTTAGATAATAGCATGCTTAAAAGCGATAAAAGGAGGTTGATGTGTAAAGGGTGCACTTCCTTGTGCATGAAATCGGTTTGGCTAAATATGCGTATCGGCGGCGAGTTGTTCGATAGAGGTGGCGACATTGCGGGCGTCGTGAAGAATCTTATTCACAATGGTATCAATCTCACTAACGCTGGACTGGCTGGCTTTGCCCTGCTGAATCACTTGCTGCATGGATTGAGTCGTACGTTCTACCAAGCTGCTGTTGTCTTTAAGTACCTGGGTGATTTGCGCTACCGCCTCGGTGGCGCCTTTGGCGAGTTGGCGTACCTCGTTTGCCACCACGGCAAAGCCACGGCCTTGTTCGCCCGCACGGGCGGCTTCTACGGCAGCGTTCAGCGAGAGGAGGTTGGTTTGGTTGGCAATTTTTGCGATGGATTCGGTGATTTTTTGAATACCTTGTGACTGCTTATGCAATTCATCAATCAGTGCTTGCGCTTGGACTAGCGTTTGCGCGGCCTGTGCGGCGCCTTTCACCATCTCATCTAAATGACCCAGGCTTTCTTTAGCGGTTTGCTCAATTTGCGACGTACTGCTTTGTGCTGAGCTTATCGTACCTGTCGTGGCGGTGGCTTTTTCAACCAAAGGCGTAATATTACTGGCGAATTTAACAACGGCTATGACGTTACCGTCTTCATCCTCAACAGGGTTATACGTCGCTTCAAGCCATACGGTTTTGCCCTGTGCATCAACCCGTTCAAAGCGGCCTTTTTTGAATTCACCGCTGGCAAGATTCTGCCAAAAGTTGGGTTGCTGGCGATAAAAATCAGGTCGGCAAAACATAGAGTGATGTTTGCCGATCAGTGCCTCTTTGCGATAACCCATTACTTTTTCAAAGTTTGGGTTTACATCCAGGATGTCGCCTTCTGGCGTAAACTCAATCACGGCCGTGGAGCGGTGCAGGGCATGCAACAGCGAATCTTGGTGTTTAGCTGCTTGGTGGCTTTTAGTAACTTCGTTCGCTACTTTAAGAATTTGAGTTACTTTACCCATACGTGTGCATATTGGCAGGTAGGTTGCTTCAAGCCACACCTCTTCTCCATCTTCTTTAAAACGGCGAAAGCGCCCATGGTGGCTTTTACCAGCGGCAAGCGACAGCCAAAATTTTTGATACTCTGGGCGTTGTGTTTCGGCGGCATCGCAGAATATACGGTGATGTTGCCCTTTAATTTCCTGTAACCGAGCACCCATTACCTCTAAAAACGATTGGCTAGCGTGCTTGATTACCCCTTGTGGCGTAAAGAAAATACAGGCCGTATGATTTAGTAATGCTTTATAGAGTGATGCGTTAAAAAAGGTATTGTACATTTTGCCTTCTCTGTATTTAGTTAAATAATACTGGGAGCACAGGCACAAGGGGAGGCACCTAAGTGAAAAGAGGCTTTATCATCAAGCGAGATTAATTTTTATTAACTGCATCCTTATTGATGAATCTTAACTCATTTTTAATAATATAGTTCTCTTTACACTAGGTTTGTAACCATTCAAATGTGAACAAAAGTTAACTATGAAAGGCGCACGCGATGGGGGCGGTGTAAGAGGCCAACTGATGGTTTCTACTGCTTTGGTGATAGCTGATATTGACATTCGGCCGCCTTACCCCTATAAACGCGAAATAATCCATCACCCTAGGCCCTCATGTTCCTCTTAATCACGATTGCTACCCTTTCAACCTGGATTCAACTAATAAGTGCAGCACCTGCGGTTTCTAGTGCTCCTGAGTATTCACCTAAGAACACCTGGGCTGGGGTTCGGTATCCCAGCCGCTTTCTTGGTCTATCGTTTAGCTTATT
>NZ_JBANSN010000022.1:0-61779 GCF_037070215.1 Vreelandella arctica | reverse complement strand
GGTAGGCATCTGAGTAACGGGTATAAGTTTTTTTCTTCATTGATGTTGTCGATCTTGCCATGGTTCACCTCATCGTAGCGTATTACATTTTTGAGGTGTCTACTGTTACTGGGCAAGACCATAGCGTTGCCTGTCACCAACGGCTCCGGCTCCATGACACCTCAACCTCCCGTTGAAAGAAAGCTCACCACCACATGGCAGCAAGTACCCCTTCAGCGTAGAAGATTTAAGGCATTAATGTTATTCAGATTCGATATCTGTCTTATCTAAACCAAAGGCTTTGTGTAACGCATTGACGGCAAGTTCCATATGCTTCTCATCAATGACGACTGAGATTTTAATCTCAGAGGTGGAGACCATACGAATATTGACGTTCTCATCAGCCAGCACGCGGAACATTTTTGATGCCACACCCGCGTGAGAGCGCATTCCCACACCGACCAAGGAGACCTTGGCGATGTTGTCATCACCACGCAGCTCGCCGCCACCTAAATCCGGGATCACCGTCTCTTCAAGCAGTTTCTTGGTTGCTTTGTAATCGCCTTTGGCAACTGTAAAGGTGAAATCAGTATAGTCACCAGCCGGGGCAACGTTCTGTACGATCATATCGACTTCGATATTGGCATCGGCAATCGGGCCAAGAATACGAGAAGCGACGCCTGGCACATCCGGCGTATTGAGCAAGGTCAGTTTGGCTTCATTCTTGGTAAAGGCGATACCGGAGATCAGTGGTTCTTCCATAGCGTCCTCGTCTTTGTCTGCTTCTGCAACAATTAGGGTACCGGGGCCGTCTTCAAAGCTCGACAGCACCCGCAGGGGCACGTTGTATTTACCGGCAAACTCTACCGCGCGGATCTGCAGTACTTTAGAGCCGAGACTGGCCAGCTCCAGCATCTCTTCCACGGTAATGCTCTCTAAGCGCTGCGCTTTGGAACATACACGCGGGTCAGTAGTGTATACCCCGTCCACATCGGTGTAGATCTGGCACTCATCGGCGCCAAGTGCGGCGGCCAGGGCCACACCCGTGGTGTCAGAGCCACCACGACCCAGGGTAGTGATGTTGCCGTCCTCATCCACCCCTTGGAAACCGGCTACGACCACCACCTGCCCTGCTGCCAGGTCAGCTTTCAGGTCGTCGGTTTCGATGCGCTGGATGCGCGCCTTGGTATAGGCGCTGTCCGTATGGATACCTACCTGGGCGCCAGTGTGTGAAGTGGCTTGCACGCCAATTTGCTGCAGCGCCATGGCGAGTAGTGAAATCGTCACCTGCTCGCCGGTCGACAGCAGCATATCCATCTCGCGCGGTGCGGGATCGTCATTAAGTGCCTGAGCCATGTCCGTGAGGCGGTTGGTTTCGCCGCTCATAGCGGAGACCACAACCACCACCTGATGGCCTTGATCACGGAAGCCCTTAACTTTTTCCGCTACGGCCTTGATACGCTCGACAGAGCCCACCGAAGTGCCGCCGAACTTCTGTACGTATAGTGCCATATGCCGTTTTTCCTATGCGTTCGGGAATGGAGGGTGAAGTTACATTTATCACTAGGAGTCTTTGATTAACGTAATGAGCGCAGTTCAGACAAGGCGAAATTAGATGAAAAAGCGGAGTTTACATAAAGTAAATGAGCATTTTGAAGCTAATTTCAACGTCGTATGAACAAGCGCAATAGTTAATCAGAGATCTCCTAAATAAATAAGGCCGGTGACAATCATGCCACCGGCCTTTGGGTTTAGCTAAGTGCGTTTTCCAACCATGCCGGTACGCTCTTCAACGCATCCGGCAGGGCATCGGGCTGGCTACCTCCTGCCTGAGCCATATCCGCGCGGCCACCACCTTTACCTCCCACTTGAGAGGCAACATGGTTAACCAGCTCACCGGCTTTCACTCGGCCGGTCAAATCTTGGGTTACCCCGGCAATCAGGCTGACTTTGCCCGCCGCCTGATCGGCAACCCCAAGGATAATGACCCCGGAACTGAGCTTATTCTTAAGTTGGTCAAGAATGCCGCGCAGGTCTTTGCCAGAGACACCTTCCAGCTGCGTCGCTAACAGTTTAACGCCGTTGACCTCTTGCACCTGACTCAGCATGTCACTACCCGCAGCACTGGCGAGCTTGGCTTTAAGCTGCTCCAACTCTTTTTCTAAGCTACGATTGCGCTCAACCAGAGACTCTACCCGCGCTTCAACTTGCTCAGGCTTGGTCTTCAAACGTTCCCCCAAGCGCTCAAGGCGAGCTTCCTGCTCGCGGAAGTAAGTTAGTGCGTTTTCGCCGGTAATCGCTTCGATACGACGTACACCAGAGGCAATGCCCACTTCACTCATCACATGACAGCAGCCGATATCGCCACTGCGTGCCACGTGGGTACCACCGCACAACTCGATAGAGAAGTCGTCGGCACCAATCGTCAGTACCCGCACATTCTCGGCGTATTTGGCCTCAAACAGCGCCGCCGCCCCTTTGGCTTTGGCTTGATCCAGGCTCATTTGCTCGGTTTTAGTCGGCGCATTAGCCAGTATCTGCTCATTGACCAGCCGTTCGACTTCCGCCAACTGCTCGGCAGTCATCGGCTCAAAATGGCTAAAGTCGAAGCGCAGCCGCTCAGCATTAACCAGCGAGCCTTTTTGCTGCACGTGATCGCCTAGTACCATACGTAGCGCTTTGTGCAACAAGTGAGTCGCCGAGTGGTTACGGATCGTGGCGGTACGCAGGCTGGCATCCACTTCGCCGCGTACGCTAGCACCGACACTCAGCGAACCTTCCACCATAATGCCCTGGTGTAAGTGATGCCCGCTCTGCTTTTGGGTATCCGTTACCTGGAAACGACCGCCGTCGACATACAGGTAGCCGGTATCGCCCACCTGGCCGCCGGACTCACCGTAAAATGGCGTGCGATCTAGCACCACAACGCCCTTCTGCCCCGCTTTCAGCGCAGCCAGCGCATTGCCTTCGCTGTCGACCAGTGCCGTTACCTTGGCTTGATCCTCCAGGCGGTCATAGCCAGTAAAAGCGGTCTCACCGTCAAGTTCAATAGAGGCGCTGTAATCAGCGCCGAACTGGCTAGCCGCCCGGGCACGCTCGCGTTGGGCCTCTAAGGCCTGCTGAAAGCCCTCTTCATCGAGAGTGACG
Organism: Vreelandella arctica; assembly: GCF_037070215.1. NCBI lineage: Bacteria > Pseudomonadati > Pseudomonadota > Gammaproteobacteria > Oceanospirillales > Halomonadaceae > Vreelandella > Vreelandella arctica. The sequence goes on along the minus strand of NZ_JBANSN010000022.1, from coordinate 58,653 downwards.
CCGCGTTCGCGGCACACATCAGCGGTGAGATCAAAAGGAAAGCCGTAGGTGTCGTAAAGCTTAAACACTGTTTCACCCGGCAGCACCTTGCCATCCAGCTCGGCTAAGGCTGCATTCAACAGCCCCATGCCATGGTCCAGGGTGCGAGCAAACTGCTCTTCTTCTTTCAACAGTACCCGAGTGATCTGGTCATTCGCTTCGCGAAGCTCTGGATACGCATCACCCATTTCGGCATCCAGCGCGTCCACCAGCTTGTGGAAGAACGGCTCTACGGCTCCCAGCTTGTGACCATGGCGGATCGCGCGGCGAATGATGCGACGCAATACATAGCCACGCCCTTCGTTAGAAGGCAGTACACCGTCGGCAATCAGGAAGGCACAAGAGCGGATGTGGTCGGCAATCACGCGCAGCGAAGGTGTAGTGGTATCAGGGTGCCCGGTAGCTTTAGCCGCAGCCTGCAGCAGGCTCTGGAACAGATCAATTTCGTAGTTGGAATGCACGCCCTGCATGACGGCAGCTACGCGCTCCAAGCCCATACCGGTATCGATAGAGGGCTTGGGTAGCGGGTTGAGCGTACCTTGGCTATCACGATCAAACTGCATGAACACCAGGTTCCAGATTTCGATGTAGCGGTCGCCATCTTCTTCCGGGCTACCGGGAGGGCCGCCCCATACCTCTGGACCGTGGTCAAAAAAGATTTCCGAACTCGGGCCACAAGGACCGGTGTCGCCCATCTGCCAGAAGTTATCTTCGTCTAATTTGGAAAAGCGCTCGGGGTCAATACCGATCTCGTCTTTCCAGATACGTTCAGCTTCGTCATCGCTAACATGTACCGTTACCCACAGTTTCTCTTTAGGCAGACCCAGCGTTTCGGTCAGAAATACCCAGGCAAAGCGTATGGCGTCGTGCTTGAAGTAGTCGCCAAAACTGAAGTTACCCAGCATTTCAAAAAACGTGTGGTGACGTGCGGTATAGCCGACATTGTCTAAATCATTATGCTTACCGCCTGCGCGTACGCAGCGCTGCGCAGATGTTGCACGCACGTAGGGGCGTGGGTCGCGACCCAGAAATACATCTTTGAAAGGCACCATGCCGGCATTGGTAAACAGCAGCGTCGGGTCATTGCCCGGCACTAAAGAGCTGGTGGGTACAATCGTATGCCCCTGCTCTTCAAAGAAGGTGAGAAAGGCCTGTCTAATTTCTGCGCTTTTCATAGGGTATCCGTAACAAGAAAGCGTGGTGTCCCAGGGCGCTGTCGACGCTACCCTCAGGGGTCGCAAAGAGGCCATTATAGCGCAGTTGTCAAACGACTAAAGCCGCACTTAGTGGCAGAGAGGCAAACAAATAGCTAGAAAAGCGTATGAGAGCGCTATTAGAAAAGTAAGAGCAGGCGTTTTATAGGCAGGGGAAAAGTATTACAGAGATAGAGAAAATGTATTACAGACAGGAAAGCGCATAGCGGATTTGCTCAAAATCGAAGCCACGACTAGCCAGAAAGCGCTCGCGTCGAGCGCGCTCTTTAGGTGTTTCGCCGGGGCTATCAAAGCGCCGCGTCAGTGTTTCCCGGGCTAGCTCGAACCAGTCAATCTGCTCCCCCTCCTCCACCTCTTCAAAAGCAGCGTTAAGGGTTTCCTGGTCGACGCCGCGTTGGCGCAATTCACCTTTAATACGAATAACACCCTGGCCGCGCAGAATGCGCGAGCGTACGAAACTAGCTGCAAAACGCGCATCAGATTGCAAGCCCTGTTCGGCCAGAGCGTCTAAACACTCGTCAATAGCGGTATCGTCGAAGGCTTTTTTCTTTAAGCGCTGGGCTAGTTCGGCGCGAGAGTATTCGCGCCGAGCCAGTAAGCCAATCGCGATGTCACGGGGAGTGGCATCGCGCTGAGACATAAAGGCCATTAGATTGTCTCGGTTAGAAAAGACTTAGAGCAGATCGTCATCGTTGGCATCCACTTCAGCCGCTGCTTCGGCAGGGGCACCTTCCTTCTCCTTTTTAGGATCAGGCTTGGCCAAGAGCTGCTCACGAATCTGCGTTTCGATTTCGAGCATAATGTCTGGGTGCTCTTCCAGATAAAGCGCGGAGTTTGCTTTACCCTGGCCGATTTTCTTGCCTTTATAGCTGTACCAAGCACCGGCTTTATCGACCAGATTGCACTGCACGCCCAGGTCAATAACCTCGCCAGCGTGGTAGATACCCTTGCCGTAAAGAATCTGGAATTCAGCTTGGCGGAATGGCGGTGCCACCTTGTTTTTGACTACTTTCACGCGGGTTTCGTTACCGGTGACTTCATCGCCTACTTTCACCGAGCCGGTGCGGCGAATATCCAGACGCACACTGGCGTAGAACTTAAGCGCGTTACCGCCGGTGGTGGTTTCGGGTGAACCAAACATCACGCCGATCTTCATGCGGATCTGGTTGATGAAGATCACCAGGCAGTTGGCGTTTTTGATATTACCGGTAATTTTACGTAGCGCCTGAGACATCAAACGTGCCTGTAGGCCAACATGGGTATCGCCCATTTCGCCTTCGATTTCAGCGCGCGGGGTCAACGCAGCGACAGAGTCGATAACAATCACGTCAACACCGCCGGAACGCACCAGCATATCGGTAATTTCTAACGCCTGCTCGCCAGTGTCCGGCTGGGAAATCAGTAGATCATCCAGGTTGACGCCTAGCTTTTCGGCATAGCTTGGATCCAGAGCGTGCTCGGCATCCACGAACGCACACACTTTGCCTTGCTTTTGCGCTTGCGCAATCACCGAAAGGGTCAGCGTTGTCTTACCCGAGGACTCCGGACCAAAAATTTCAGCTACGCGGCCAAACGGCAGCCCGCCGATGCCAAGTGCGATATCCAGACCCAACGAACCCGTGGAAACCGACGGCATGACCACACGCGGTGCGTCACCTAGACGCATGACGGTGCCCTTGCCGAACTGACGGTCGATTTGGGTGAGTGCAGCGTTTAGCGCTTTTGTGCGGTTGTCATCCTGAGCCATTCAGAGATTCCTCATAACAAGCTGTATAATTACCCAGTAGTATGCCAAAGATTGTGCCGTAAACAAATCCTTGATCACGCTTTCTCTTAACTATTTTCCTACCCCTACCCCTGCTTGCCTGCCTTCACCCGCGCATCCAGGCGTGCCACCAGCCCTGCCAGCGCCTGCCGCACTGCCTGCTCGCGCACTGCTTGGCGATCCCCAGGGAAGTGGAAACACTCGGCTTGCTGCTCAGCGGTATCACCCCAGGCGAGCCAAACGGTACCCACCGGCTTTTCAGCACTACCACCATCCGGCCCGGCCACCCCACTAACGGCAACGCCCAAGCCCGCACCGCTATCCCGGCAGGCGCCTTGCACCATCGCTTTCACTACTTCTTCGCTCACCGCCCCGTGTTCTGCCAGTATAGCGTCTGGCACGCCGAGCAGGCGGGTCTTAGCCGCGTTCGCATAGGTCACATAGCCCGTTGTAAAGTAAGCAGAGCTACCCCCCGTGCTGGTAATCGCACTGGCAATACCACCGCCCGTGCAGGATTCAGCGGCGGTCACTTCCACCTTCAACTGCTGACAAAGCCGCCCTAGCCGCTGAGCTAGCAGCGTCAAATCAAGATTTTTCAGGCTAGATACGCTGGGCACTATGGTCGCTCCTTCAAGTGAGTCGTCTGTTCAGCGTAGAATACTGTGTTTAGCTTTCTCAAAGAAATTGCTCAATCAGGACGCCCATGTCACAGGCCATTCCCCCTAACACGCCAATGATCACGCAGTATTTAAAGATCAAACGCGAACACCCCGAGGTTCTGCTGTTTTACCGAATGGGGGATTTTTACGAGCTGTTTTTCGACGACGCCAAGCGCGCCGCCGCACTGCTGGACATTACCCTTACCCAGCGCGGCCAGTCGGGGGGGAAGCCGATCCCGATGGCGGGTGTACCTTACCATAGCGCTGAAGGCTATTTGGCGCGTCTGGTCGCTGGCGGTGAATCGGTAGCGATCTGCGAACAGATAGGCGACCCCGCGACCAGCAAAGGGCCCGTTGACCGCCAAGTAGTACGTATCGTTACCCCCGGCACGCTCCACGATGAAGCGCTGCTCGATGCCCGCCGCGACAACGTACTGGTATCGGTCTCCCCCGGTAAAGATAGCTGGGGCCTTGCCTGGCTAGAACTCTCTAGCGGCCGCTTCAATGTATTGGAAGTGGAGAGCGAAGCCGAAATGCTCGCCGAGCTTACTCGCCTCTCCCCTGCTGAGTTGCTGGTGCCCGAAAGCCTGACGCTACCCGATGCCTGGTCGCAAAAGCGCAGCCTGCGTCGCCAGGGCGAGTGGCTGTTTGATTTGGAGAGCGCCACCCGCAGCCTGTGCGATCAGTTTGAAGTGCAGGATTTACGCGGCTTTGGCTGCGCGCACTTGACCACTGCACTGATTGCCGCCGGGGTGCTGATTGATTACGCCCGCGACACTCAGCGCTCGCGCTTGCCCCACGTGACCGCGATTAGCGTTGAGAATCGCGACGATGCAGTAGTGATCGACGCCGCCAGCCGACGTAATCTGGAAATCGACATTAACCTGGGTGGCAATAGCGACAACACCCTGGCGAGCGTGCTGGACACCTGCACCACCGCCATGGGCTCGCGGCTACTCAAACGCTGGCTGAATCGTCCGCTGCGCCAACGAGAGATTGTCCAAAACCGCCATGCAGGCGTGGCGTTGCTAAGCCTAGATGCCGCCTACATGTCGCTGCGCGAGACGTTGAGCGATGTGGGCGATGTGGAGCGCATTCTGGCCCGGGTCGCGCTGTACAGCGCCCGGCCACGGGATTTGGCGCGTCTGCGTGACGCCCTGGTCACTCTGCCTACCCTTGAACAGCAGTTGGGCGAGGTAGAGAACGGCAGCGCGCTGGATAGCCTGCGCCCGCATATCCGCCCCTACCCTGAAATGGCTGACATGCTTAGCCGCGCGCTAGTTGAGAATCCGCCGGTGGTGATCCGCGATGGCGGGGTGATTGCCAACGGCTTTGATGCCGAGCTCGACGAGCACCGGGGCATGGCCGAGAACGCGGGCGACTATCTTGTTCGGCTGGAAACCCGCGAGCGCGAGCGTACCGGACTTGCTAATCTCAAAGTCGGCTATAACCGGGTACATGGCTACTTTATCGAGCTGCCGCGCTCCCAGGCGCAGCAAGCACCCGCTGACTATATTCGCCGCCAGACGCTGAAAAACGCCGAGCGTTTTATCATTCCTGAACTCAAAGAGTTTGAGGATAAGGCGCTGTCGGCTAAATCCCGCGCACTGACCCGTGAAAAATGGCTTTATGACCGCCTGCTGGGCGAGCTGAATGACAGCCTTCACGCGCTACAAAGCACTTCTCAAGCGCTTGCGGAGTTGGATGTGCTGTGCGCCTTTGCCGAACGCGCCGAGGCGTTGAGCTGGGTGCGCCCGACGCTGAGCGAGGCCACAGGCATTCGTATCGAGGCGGGGCGGCACCCTGTGGTTGAACAGGTTAGCGAAACGCCCTTTGTGCCCAATGACGTTACGCTTAACCCCGACCAGCATATGCTGATTATTACTGGCCCTAATATGGGTGGTAAATCGACCTATATGCGGCAAACAGCGCTAATTGCTCTGCTCGCCCACTGCGGCAGCTTTGTGCCCGCCGATGCCGCCGAGATCGGTCCGCTGGATCGGATATTTACCCGCATTGGCTCGTCGGATGATCTGGCAGGCGGACGCTCCACCTTTATGGTCGAGATGACCGAAACGGCCAATATTTTGCACAATGCCACCCAGCAAAGCTTGATTTTGATGGATGAAATTGGCCGCGGCACTAGCACCTTTGACGGGTTATCGCTGGCCTGGGCGAGTGCGGAACATCTTGCCAAGGGGCGTGCACTAACGCTGTTTGCCACCCACTATTTTGAGATGACCGCCCTACCTGAACACATGGAGGGCGTAGCCAATATTCACCTAACGGCGACCGAGCATGGCGACAGCATCGTGTTCATGCACCGCATTGAAGCAGGCCCGGCTAGCCAGAGTTACGGTTTGCAGGTCGCTCAATTAGCGGGCGTACCTGGTCATGTGATTAAACGGGCCCGTGAGAAGCTGATGAGCCTGGAGCAGCGCGATGTAGATAACACAGCGCAAGCGCCGCGAACGGCTCCCCAGCAAAACGACCTGTTTGCAGCCGCACCGCACCCGGTGGTGGAGGCATTGGAAAATGTCGATATGGATGGTTTAACGCCGCGGGAAGCGCTATCGCTGTTGTATCAGTGGCGAGACCTGATCTAATGGTGCTTATAGAATGAAAGGCGATAAGTGAGATTCAGGTGCCAGGGCAGGTTGAAGCGAGGGTCTTTCGACAGGGCCGGAAAATGTTCCCGACAATTCCGGCATTTCCGCCATCCATGGCGGTCAGATGTCGAAAGTAGCGCCCACGGACGGGTTTACAGCGCCCTCGCGGAAACCTGTACTGGCATTGCTACCAACTGGAATCATAAGGCGCTTGCCGCCAGGTAGGCGCACCACTAGAATGTCGCTCAAACTTTTAGCTTATAAAAAACGGCTGATTTATAACCATTCACGATTGACCATGGCCAGGAGCTACCTGGCCCTGCAAGAGGGATAGCAAGATGACGTTTGTCGTTACCGAGAACTGCATCCAGTGCAAATACACCGACTGTGTGGAAGTCTGCCCGGTCGACTGTTTCTACGAGGGCCCGAATTTCCTGGTCATTCACCCTGACGAGTGTATTGACTGCGCACTGTGTGAACCAGAATGCCCCGCTGAGGCGATATTCTCAGAGGATGAGCTGCCAGATGGGCAAGAGGCGTTTATTGAGATTAACGCTGAAATGTCAGAAGTATGGCCCAATATTGCCGAAAGGAAGGATCCGCTGCCTGACGCCGAAGAGTGGGACGGCAAGCCCGGTAAGCTTGAGAAGTTAGAGCGTTAAGCTTAACTCACGCCTGCTCTGCTGTTACTTTATAACCAGCGCTTTTTTTTGAAAAAAGCGCTGGTTTTTTATGGGGTTGCCAAGCGTGCATTGCCAAATAAGAGGCAAAAAAAAGGCGACCCGTAGGCCGCCCGCTCCAAGCACTTCCTCTGACCACTCCCTGTATCAACTTCCTCAGATGTCTTCCCTGCCGGGGCTCACCTCTCTGTATCGCCCGGCGCATCCGTCCTACATCCCGTTGCATCCTGTCTGAAGCATCCTTGCCTCCCCTTGTCCTGCGTGTATTGTGGCAGATCACGTCGGCTTCTCAACAAAGCCAAAATGCAAAAAGGCGAGTCTTAGCGACTCGCCTTAATTCCACAATTATCTTTAAAAACAAAAGCTTAAATTTGAATTAGTGGAAATTTTCGTTTCATCTTACCCCAAACCAAGCGATTCTCGTCGGCATTTGTAAGACATCTCTTACAAAATCTTGAGATATTACTTACAAACCTCACTCAATATTGGCGCTTTACTGACCTTTGATCGCTTTCAGGCCAGGATACGTGACATCTTCAAGCTCGGCCTCAATCACCAACAGACGGTTGTATTTAGCAACGCGATCAGAACGGCACAGTGAACCCGTTTTAATCTGACCGGCGCAGGTACCTACCGCCAAATCGGCAATAGTGGTGTCTTCCGTTTCACCAGAGCGGTGCGAAATTACCGCTGTAAAGCCTGCATCCTGGGCCATCTTGATGGCATCCAGCGTCTCGGAGAGCGAGCCGATCTGGTTGAACTTGATCAGGATAGAGTTACCGATCTGCTCATCAATACCACGCTTAAGAATCTTGGTATTGGTCACGAACAGATCGTCACCCACCAGCTGTACTTTAGCGCCCAGCTTGTCGGTCAGCGCTTTCCAGCCTGCCCAGTCGGACTCGTCCATGCCATCTTCGATGGACACGATTGGGTAATCGGCGCACAGGCCTGCTAGGTAATCAGTAAAGCCTTGGGCGTCGTAGCTTTTGCCTTCACCGGAAAGGTTGTACTGACCGTCTTTGTAGAATTCTGAAGAAGCACAGTCCAGCGCCAGCGTGACGTCTTTTCCCAGCTCGTAGCCAGCATCGGCAACGGCTTGCTTGATGACTGCCAGCGCATCAGCGTTAGACGCCAGGTTCGGCGCAAAGCCGCCCTCGTCGCCAACGGAGGTGGAAAGGCCTTTCGCCGACAGCACTTTTTTCAGGGCATGGAAAATTTCCGCGCCCATGCGCAGCGCTTCGCGGAAGTTAGGCGCACCTACCGGTTGAACCATAAACTCTTGGATATCAACGTTATTATCCGCGTGTTCACCACCGTTGATGATATTCATCATCGGCACCGGCATGCTGTACTGACCCGGCTGGCCGTAAAGCTCGGCAATGTGGGCATATAGCGGTACGCCTTTGGCGTTAGCAGCGGCTTTAGCCGCCGCCAGGGAAACGGCCAGAATCGCGTTCGCGCCCAAGTTCGCTTTATTCTCCGTGCCGTCCAACGCCAGCATGGCATCGTCTAAGCCGCGCTGATCACGCGCATCCATACCCAGCAACGCATCACGGATCTTGCCATTAACCGCATCGACTGCTTTCAGCACGCCTTTGCCCAGATAGCGCGACTTGTCACCGTCGCGCAGCTCTAATGCTTCACGTGAGCCGGTAGAAGCACCGCTGGGCGCGCAGGCTTCACCAACAGCGCCGCTGGCAAGACGTACGTTCGCCTGTACGGTGGGGTTACCACGCGAATCCAGCACTTCCAACGCACTGATAGCAACAATTTTGGTCATGGCAGTTTCCTTAACGGTAAGTCAGATAAAATTATTAATATAACGCCCTAATCAGCAAAACACGGCCTATCAAGCCACACGCTAACGAATGGTTAGCGGCTCAAACCCTTTTACCAGCGCATCCAGTTGGGCAAGCTGAGTTAAAAACGGCTCCAACTGATCCAGCGGGAGTGCACAAGGACCATCGCATTTGGCGTTATCAGGGTCAGGGTGAGCTTCTAAAAACAGCCCTGCAAGGCCAACAGCCACGCCTGCGCGCGCTAATTCAGCCACCTGAGCCCGACGACCATCGGCACTGTCTGCACGCCCACCTGGGCGTTGCAGTGCGTGGGTCACATCAAAAAATACCGGATACCCGGTTTGCTTCATATCGCCAAAGCCCAGCATATCAACAATCAGGTTGTTGTAACCAAAGCTTGAGCCACGCTCGCAGAGCATCAGCTGGTCGTTACCTGCTTCCTGAAACTTGCTGATGATATGGCGCATTTCATGGGGCGCCAAAAACTGCGGCTTCTTGATGTTGATGACCGCGCCGGTTTTGGCCATAGCGACTACCAAATCGGTTTGGCGGGCCAAAAAGGCTGGCAGTTGGATAATGTCGGCCACTTCCGCCGCTGCTTCAGCCTGCCAGGGTTCGTGCACATCGGTGATAATCGGCACGTTGTGGCGGGCTTTGATATCGGCCAATATCTGCAGCCCTTTCTCCATACCCGGGCCGCGATAGGAGTGAATCGAGCTACGATTAGCTTTATCAAAACTGGCCTTGAAAACGTAGGGCATACCCAGTTTTTGAGTCACCGTGACGTAGGCTTGGGCAACTTCGTCGGCAAGCTCAGCAGATTCCAGCACGTTCATGCCGCCCAGCAGCATAAGCGGCAAGGAATTGCCGGCGGTTAAGCCGGCTACGTTAATATGATGCTCTTGAGAAGCCATGCTGTTGCCCTCTTATTCCTGAGAATGCGCATGGGCGCGATTACGCGCTGTTTTATGCTCTAACGCGGCGTTCACAAAGCCTGAGAAGAGCGGGTGACCATCACGCGGCGTGGAGGTGAATTCCGGGTGGAACTGACAGGCCACATACCAAGGGTGGTCAGCCAGCTCAATCACTTCAACCAGTGATTGGTCGACGCTCTTACCCGAAATAACCAGTCCCGCCTTTTCAAGCTCATCAATAAACTGGTTATTGACCTCGAAACGGTGACGATGGCGCTCAACAATCTCGTCAGCCCCATAGGCTTCGCGCGCTTTGGTGCCGGATGCCAGATGACAGACCTGACCGCCCAAACGCATGGTGCCACCTAAATCAGACGCCGCATCGCGTAGTTCGATTTTGCCTTCCGGATTCAGCCACTCAGTAATCAGGCCCACCACCGGATGCTGGGTATCGTGGGTAAACTCGGTGGAGTTGGCGTCTTTCCAACCCGCCACGTTGCGAGCGAACTCAATCACCGCTACCTGCATGCCCAGGCAAATACCCAGATAGGGAACGTTATTTTCACGCGCGAATTGGGCGGTCATAATCTTGCCTTCCACGCCACGCTCGCCAAAACCGCCGGGCACTAGAATGGCGTCTTTGCCCGCCAAGCGCTCGGTGCCGTGGCGCTCGATGTCTTCGGAGTCAATATAGTCGACGTTGACCTTAATGCGACCTTGGATGCCGGCGTGAATCAGCGCTTCGTTGAGCGACTTGTAGGCATCCAGCAGCTCCATGTACTTACCGACCATGGCGATACTGACGGACTTGAGCGGGTTGAGCTTGGCATCGAGCACCTTCACCCACTCTGATAAATCTGCTTCAGGGGCTTCCAGGCGCAGCTTATCGCAAACGATCTCATCCAGGCCGTGTTCATGGAGCATCAGCGGAATACGATAAATCGTATCGGCATCCTGAAGCGGCACTACGGCACGCTCTTCGACGTTGGTAAACAGAGCGATTTTGCGACGCTCGCTCTCTTCCAGCTCAACTTCGCTGCGGCAAATCAAAATATCCGGCTGGATACCGATGGAGCGCAGCTCCTTGACGCTGTGCTGGGTAGGTTTGGTTTTGGTCTCACCCGCCGTTTTGATGTAGGGCACCAGGGTCAGGTGCATAAACAGCGCGCGGTTAGCACCCTGTTCACTACGGATTTGGCGAATGGACTCAAGGAAAGGCAGTGATTCGATATCACCGACCGTGCCGCCGATTTCCACCAGCGCCACATCAAAGCCTTCACCGCCCGCGTAAACGCGCTCTTTAATCTCGTCGGTGATATGCGGAATCACCTGAACGGTGCCGCCTAGATAGTCGCCACGGCGCTCTTTACGCAGTACGTGCTCGTAAACACGACCGGTCGTAAAGTTGTTGCGCTGAGTCATCTTGGTGCGAATAAAGCGCTCGTAATGCCCGAGATCAAGGTCGGTTTCGGCACCATCTTCTGTGACGAACACCTCACCGTGCTGGAAGGGACTCATGGTGCCCGGATCCACGTTGATGTACGGGTCGAGCTTGAGCATGGTGACCTTAAGGCCGCGGGCCTCTAAAATCGCCGCAAGCGAGGCGGAGGCGATGCCCTTGCCAAGAGAGGACACAACGCCGCCGGTCACGAAGATATATCGTGTCATGGATAACCTGTCGAAACGTGATCAGAAGGCACGGCAGAAAGCCACGCCAGGATGGGTCGACAGACTAGCAGATTACGACCTAAGGCTCAATTTGAACTGCCGAAGATAGCCAATGGATCATTGCACATAGCGACGCCGGGATCAGGCCTAAGCGAGGGTCTTTCGCCAGGGATGGCGAAAGTAGCGCCCATGGATGGGTTCACAGCGCCCTCGCGTTGGCCTGATGCCGGGGTAGTCGCGGGGCCAATTCGGCCCCGCTCAGCCTGGATAAAGACGAATTACACGCCCAGGTAATCCAGAATGCCTTCTGCAGCCTGGCGGCCTTCGTAAATCGCCGTGACCACCAAATCAGAGCCGCGCACCATATCGCCACCGGCAAAGATTTTTTCGTTGCTGGTTTGAAAGGCGTACTGCCCATGCTCAGGTGCAGTGACGCGATCACGCTCATCGACTTGGATATTCGAGCTATCGAACCACGGCGCGGGGCTGGCCTGGAAGCCAAAAGCAATGACCACGGCATCCGCCGCGATGATCTCTTCAGAGCCGGGCACCACTTCAGGACGCTGACGGCCATTTTCGTCCGGCTCGCCCAAGCGTGTGCGAACCACCTTCACGCCTTCGACCTTCTCTTCACCGACGACCGCCACCGGCTGACGGTTGAACAGAAACTCAACGCCCTCTTCACGGGCATTGGAGACCTCACGGCGCGACCCCGGCATATTGCCTTCGTCACGACGATAGGCACAGGTCACGCTGGTAGCGTTCTGGCGAATGGAAGTACGGTTACAGTCCATCGCCGTATCGCCGCCGCCCAGAACGACCACACGCTTGCCTTCCATGGAGATATAGTCGTTGGGATCTTTTTCAAAACCCAGACAGCGGTTGACGTTGGCAATCAGGAAATCCAGCGCTTTGTAAACGCCCGGCAGATCTTCGCCAGGGAAGCCGCCTTCCATGTATTTATAAGTGCCCATCCCCAGGAATACCGCATCGTACTCCTGCATCAAGGTTTCAAACTCGATATCGGTGCCGATTTCGGTATTAAGGCGGAACTCGACGCCCATCTCCTCAAACACCGCGCGGCGGCGCTCCATCACACTCTTTTCCAGCTTGAACTCGGGAATACCAAAGGTCAGCAGGCCACCGATTTCCGGGTACTTGTCGAACACCACCGGCTTGACGCCATTACGGGCCAGAATGTCGGCACAGCCCAAGCCCGCAGGGCCTGCACCGATAATGGCGACCTTCTTGTCGGTCCAGGTAACGTGGGACATATCCGGACGCCAGCCCATGGCAAACGCCGTATCGGTGATGTACTTCTCCACCGAACCAATGGTCACCGCGCCAAAGCCATCGTTCAGCGTACAGTCGCCTTCACACAGACGATCCTGCGGGCACACACGGCCACACACTTCGGGCAGCGAGTTGGTTTTGTGCGAGAGCTCAGCGGCTTCAATGATGTTGCCTTCCACCACCAGCTGCAGCCAGTTGGGGATGTAGTTGTGCACCGGGCACTTCCACTCGCAGTACGGGTTACCGCAGTGCAGGCAGCGGTGCGCTTGGCTTGCCGCGTCGGTGGGCTTGAACGGTTCGTAGATCTCCGCGAACTCTTTAGCACGGGCGCGGGCATCTTTCTTTTGTGGGTCCTTACGACCCACATCGACAAACTGAAAATCGTTATTTAAACGGTTAGCCATGATCTCTCTCCTGTCAGCGTGAGGGGCATAAGCGAGTTATTGCGGCTGACGCCGAGACTGATCCAGCAAACTACCTAGGCTGGCCGCTTTTGGCTTCACCAGCCAGAAGTGGCGCGCATAGTCGCTGAAGTCTTCCAAAATAGCCGCCCCGCGCGCGGAACCCGTCGCGGCCACATAGGCTTCAATCATTTCACGCAGGTGACGACGATACGCCTCCATGGCCTCTGTGTTGACGCGATGAATCTCAACCAGCTCATGGTTGTATTTATCCACGAAGGTGCGATCTTCATCCAACACATAGGCAAACCCACCGGTCATACCTGCGCCGAAGTTAACGCCCGTTTCACCAAGCACACAGACCAAACCGCCGGTCATGTATTCGCAGCAGTGGTCGCCTGCGCCTTCAATGACTGCAGAAGCACCGGAATTACGCACCCCGAAGCGCTCACCCGCCGTACCGGCTGCAAACAATGTACCGCCGGTGGCCCCGTACAGGCAGGTATTACCGATAATCGCCGTTTTATGGCTCTCAAACTGGCTGACTTTGGGCGGCACAATCACAATACTGCCACCGTTCATGCCCTTGCCGACGTAATCGTTGGCGTCGCCTTCGAGATACAAATTCAAGCCACGCGCATTCCACACCCCAAAGCTCTGGCCTGCTACGCCAGTAAAGCGAGCGGTGATCGGTGCCGTTTCCAGGCCCTCTTCGCCATAGCGCTTGGCAATCGCGCCAGAGGTTAGCGCCGCCACACTGCGGTCGCAGTTGGTGATGGTGAAATCGAACTCACCGCCCGAGCGATTTTCGATGGCGTCTTTCAGCGCCGCCAGCACTTCCTGGTTTTTAGCACCCGGATCGTGCGGCACGTTACGGCTGACCTTACAGAACTGCGGTGCATCTTTAGGCACAAAATCATTCGCTAGCAGCGGCGTAAGATCAAGCTTACGCTGGGAAGCCGTGTTGCCTTCCAACACTTCAAGCAAATCGGTACGCCCGATTAGATCGGTCAGCTTGCGCACACCCAATACCGCCATCAGCTCACGCACTTCTTCGGCAATAAAGCGGAAGTAGTTTTTAACCATATCCACGGTGCCACGGAAGTGCTCGCCGCGCAGGAAATCATCCTGAGTGGCGACACCGGTGGCGCAATTGTTGAGGTGACAGATGCGCAGGTACTTACAGCCCAACGCGACCATCGGCGCGGTGCCAAAACCGAAGCTCTCTGCACCGAGTATCGCCGCTTTAACAACGTCGAGACCGGTTTTTAGGCCGCCATCGGTCTGCAGGCGAATCTTGTCGCGCAGGCCGTTGATACGCAGCGCCTGATGCACTTCAGGAAGCCCCAGCTCCCAAGGAGAACCGGCATGTTTGATCGAGGTCAGCGGGCTGGCCGCCGTGCCGCCATCGTAGCCGGACACGGTAATCAAATCCGCGTAGGCCTTGGCCACACCGGTGGCGATCGTGCCGATCCCCGGTTCCGATACCAGCTTCACCGACACCTGGGCATCCGGATTGACCTGTTTGAGGTCAAAAATCAGCTGGGCCAAATCTTCGATAGAATAAATATCGTGGTGCGGCGGCGGTGAAATCAGCGTGACGCCGGGTACCGCGTAGCGCAGCCGGGCAATCAGTTCGTTCACTTTGCCGCCAGGCAGCTGCCCGCCCTCACCGGGTTTGGCGCCCTGGGCGACCTTGATCTGCAGTACTTCTGCGTTGACCAGATAATGGGGCGTCACGCCAAAACGGCCGGAGGCGATCTGCTTGATTTTCGAGCTACGGATAGTGCCGTAGCGCGCCGGGTCTTCACCGCCTTCGCCAGAGTTGGAGCGGCCGCCCGCTTCGTTCATGGCCTGGGCCAGCGCTTCGTGAGCTTCCGGCGAGAGCGCGCCCAACGACATACCGGCGCTATCAAAGCGCGGCAGCAGCTCTTCAACCGGCTCTACTTCCTCCAGCGCAATCGGCGTTTCTGCCGGCTTGAGCTTGAGCAAGTCACGAATGGTGGCCACCGGACGCTCGTTCACCAACTGGGCGAACTTCTTCCACTTGGTGTAGCTGCCTTCCTGAACCGCCGCCTGCAGCGACATCACTACATCGGGGTTATAAGCGTGGTACTCGTGGCCGTGGACATACTTGAACATGCCACCTTGAGAAATTCCTTTACGCGGAATCCAGGCGTCTTTCGCCAGCAGCGCTTGCTGCATCTGCAGCTCGGCAAAACCGGCGCCTTGGATGCGCGACGCCATACCGACAAAGCACAGATCCATTACTTCGTCCGCCAAGCCCACGGCTTCAAACAGCATTGAGCCGCGGTAGGAGGCCAGCGTCGAGATACCCATTTTAGACAGGATCTTGAACAGGCCTTTCTGCAGACCTTTACGGTAATTCTCGCGGCCATCAGCCGGGTTACCGGTTAGCTCGCCCGTGCGATGCATATCCGCCATGACCTGATAAGCGAGCCACGGATAAACCGCCGTCGCACCCACGCCAAACAGCACCGCCATCTGGTGTGCATCCCGTGCGTAACCGGTTTCCACCACGATATTGGCGTTGGGGCGTAGCGCCAAACGGCCTAAGTGAGAGTGCACGGCACCCACGGCCAGGGCGGCCTGTATGGGAATCAGCCCTTTCGCCAGCTCGGCATCGGTGAGTACCAGAATGACTTTACCGGCGCGCACTTGAGCTTCGGCTTCTTCACATAGCGCTTTAAGCGCTTGGTGCAGGCTCTGCTGTTCAGGATCGTAACCCAACGACAATGTATAGCTGGCAAACGCCGGATCATCCTGGCTGACCAACGCGGTAAATTTGCGTGGGGACAGTACCGGCGTGGTCAAGATCAAGCGATGCGCGTGCTCAGGCGTCGCTTTAAAGACGTTCAGCTCAGCACCACAGCAGGTTTCCAGCGACATCACGATCGCTTCACGCAGTGGGTCGATCGGCGGGTTGGTGACCTGGGCAAACTTCTGACGGAAGAAATCCGTCAGCAGGCGCGGACGACTGGAGAGCACCGCCATCGGTGTATCGTCGCCCATAGAGCCAACGGCTTCCTGACCACTTTCCGCCAGCGGACGCAGCACTTGGTCGCGCTCTTCAAAGCTCACTTGGAACAGTTTCTGCTGCACGTTGAGCGAATCGGTATCCATGCTCTGGAAACGCGCCAACTCGGTTAGCGCCGACTCTAAATAATTGGCTTCCTGCTTTAACCAACGCTTATAAGGGTAGGCGGACTTCAGGCGCTCATCGATATCGGTGGTATGCAGCACTTCGCCGGTCTGGGTGTCTACGGCAAGCATTTGACCGGGGCCAACACGGCCTTTGGCCACCACGTCTTCCGGCTTATAGCCGTAGGTGCCCGTTTCCGATGCCAGCGTGATATAGCCGTTTTTGGTAATCACCCAGCGCGCCGGGCGCAGGCCGTTTCGGTCCAGCATACAGACCGCTTGGCGACCGTCGGTCATCACCACGCCCGCAGGACCGTCCCACGGCTCCATGTGCATGGAGTTGTATTCGTAGAAGGCGCGCAGCTCGGCGTCCATGGTTTCAACGTTCTGCCACGCGGGCGGCACCATCATGCGTACCGCGCGGTGCAGTTCCATGCCGCCGGTCAGCAGCACTTCCAGCATGTTGTCCATGCTTGAGGAGTCAGAACCGGTGGTGTTGACGATTTCGTCCAGCTCGGCGATATCCGGCAGGCGCTCGTTAACGAAGTTGGCTTTACGCGAGTTTGCCCAGCCGCGGTTGGCTTCAATCGTGTTGATTTCACCATTGTGCGCCAACAGCCGGAACGGCTGTGCCAGCGGCCAACGCGGTGCGGTATTGGTCGAGAAGCGCTGGTGGAAAACGCAAATGGCAGTTTCCAGACGCGGGTCATTCAAGTCGTGATAAAAGGCCGGCAGATCTTCCGGCATCACCAGGCCTTTATAGGAGATGACTTCCGACGATAGCGAGGCGACATAGAAGTCTTCTTCGTCACGCAGCGCCTGCTCAGCGCGGCGACGAGCCATAAAGAGGTCAACATCGAAGTGTTCACCCAGACCCGGCTGTACAAAAAGCTGACGAATACGCGGCAGGCAGTCCAGCGCCATGGGGCCACAAACGCTGGGGTCGGTAGGCACATCGCGCCAGCCCAATACGTTGAGGCCGCGCGCTTCAAGCTCACGCGTTAAGATATCGCGGGCATTTGCTTCACGGGCGTCATCGTTGGGCAGAAACACCACGCCCACAGCAAAGCGTTCGCCCAATTCAGCGTCAAATGCCTCTTTGGCCAGCGCCTGCATAAAGGGAGTGGGCATTTTAAGTAGCAAGCCACAACCGTCGCCGGTCTTTCCGTCGGCAGCGATACCACCCCGGTGGGTCATGCAGGTCAGTGATTCAATGGCAGTTTTCAGCAAATCGTGGCTAGCCTGGCCTTCCATATGGGCAATCAGGCCAAAACCACAGTTATCGCGAAACTCGCCAGGCTGGTGAAGACCTCTATTCATGGGCGTGCCTCTACTAGTCAACGTATTTTTTTAGCAGCGTGCTTATGGTATAAAGGACGGTTTTGCTTTTTTTATGATGCTTATAACCTGCCCAGAATGGGGTGTTTCCCACGTTCGCTGCCGCAAGAAAATGGCCGGTCAGCATAGCGATTAGCGCCCACGTTGCGCAATCGCTTGGTGCTTATAACGTTAGAGAAACTCTTTTCAAATCCTGTATTTGCACTCTCATTCAAGAAAAAAATACATATACTTCAAAGGCTTGTAACGAAAAGAAACGCCACTTTAGGACTCTTTATTTTCCATTAGACTTTAGTCTTATTCACGGAAAACCACCCATGCCGATAGCGCATAAGGCATACGGATTATTGAAAGCGTAGCAACCGGGTTAAGTTCACAGACAGTTTTATCAGCGCAAAAATACTGTCAAAACTGCCCCACTAGGAAGCAGCTCTGCCGGGAAGAAGAAAGTAATAGAAAGGATTGATAGGCCACTTAGCGGCGCGGATAGTCATCCAGCAGCGTGCGGAGAACATCAACGGGCGTGGCATCGCTAACGCAGGCATCGCCCAGGGCGTTAAGTAACACCAGACGCAGCCGTGTATCGATATTTTTCTTATCCAGCCGCATACGGGCTAAAAAGTCATCACTCGACATGTTGAGCGGTGCCACTAACGGCAACTCGGCACTCTCGATTACCGCCAGGCTACGCGCTAGTGCTGCTTCATCGATCCAGCCTAGCCGGTTTGAAAGCGTTGCCGCCATGGCCATGCCCGCGCCCACTGCTTCACCGTGTAACCAGTTACCGTAACCTTGGTGGGCTTCAATGGCGTGGCCAAAAGTGTGACCCAGGTTGAGCAGTGCACGCACACCCTGCTCGGTTTCATCTTCGGCAACGATATCTGCCTTGATTTGGCAACTGCGCGCAATAGCGTCGGCGACTACTTCCGGCTCTACGTCGAGTAGCGCGGGCATATTGGCTTCCAGCCAGCTTAAAAATGCTTCATCACGGATAAAACCGTACTTGATAACCTCGGCAAGGCCAGCGGAAAGCTCGCGACGCGGCAGGCTCTTCAGGGTATCGATGTCCACCAGCACGGCTTTGGGCTGCCAGAAAGCGCCGATCATGTTTTTACCCAGCGGGTGATTGACGCCGGTCTTGCCCCCTACCGACGAATCCACCTGGGAAAGTAGCGTGGTGGGCACCTGGATAAACGCCACGCCGCGCTGATAGGAAGCGGCGGCATAGCCGACCATATCGCCAATCACCCCGCCTCCTAAGGCGATCAGGGTACAGCGGCGGTTAAAACCAGCTTCAAGCAGCGCATCCCAAATGCGGCTGACCTGCTCAATGGTTTTGTACTGTTCGCCATCAGGCAACACAACCGTGCGCACATCTAAATGCGTCGGCAGGCTAGCGCAGAGTGTTTCCAGGTAGAGCGGCGCGATAGTCTCGTTAGTGACTACCATCACCTGCTGGCCCGCAAGGTAAGGCGTCAACGTATCGGCTTGACCGATCAGCCCGGTGCCAATATGAATCGGGTAGCTACGCTCATCTAAAGCAACCTGAAGTGTGCGTTGCGCGCTGGCGGTCGAGGTCATTGCGATACCTTATTATGGTTAAGCGGCCCAGCCGAATGAGGCGAAGAGGAGGGCTCCAGCGGGTCCACCAGCCGATGCACCCGGCGCAGGATCTCATTCACCACCGCCCGTGGGCTACGCCGATCGGTGCGCACAGCAATATCCGACGTGGCACGATAGAGCGGGTCGCGCTGAGCAAACATGTCATTGAGTACCTGTTCGCGGTTAGCGCACTGTAGCAACGGACGATTGCGATCTTTCGCCGTCCGCTTTAGCTGCTGGTCGACGGTGGTCAACAGATACACCACGGTGCCGCGCTCGCGCAGTGCGCGGCGATTTTCTTCGCGCAGCACCGCACCGCCGCCGGTAGCGACAACCACGGGGGAGAGACGGGTTAACTCATCAATCATATGGATTTCGCGCAGCCGAAAGCCCTGCTCGCCTTCAACATCGAAAATCCACGGAATATCCGCCCCGCAGCGGTCTTGAATGGCGTGGTCACTGTCAAAAAATTGGCGCGAAAGCTCCGCCGCCAATAGGCGACCAATGGTGCTTTTGCCGGCCCCCATGGGGCCTATAAGAAATAAATTGGGTAAATCCTGCATCAGCGAACCGTTAAGCCATCGTCTAGGAGTCGTGGAGTAATAAAGACTAACAACTCTACCTTCTCATTGCTCTCTTCGGTATAGCGAAACAGTCTACCTAGCAAAGGAATATCGCCCAACAACGGTGTTTTGGCGATTTGACGCAGCTCTTCGGTGGTCAAAATACCGCCTAACACCACTGTTTGGCCATTATCGACCAGCACTTGGGTCTCAATCTGATTGGTATCAATCGGTGGTTCGCCGCCAAACTCTGATTCACGGAAGCTATCATTTTTGATGACCAGATCCATGATAATGCGGTTATCCGGGGTAATCTGCGGCGTGACTTCCAGCGAGAGCTCAGCTTCTTTGAACTCGGTATCCGGATTGTCGTTGCCATCAACACTCTGGAAGGCGCGCTCTTCACCCTGGCTGATGCGGGCAGTACGCTGATTGGCGGTAATAATGCGAGGCTGGGAGATAGTCTGGCTCTTGCCTTCGCTCTCCAGCGCGCGCAACTCCAAATCCAATAAGATATCGCCAGATAAATAGCCAAAACTAAAACCGGTGCCTGGCCCCGTAGCGGCACCCAAATCGACGGCCAAACCGCCTTGGGCACGGTTGATGCCATTAGGATTGATATCACGTCGAGTGAAATTGCCATCTTCACCTTCTTGAAAACCGCGTGTGCTCGACATCCCCCAGTTAATACCCAATTCGCGTGAAGCGGTGTCTCGGGCGATGACAATGCGCGCTTCTATTTGTACCTGGCGAACGGCGACATCCAAACGGTCGATGGTGCGTACAATATCGCGCACCTGATCGGCGGTATCCTGCACCAGCAGCGTATTGGTGCGATTATCAATACTGACACGGCCGCGCTCGGTGAGCAGCCCAAAGCCATCGCCGTCACCGCCACGCAGCAGCAGGGCCAAATCCTCAGCCCTGGCATACTTGATCTCGATAAACTCAGTCACCAGCGGGGAAAGGGTTTCACGCTGGTTACGCGCCTCTAGCTCTTGTCGCTCTAGCTCAGCCAACTCACTGGCGGGCGCCACCACAATCACATTGCCCTGTTCACGGCTCGATAACCCCTGGCTTTGCAGAATCAGTGCGAGCGCCTGATCCCACGGGACATCATTTAAATTGAGCGTCACACGGCCGGTGACGCTGTCACTGGCAACCAAGTTCAGCCCGGTAAATTCAGCCAGCGTCGCTAGCACTGAACGCACTTCGATATCCTGGAAATTAAGACTCAAGCGTTCGCCATTGAAGCGCTCGCCTGTCGCCTGAGAGGGCTGTGACTCCTGGCTGGCGGGCTGCACTTCCACTGTCAGCGTGCGGCCACTTTGCGAAGAGATCATCGCATAAGCGCCCTGGGTGGCGATGGCTAACTGGGTGTCGCCCTGGTTGGCGCGGGGCGTAATCCGGGTGATTGGCGTGGCAAAATCGGTGACATCGTAGACCTGATTAAGCGAATCCGGAATCGCCACGTCGCGCAGGTCAACCAGCACTTGGTCAGGGCCACCTTCTCGGACGTTCGCCTCAACCCCTTCGCGGTCAAAGGTAACCAACAAGCGACCAGCACCATCGGCACCGCGCTGGAAATCGATATTTTCAATTTGTGGCCCTTCGTCGGTTTCAAGCCCCGCCGAAGAAACACCGGCTGAGGGCGTGGGCGAAGGGTTAGGCGATGCGGTCGGCGCGGGGGTTGCGCCAGATGCAAAGGTAATACGTAACCGACCTTCCTGCACGCTGGTCGTAAATGCCTGCGGTTCGCTGAGATTGACCACCAAGCGCGTGCGGCCATTGCCTTCAAGGGCGGTAATTTGTTCGACGCCGTGGCTATTAATGCTCAAACGTCGGGTGGCGAGCCCATTTTGGGTGCCAGCCAAATCAAACGTGACACGCGGCGGTGATTCCAAACGGTAGCTGCGCAGCTCGGGCACGCCACCAGTGAAGCTAAGATCAACGTTGGCGCCACCGCTGTCGGCGGGCTGCACGTCAACATCCGTCAACACTGACGCTACTGCCAATGAAGGCAACAGTGAAAATAGGGCGGCCATGGTTATTAAAAAAGTGATTCGCCAAACTGTAACTGCCATGAGCTAATATCCGCTTACTCGTTGTTTTCGTTGATAGCAAGCGACACTTGCCGCTGTTGCCAACCTTCCCGCTGGGTAAAGACACGCTCGGTAACACGAATTTCTTGAGCGCTTATCTGGGCAATGCGTCCATAGTCGGTGCCCATATAGTTGCCCTCTTTCACGCTGGTCACATTGCCATCTGGAGAGGCGATCATCGCCACTTGCCGCCCCGCCATACGCATCGTACCGACCAAACGCAGCTCCTGCAGAGAAAAGCGCTCTAGTGGCTCAGGGGTACGCTGCTGGTCAGGCGCAAGCGCGCCCTCGCTACGATTAGCGTCATCCTGAGCAATGGCATCTGGCGGTAAAAAGGGGCTGCGGTCTTCGCTATATAAATAAGCCAAGGTACGACTTTCAGGCAGCGCAACCGCAATGACCGGCGGCTGACCGCCTGGCGACTGACGAATATTGGCCAACGTGCGTTCCAACTGAGTTAACTCGGCATCCGCACAGGCCGTGAGCAGCACCACACTTACCATTATTCCTATGAGCTTAGCTGTGCGCGTCATAGTGGCTCCGCCCCGTCAGTTGGGGGCTGGTCGCCCGGCTCCAGGTAACGATAAGTGCGGGCCAGTAGCGAAAGGCGCAGCGTGTCGCCACGCTCTTCTACCGGCTCCAAGTTAAAATCGTGCTGGGTCACCATGCGGGGTAACGACGCGATATCAGCACTAAAGCGTGCCAACTGGTGATAGTCACCGCGCACCTGTATATCCAGCGGCTGCTCGACATAATGGGGCTGGGTTAGCGTTGGACGCAGCCGAATCGTTTCAATGGTGAGACGGTTGTCAACGGCGGCATCGCTAATGCTATCGAGCAGAGAAGGGATCTCGGCATCGGTGGGCAGCATTGTGCGCAAACGCGCTATTTGCCCTTCCAGGGTCGCCAGCTGTTCGCGCATTTCCGGTAAAAAGGCGGCTTCCGAGGCTTTACTGCGGTATTCGCTTAGCAGCCTCACCTCTTCACGCTGCGCCGCCCTAAAGGATTCCCGCTGCTCGCTTACTACGAACCACAGCATGACGCTCAATGCTGCCAGCAGTGCCAAACAACAGCTCAACACTTTTAGCAGCAATGGCCATCCACCGGCTTCCTTAATATCTAGATCGCGCCAATCGACATCACGCAGGCGCTGCCACTCGATAGCCCACTGCTCGCGATTAAGGCTCATGACGAACCCTCTTCTTCCTCACCCAGTTCTGCCACACCCTGCTCTTCCACATCTTGGGCAACACCTTGCGGCACCGCTACTGTGGTCTGCTCCACGTCAAAACGAAACACGCGACCAGCGCCGTTCTGTTCGCTCTCTACCGCCGATAATGAAGGCACTCCCATCCCTGGCAGCGCTGCAATACGGCGCAGCTGCTCAGAGACCTGTCGTTCACTGCCAGCCACCGCAGTGACACTGACTTGATCGCCGTTTTTCGCTAACCGTTGATAAATAACGCCGTTAGCCACGCTGTTAGCCACATCATTGAACAGTTGCACAGTGTCTGCTTGCTCACTCTGTAACGCCTGAAACACCGCAATCTGCTCACCTAGGCGTGCGGCATCACTGGCGTAGCGTGACACGCCCGCGATATCCGCATTAAGGCGTTCAATATGGTCACTAACATAAGCATTGCGCTGCTGCTGGGCCGCCAACTTAAGCTGGTAATAATGGGAGATCAGCAACCCCAGCGCGACGCCCAGTATCAGCATACCGGCCACGACAACATAAAATTTGCGGGTATTTCGCTCACGCTGCGCTTCCCGCCAGGGCAGCAGGTTAATGTTCATGCTCATTGGCTCACCCGCATTGCCAAGCCACCCGCGGTGAGCATCGCTGGCGCATCATTGGTCAACGCCTGAAGGTTTAAGCGCTTATTGACCCGCATGCGCTGGAAGGGGTTGGCAATGGTCACCGACATACCACTGTCTTCAGCAATCCGTTCGGCAAGCCCGGGAATCACGCTCGACCCGCCTGCCAACACAATGTGCTGCACCTCTTGCTGACGCCCGGCGGTGTAGTAAAGCTGCAAGGAGCGCCCGACCTGCTGCACTACGGTTTCCAGGAAAGGATTGAGGACGCGCTCATGGTAATCATCAGGTAGTCCGCCACGTTTTTTAGCGAAGCCCGCTTCCTCCATACTCAAATCGTAGCGTTCGCGAATCGAGTCGGTAAGCTGGCGGCCACCGAAAACGGTGTCGCGGGTATAAACGATATGACCACCACGAACAACGTGAAAGGCGTTCATATTGGCGCCAATGTCCACCAAGCCAACGCAGGCAGTAGGGTCATTCTCTACCTTTAGCTGGCGGCGCAATTCGGCAAGCGAACGCTCCATGGCAAAGGTTTCCACATCCACTGCCGCGGGCTCTAAGCCAGCGCGCTCTAACGTTTCCGTGAGTTGGGTAACATCCTGCTGACGGCAGGCCACCAGCATGACTTGCTGCTGCTCATCGTCAAAGGGGGCGGGGCCAAGGCACTCAAAGTCGAACGCCACTTCATTGAACGGAAAAGGAATATGGCGGTCGGATTCAGCCACAATGCGCTCTTCAATTTCCTCTTCGCTTAGCCCGATAGGAAAGGTCAACGTTTTGGTAATCGCGGCGCTGGCGGGAACGGCCACTGCTGCTTGGCGGGTAGAAGGTTTGGCATGCTCCACGGCGCGGCTCAGTACACTGGCAACGTCATCAATATCGCGAATACGGCGTTCGACCACCGCGCCTTCGCGTAACGGCCTCACCGCGTAGCTTTCTACTTGGTAGTTATCGTGGCACTGTTTTAGCTCAAGCAGCTTTACGGTCGCTGATGTAATATCGACGCCGATCAACCCTTTACCAGATTTCAGAAAGCGCATATTGGGTTCGGCTCCGCCTACTTGTCGCCCGTCTTCACATGTCGTTTGAGGTTACATGATTTTTAGTTAAGTCACACGCGAACCAACTTACGGCATATCAACACTGGTGGCCGCCGCCTCAGGTTCCTATAATGGCAGCCAATTGCATGATACGGCCGTTTAGATGCCTATCTTTTTATTCTTTCCAGGGTGCCCTTCGTACATGACGTTTCTTCGAACCCTTATTGTGTCGCTCTTTTTCCTGATTGTATCGTTAGTCGGTGCCACTGCGTTAGCCGTAGTAGGCGCCGCCATTTACTTTGCACCGGGGCTGCCCGACGTTCGCCAACTGCAGGATTTCGAACTACACACGCCGCTACGTATTTTTACCCAGGACGGTAAATTGATTGGCGAATTTGGTGAAGAGCGTCGCATGGCGATCAATTTTGATCAAATTCCTCAGGATATGATCAATGCCTTGATTGCCGCCGAGGATGCCAGTTATTTCGACCACGCAGGTGTCGACCCGCGCGGCTTAGCCAGGGCCGCAGTGGAGCTTGCGCAGAGTGGCGGCACCATCCAATCCGGTGGCTCGACCATCACCATGCAGGTCGCGCGTAACTACATGCTGACGCTGGACCAGACCTTTACGCGTAAAATTCGCGAAATTCTGCTGGCACTGCAAATGGAGCAGGTACTCAATAAAGAGGAGATCTTCGAGCTTTACGTCAATAAGATTTTCTTGGGCAATCGCGCTTATGGTATCGCTGCCGCCGCTGAAACCTATTATGACAAGCCGCTCGCCGAATTGAATTTGGCACAAACGGCGATGATTGCTGGCTTGCCCAAGGCGCCCTCTGCCTTCAACCCGCTGGCCAACTCCGAGCGTTCGCTGATTCGTCGTAACTGGATTCTGTTCCGCATGCGTGAACTGGGCTATATCGACGACGAGACTTATCAAGTCGCGGTGCAGGATCCCGTCACCGCCCGCCGCCACTTTACCCAAGCCGAGGTTGATGCCGCTTATGTATCGGAAATGGCGCGGCAGTACGCAGTAGAGCGCTTTGGCGATGAGGCTTACACCGGCGGCTATCGCGTCTACACCACCATTGATAGTGAGCTGCAGCCCTATGCCCGCCAAGCACTGGCCAATGGCTTGACGGACTACGACCTGCGTCACGGCTGGCGCGGGCCAGAGCAGAGCGACATTGCTTCCAGTCTTGTGGAAGCACAGGAGCAAACCGCGACCCAAGGGCTTGAAGAGGAGCTTTCCGAGTCGCCGGAAATTCGTCAGACCGCCCGCCAGGCCGCCCAGCGCAGCCAAACAGAAGTCGAGGGGATCGAGGGTGACGTCAGCAACTGGGTCCAGGTGCTTGAGCGCACGCCCAATTACGGCCTTCTACAGCCCGCCATTGTGGTCGAGAGCAGCGATCGCGAAATGCAGGTGCTTACCCGCCGTGATGGCCTACAAACTATTGCCTGGGAGGGCTTGAACTGGGCTCGTCCTTATCTGAGCCCGCGTAGCCGTGGTGCCGAGCCAAGCTCAGCGGCTGAGATTGCGGTACGTGGCGATCTAATCCGCGTGATTGAGAATGATGACGGCTCGCTTCGCCTCTCTCAGCGCCCGGATGCCGAAGGTTCGCTGGTGGTCCAAGACCCGCAAACAGGCGCTATTTTAGCCCTGCAGGGCGGCTTCGACTTTAATGCGAGTAAGTTCAATCGTGCCGTGCAGGCCCGGCGTCAATCGGGCTCGATCTTCAAACCGTTTATTTATTTAGCGGCCCTTGAAAATGGCGAAATGAACGCTGCCAGCGTGGTTAACGATGCCCCCGTGGTGCTTGACGATGGCAGTAACTCATTGTGGCGGCCGGTCAACTCTAGCCGCGACTTCCAAGGCCCCATGCGCTTACGCCCAGCCCTGGCCCGTTCGCGCAACCTAGTGACCATCCGTGTGCTGCAGACCATGGGGCTGGATTACACGATTAACTTTTTGGAAGGTTTCGGCTTCTCCCCCGCCCAACTTCCCAACGGCTTATCATTAGCACTAGGCAGTGCGAGCTTAACGCCCATGGAGATGACCAATGCTTATGCCGTTATCGCCAATGGCGGCTTCCAAGTAGCTCCATGGTTCATTGAGCGTGTAACCCGTGACGACGATAACGAAATTATCGATGAAGCCACTCCACAGGTCGCCTGCCCGAGCTGTGCCGAAGACCAGGAGACGGTGGAGATCGATGGTCGCGAGTACCCGATCGCCAAACGAGTAGCCGACCCGGCCGCTGTGTACATCTTGCGCGATATGCTGCGTGACGTTATTACCTCGGGCACTGGCCGCGGTGCGCTGAGCCTTAACCGTGACGATATCGTCGGCAAAACCGGTACGACTAACAGCCAGCGTGATGCCTGGTTTGCAGGCTTTAATAACAACTTGGTGACCACGGTATGGGTGGGTAAGGATAGTAACGAAACCATTTCTGAATATGGGGCTCAGGCCGCACTACCTATCTGGGTAGCGTTTATGGGTGATGCCCTGGAAGGAACGCCGAGTGCCGTGCCCGAACGCCCAGAGACTGTCGTTACGGCACGTGTGGACCCGAGCACAGGCCAGCGTTTAGCGGACGGTCAGTCTGGTGGTATCTCTGAGCTGTTCCATCAGGATCACTTGCCGGATTACCAGCAGCGCCGCATCAGCCGTGAGCTGGAAGAAGCCAGCGGTTCACAGGGGTCAGGCACCGCCGAGTCGATCTTCTGAAGCAACTGAAAAGGGCCTGGCGTAACCCGGGCCCAGTATTGATTTTCTAGCAACACCAACGATAAAACCCCGCTTTGGCGGGGTTTTATCGTTTAACGAAAGGACGTTTTATAGTCGCTCGCTCAGCTCGTGCAAAAAGCTTTCTGCCACATCATGCTCGTAACGGTAGTACGTCCACTGGCCGACCCGAGTGGAAGAAACCAAACCCGCGCGATAAAGCGTAGAAAGATAAAGTGAGACCGTCGGTTGAGATAGCGCGGTTTTATCACGAATATGGCTGACACAAACACCACCCTTCGGCGCCGTATCTTTTTGCGGCGGAAAATGACGCTCCGGCTCTTTAAGCCAGTAAAGAATGTCGAGACGTGCTGGGTTCGCCAGCGCGCTTAAAACGGTATTGATATCCATGATCACAGCCGTTCGTTGATAGCCAGATCATTATACGCGTTAAGGGCCAGACTGCCGAGGCAGCCTGACCCTTTCGCATCAAAGGATTGAACTTAACGTACTAGGGTGTCGAGCGCGCTGCTGTCAAAGTCAGAAAGCTCGTCAAGGCGACCATCACGTACTTTGTTAGCCCACTGCGGGTCAGAAAGCAGCGCGCGACCAATGGCAATCAAGTCAAAGTCATCACGTGCGCGCCACATGGCCAGCTCTTCCACATTGACACGGCTTTTGGAAGTCGGGTCTTCAGTGCGGGTAAAGTGCCCGGTACGGAACGTTTTATCGAGACCAACGCTGCCCACGGCGATAACCGGCTTGCCGGTTAATTCGCGAGTCCACGTTGCCAAGGTTTTATCACTGCCCTCAAAACCAGGTTCCCAGACGCGGCGTGTACTGGCGTGAAAAATATCCACACCATCATCGGCCAGCGGCTTGAGTATTTCACCAAGCGCGTCAGGGGTTTCAGCGATCATGGCGTCGTAGTCGGAGAGCTTCCACTGTGAAAAACGGAACATAATCGGAAACTCAGGGCCCACTGCTTCACGCACTGCACTTACAATCATACGTGGGAAGCGCAAGCGATTTTCCGCGCTGCCGCCAAAGGTATCGGTGCGCTGGTTACTCTCGGCCCATAAGAACTGGTCAATCAAATAGCCATGGGCGCCGTGTAGTTCGATGCCGTCAAAGCCAATGCGTTTAGCGTCACTGGCCGCGCGGGCAAACGAGGCGGCGACTTCGTGCATGTCGTCTTCGCTCATGGCCCGAACTACTTCAACGCCGTCTTCCACGATGCTCATCGGGCCAAAGCCGGGCACGCTGGTATCTGGCTCAACGCCTGGGCGCCGCTCACGGCCTACGTGCCAAAGCTGCGGTGCAATCTTACCGCCCGCGGCATGAACCTCTTCTACGACGCGCTTCCAGCCTGCTAATGCCTGCTCACCGTAAAAAGCGGGTACGCCGGGGTAGCCGTTAGCACCTAGGTGATCAATATAGGTACCTTCGGTGATAATTAATCCCACCCCACCTACGGCACGGCTTTTGTAGTAAGCCGCCACGTCCTCAGTGGGCACCCCGCCAGGCGACTGGTTACGTGTCATGGGTGCCATCACGATACGGTTACTTAGGGTCATGTTGCCCAGAGTAAACGTTTCAAAGAGAGGTGCCGATAGGTTCTGTTTAGACAACATCACTTTCGTCCTTTTATATATAGAAATATAGCAATATATTTAAACAGAGTGGTTGTATGGATAGCAAGATATAACGGTAGCAATAGCAAAAGGCCCAGGGCGATAAACCCAGGGCCTTTGAATAGCGTTCTAATCGCTGTGATTAAACAGCGTCCAGCACCAAGAGTTAACCGCTAACGGGCGTCACCTCCGGTTCGCGCTTGCTAGCCAGCCAGTTGGCGCCAATGGCGACGATCATCACTGCGACACCGGCAATCTCACTGAGCAGATTGGGGTAAAACACGGCAATAATCGCTGCAGTAATCGCGATGCGCGGCAGCCAAGACATGCGGGTAAACAAGTACCCTTCCAAGGCGGCAGCAAAAGCACCCAATGCCAAAATAGCGATCACTGCATTCCAGATCACCACGGGTACCGGCCCGCCCATAATGATCTCTGGATTGAAGACCATAAACAGCGGAATCAGGTAGAGCCCCTTAGCAAACTTCCACGCCTGGAAGCTGGTCTCCATCGGCTTACTACCCGCAATCGCCGCCCCGGCAAAGCCTGCCAAGGCGATGGGCGGCGTCACGTTGGAGTCTTGGGAGTACCAGAACACCACTAAGTGCGCGACCAGTAGCGGAATGCCAAACTCCTGGGTAAGCGCGGGACCCACCAGTACGATCAAGACGATATAACTGGCGGTAACCGGCAGCCCCATGCCCAGAATCAGACTGGCCAGCAGCACCATTAACAGCGCCAGCAGGATGTTACCGCCGGAGAAGGCCAGCATCATTGACGAGAACTTCAGCCCCAGGCCGGTTAGCCCGACAACGCCCACGATAATCCCGGCGACCGCACAGGCCATGGAAACCGCTACAGCGTTGCGCGCGCCTAACTCAAGGCCTTCGATCAGCTTGGCAAAGCCAGCACGTATGACGTCTTTAATCGCAGTGGCGGTTACCGGCTGCCCCTGACGAGGCGCGACAAACAAGAACCACAATGCATAACGAATCACCGCCACGGCCACCATGGTGACAACGGCGTAGTAGCCTACCCGCATCGGCGACATGCTCATCGCCAGCAGCCAAACCAGCACTGCCAGCGGCAGCAGGAAGTGCCAGCCATCCTTCATGACCTGGCGCATCTGCGGCAGTTGGTCCTTGGGTAGCCCCTGCATGCCCTGCTTAAGCGCGATGATATGGACGAACAGGTAAACCGTCGCGAAATACATAATCGCCGGCAGGATACTGACCTTGACGATGTCCAGGTATGGCGTATTGGTGTACTCAGCAATCAAGAACGCCCCGGCGCCCATCAATGGCGGCATAATCTGCCCGCCGGTCGAGGCCGCCGCTTCGATACCGCCCGCCTGCTTGGCCTTATAGCCCAGGCGCTTCATTAGCGGAATCGTAAAGGCACCGGTGGTGACCACGTTGGCTATCGCACTGCCGGAAATAGAGCCCATGCCCGCCGAGGCCAGCACTGCTGCCT
Source organism: Vreelandella arctica (assembly GCF_037070215.1). Taxonomy (NCBI): domain Bacteria; kingdom Pseudomonadati; phylum Pseudomonadota; class Gammaproteobacteria; order Oceanospirillales; family Halomonadaceae; genus Vreelandella; species Vreelandella arctica. The sequence goes on along the minus strand of NZ_JBANSN010000022.1, from coordinate 28,146 downwards.
TGGCGGGCCCGCCGCGCTGGCGGCCGGTGGCCGCATAGGCCATATCGATAAAGAACTTGCCCGCCCCGGTACACTCAAGAAAGGCACCAAACAGGACAAAGATAAAGATATAGGTCGCCGCAACGCCTAACGGCAGGCCAAAGATACCCTCTTGCCCCAGATAGAGCTGACCAGCGACCCGGTCAATGGTATAGCCGCGGTGCTCCAAAATGCCCGGCATCCACTCACCAAGCCATGGTAGCTCGCCCCGTGGCCCGGCAAACGCATAGACAATCGCCAGCAAGCCAATCACGGTCATCCCGAAACCCACCGCCCGGCGGCTGGCTTCCAGTACCGTGACCGTGGCAATGCAGGCGACCAGAATATCGGTACTGTTCCAGAATCCGGCACGGCTGAATATCTCATCCAGGTTGAGTACCAGGTAGCCACCGGTCAGCACCGCACCGGCAAAGAACAGTAGATCAAGTCCCCAGCCCACTACTCCACGTTTGCGAGTTGGGCCAAAGGCGGGAAACATTAAAAACGCCAGCATCATAATCAATGCCAGGTGAATACTGCGCTGATAAAAGAGCCCCAAGGGCTGAATACCGGCTGAATAAAGCTGAAACAGGGAAAGACCCACCGCCACAATGGTGATCGACCACAGCACCATGCGGGGTTGAATCGCATTACCGCCCGGCATCACGCTTGGCGGTTGCTTGGATTCGTTCATGAAGTCCTCGGAAGCGTTAACTAATGTCGTTTTTATTCACGCGGGGATGCGTGAGGGGCTATTAGCTGAATGGTCACGCGTTGCCCAGCAGCGTGATCACTTAGGCTCACCGGCGCATGCTCACCGCCAGGCCATACTACGCGATGGTTGACAGCAGGAGAGCCAACTCTCAATACATACCGGTTATTGGTGACAGGCTCGTTAATCGCATTAATCCAGTAACCGCCTTCACCGTCTGACACCTGCTCGCCGCGGCCAAAAATATGCCCGAGCCCCGCGGCAAAATCAGGTTGATGACTACGCTCCAATTGCATGACGCCCGCTGCATTACGATAGCAATCCAGCACCGTAAAATGCTCAACGGAGTGTTGCCACTTTATACACCAGCGACCACCAGCAGGCACCGCTTCATCCACCAGGGTGTCGCCTTGCTCAGTCACGACGGCTAGGCGCATAAACGCCGACGCCGAAGCGGGGGAAGCCCCCACTTCGGCGAACGGAGAACATGCAATCAGTAGCGCCAACAGTCGTTGCTGCCACTGCATGGCAATATCCTTCAATGCACTATCCTTCAATGCACTTTAGCGGTTACGGACGCAGACGATCCGGAATTTCAGCACCGACTTCTTCGAAGTAGCGCAGTGCACCTGGGTGTAGCGGCACCGGGGTAGAGTCCATGGTGAACTCAACGGTGGTGTCGTTCGCTGCCGGGTGAACGGCAATCAGCTCATCGGTGTTTTCGAACAGCAGTTGCGTCAGCTGGTAGGCCAGCTCTTCGTCCATATCGGCATTGACGACGAGAACATTGGGAATACCAATGGTCTGTACGGCTTCATCCATGCCGTCATACATACCGGCTGCCAGTTCGTAAGGGGCAAATACCGCCTCTTCTTCCTGGGCATTGGCCACTTCTTCATCGGAAAGACCGATCAGACGAATATCACGCGTGGCGGCTAGGTTAAGAATGGAGCTGGTCGGCGGGCCAACGCTCCAGAAGCCTGCATCGATATCACCGTCACGAATCGCATCGGCCGTTTCGTTGAAGTTGAGGCGCTGGGGAGTGAAATCGTCGTAGCTGACGCCGTTGGCTTCGAGCAGTGCACGCGCGTTCAGCTCGGTGCCACTACCCGGCGCACCAACGGAAACCCGTTTGCCTTCTAGGTCGGCAATCGACTCGATATCCGACTCGGCCAGGGTGACCAGCTGTACTGCGTTAGGGTAAACCGACGCCAGCGCACGAGTGTTTTCGATCTGACGACCTTCGAAGTCACCGGTACCGGTGTAGGCCTGATAGACAGTATCAGCCAGTGCCAGCGCAAGATCCGCATCGCCGCGCATGATCAGGCCCATGTTCTCAACCGAGGCACCGGTCACTTCAGCGGTCGCCTGGGCGCCTTCGATGTGGTTGTTGATCATTTCGGCAAAACCACCACCGATCGGGTAATAAACGCCGCCAGTACCGCCGGTAGCGATTGAAAGTTGTTGAGCGCTTGCGGGAAGCGCCACTGCGAGCATAGAAGCGGCAGCGGCTGTGGTGTATAGAGAGCGTAGAGTTCGCATGAGCGTTTCCTCCGTCCTGCTTGGACTTATAGGTATGGTTGACGAAAAAGGAGGTGTTGAAGCCCCAGCTTCTGCTAACTATCTAAAAGTAACCAGAAGCGGTGGAGGAGAAGTTAGCACGGCTGATGCGTTAGATGCTAATGAGGGTTATCAGCTCAGCGCCACCCTTAATTAGGCTTTGATCTTGAGACCAGACCTTGACAGAGGTCGACGCAGAAAAATGATGAAATTCTGCATAAATATATTCCTCTATGCCAAATTGTTATTATTTGGTCATTATAGCCGATAATTTTTCCCTTTCGTCAGTTGCCCAGGAGCCTTACCGCTATGGAGCTCAATGTTTTTGAGAAAGGCGCACCGCGCCAGAATCTGGCCATCAGTGCTTATCAGCAACTCAAGCATGACATTATCCGAGGCCGCTACGCTCCAGAACAGAAGCTGTTGATGAGCCACCTGAAAGAGCATTACGGCGCCAGCACCGGGCCACTGCGGGAAGCACTCTCACAGCTGGTGGCAGACCGCTTAGTGGTGGCGATCAGCCAGCGCGGTTACCGAGTGGCCCCGATGTCGCTGGCCGAACTCAACGACATTTACGACGCCCGAGCACAGCTTGAGGGGTTAATCCTGCGTCTAGCCATCGAGCGCGGCGACGACGACTGGGAAGCCATGGTGCTGGCCACGGCTCACCGGCTGGCCAAGGTCACCGATGTCAGCACCCCGGATGAGCTGCTCGACATTTGGGACCAACGCCACAAGGCATTCCATACTGCCATCGCCAGTGGCTGCAACTCCCCTCACCTGCTGCAGATGCGCGACACCCTGTTTAATCAAGTGGAGCGCTACCGTCATCTATGGCTTCAAGAAACCGTGATGTCACCCCAAGCGCTGGAGCTAAAGCGCCAGGAGCACGCCGCGCTGGTGGAGGTCATTCTAGCCAGGGACACTGCCCAGGCCGACACCTTGATGCGGGACCACTTGATGACCCCAGTGCCGATTATTACTCGGGTGCTTGAGGCGCGCGGCATCCGTTAATCGCTTCCTTTCAAAAGTTAAATTCTGCGTTTTAAAAAAATGTAGATATTTTATAAAAACGGCGATACATTGATTGTCAGCTATCTTGCATTTATTCCTGCCCACGAACTTAGGAAACACGCCATGACACATTTTAACTGGGACGACCCGCTGCTACTGGAACAACAGCTCACCGACGAAGAGCGCCAGATCCGCGATGCCGCCTACGATTACTGCCAGGAAAACCTTCAGCCCCGCGTGCTGACCGCCTTCCGCGAAGAGCGTTTTGACCGCGAGATCATGACCGAAATGGGCGAGCTTGGCCTGCTGGGCGCTACCGTTTCCCCCGAGTACGGCGGTGCAGGCGTTAATCACGTCGCCTACGGCCTGATTGCTCGCGAAGTCGAGCGCGTTGACTCCGGCTACCGTTCCGCCATGAGCGTGCAGTCCTCGCTGGTGATGTATCCCATTGAGACTTACGGCTCTGAAGAGCAGAAGCAAAAATTTCTGCCTAAGCTTGCCAGTGGCGAGATGGTGGGTTGCTTTGGTTTAACCGAGCCCGACCACGGCTCCGACCCCGGCAATATGATTACCCGGGCGGAAAAAGTTGACGGTGGCTACCGCCTGACCGGCGCCAAAATGTGGATCACCAACAGCCCAATCGCCGATATCGCCGTGGTTTGGGCGAAATCAGCAGCCCACGATAATCAGATTAAAGGCTTTATCGTTGAGCGCGGCACCGAAGGCTTCACGACCCCTAAAATCGAAGGCAAAGTGTCACTACGCGCATCGATTACCGGTGAGATCGTGCTGGATAACGCCTTCGTTCCCGAAGAGAATCTGCTGCCCAACGTCAGCGGCTTGAAAGGCCCATTCGGCTGCCTGAACAAAGCCCGTTACGGCATTGCCTGGGGCGTCATGGGTACCTCTGAATTCTGCTGGCACGCGGCACGCCAGTACACCCTCGACCGCAAGCAGTTCGGCCGCCCGCTGGCCGCCAATCAGTTGATCCAGAAAAAACTCGCCGACATGCAAACCGAGATCACTCTGGGCTTGCAGGCAGCACTGCAAGTCGGCCGATTGATGGATAGCGGCAACTGGGCGCCGGAAATGGTCTCGCTGATCAAGCGCAACAACTGCGGCAAGGCACTGGATATCGCCCGTCAATCGCGCGACATGCACGGCGGCAACGGCGTTTCTGATGAGTACGGCGTGATTCGCCATATGGTCAATCTGGAGTCGGTGAATACCTACGAAGGCACTCACGATGTGCACGCGCTGATTCTGGGCCGCGCACAAACGGGTATTCAGGCATTCTTTTAAGAACCCCTGAATGACGCCCCGTTAAACGCCAACAGCCAAGGAAACCGCCTTTATGAGCAAGCCCCCTATGAGTGAGCCAACCAAACCACTGGCCGGCATTAAAGTACTCGATATCTCCCGCGTACTGGCCGGGCCGTGGTGCGGTCAAATGCTTGCGGATATGGGCGCGGATGTCATTAAGGTTGAACGCCCCGGCAGCGGCGATGACACTCGCCACTGGGGCCCTCCTTGGCTGGCGGGCACTGAAGAGTCGGCGTACTACCTGTGCGCTAACCGCGGCAAACGCTCGGTGACCGTCGATATGGCCAAGCCCGAAGGCCAAGCGGTCATTAAGCAGTTAGTCGCGCAATCGGATGTGCTGATAGAGAACTTCAAGGTCGGCGGACTCAAGCGTTACGGCTTGGATTACGCCAGCCTGAAAGCGCTAAATCCTAAGCTGATCTACTGCTCGATTACCGGTTTTGGCCAGGAAAGCCCTTACGCCCACCGGGCGGGTTACGACTTTATGATTCAAGCCATGGGCGGGATTATGAGCCTAACCGGCAAGCCCGATGACGAACCTGGCGGCGGGCCAGTGAAGAGCGGCGTCGCGTTTACCGATATTTTTACCGGGCTGTATGCGGCCAATGCGATACTCGCCGCGCTTTATCAGCGCCGCGATAGCGGCGTTGGTTGCCATATTGATATGGCATTGATGGATGTCCAGGTGGGTGTGCTCGCCAATCAGGCGTTGAATTACCTGACCTCCGGCAATGTGCCCCAGCGCTTGGGTAACGCCCACCCCAACATCGTGCCTTACCAGGCGTTCGCCACCCAAGATGGCCATATGATTATGGCGGTCGGCAATGACGAGCAGTTCAAACGTTTCTGCACGGTGCTTTCGCTTCCGACCTTGGCTGAAGACCCACGCTTTGCCACCAACGGCGCCAGGGTGAATCACCGGGCACTGCTGGTACCGCAATTGGAAGCGGCGCTGGCCCAACGCACCACCGATGAATGGTTGGCTGCTTTTGAAGCAGTTGGCGTGCCCTGCGGGCCGATCAATACGCTCGATCGGGTGTTCGATGACCCGCATGTAAAAGCGCGCGGGCTCAAACAGACCCTGCCCCACGACCAAGCGGGCCACGTTGATCTAGTGGCTAATCCTATCCGCTTTAATGGTGCTCAACTGAGTGCCACCACGGCGCCGCCCCACTTGGGCCAACACACAGAAAGCGTGTTGGAAGAGCTTGGGATTACTCCGGAGCAGCGTACGGCGCTTCGCGAAGCGGGCATTATTTAGCCGCTTTTTGTCGTCAAAACCACTTCCTTTCTTTAGCGCCTGAATAGGCGCTTTTTTATGCCTTTTTACTGAAAGAAAAGCGGTAAGCAAAAGCGCGATACAGGCAACATTTCTGTACAAAACCTATACCAACACTGTATTAATATTTAAAATAAGCATTGCAAAACTAAGCATTGCAAATACTGGACATTACAAAAACTGAGCATCAGAAAAATATGCATCGCAAAGCGCTTCCATATAGCGTAAAGAAAGCGCTTTTTCTAATAAACGCTTTAGCGGCAATCGCCGTTACTGACACCATCAGGAGCAGCAATGAGCCAGTGCGCACGCGTTAATGGCAGCTGTAAACGCTGTGAAGGCGAATTGCCTTTTGAATTCACCATGGCTTTTCAACCGATTGTGGATTTATCACTGGCTGAAATCGTCACTTACGAGGCGCTGGTTCGCGGTATGCAAGGCGAGTCTGCTGGGAGCGTTATTTCGCAAGTCACGAGTGATTTGCTCTACCGCTTTGACCAGGCCTGCCGAGTGAAAGCAATCGAAATGGCCAGTGCACTGGGCATGCAAACCAATCTTTCGATTAACTTTTTGCCCAACGCCGTTTACGAACCCGAAGCCTGTATACAGGCAACGCTAGAAGTATCAAAGCGGGTGGGCTGGCCAACGAACCGGCTCATTTTTGAAATCACCGAAACCGAGCGTGTCCGCGACCGCCAGCACCTATGCAATATCATTGATGCCTATCGCTCGATGGGTTTCAAAACGGCACTCGATGACTTTGGCAACGGTTACGCCAACCTGGATCTGCTCACTGACTTAACCCCTGACACGCTCAAAATCGATCGTGAATTAGTGATGCACTGCGATAGCGACCCACGCCGCCAAGCACTGTTGAACGCCATCATTTTACTCGCCCAAGAGCTCGACATGGGACTGATCGCCGAAGGCGTAGAAACCCGAGCCGAGGCATTGTGGCTGGCCCGGGCCGGTATTGTCCGTCAGCAGGGCTTTTATTTTGCCAGGCCCGCAGTGAACGCCCTTAGCGGCGACTTGACGGAGCACCTTCAAGAGTTGCGCCTAGCTGTTAAAACGCTAAACAGGGCTTAATTCTTCCGTTATCGTTAGGACAGCCCGCAACCGCTATGTAGCAAGGTTGTCATTGCATCGTCACCCATGTAAGTAACGCTATTAGGCACTATGCTTACAGATACGCACTATGCTGAAAGAACATCTCTCATCAATCTAGGAAGTAAGCCATGAGCAGCAATGCCGAACTGAACGAGTTGAAACACAAATATGTCGCTGCTGGCGCTGCTAGCCCCGCAACGGCATTCGCCGACCGCGCTGAAAATTCTGAAATCTGGGACGTTGACGGCAACCGCTTCATCGACTTTGCAGGCGGCATTGGCGTACTTAACGTGGGCCACCGCCACCCGAAAGTAGTCGCGGCGGTAAAAGCCCAGCTTGATAAGCTGATGCACACCTGCCAGACGGTCATGCCTTATGAAGGCTATGTCAAAGTCGCTGAAAAACTCAGCCAGATCGTGCCTGTTCGTGGCCACGCCAAGGTCATGCTGGCTAACTCGGGCGCTGAAGCGCTGGAAAACGCCGTCAAGATCGCCCGCGCAGCCACCGGCCGTTCCAACGTTATCTGCTTTGACGGCGGCTACCACGGCCGTACCTTCTTCACCATGGCCATGAACGGCAAGGTAGCGCCTTACCAGAGCGACTTCGGCCCGATGCCGGGCACCGTCTTCCGAGCCCCTTACCCAGTGCCCTACCACGGCGTTAGCGAAGATGAAGCCATTCGTGGCCTTAAGATGACGCTAAAAACCGATGCCAACCCCAAAGATACCGCAGCCATCGTGCTTGAGCCGGTACTAGGTGAAGGCGGTTTCTACCCAGCCTCTACCAGCTTCCTGACCAAGATCCGTGAAATCTGCGATGAGCACGGCATCCTGATGATCATCGACGAAGTGCAGTCAGGCTTTGGCCGTACCGGCAAAATGTTTGCCATCGAACACAGCGGCGTTGAACCGGACATCATGACCATGGCCAAGAGTATGGCCGACGGCATGCCGATCTCCGCGATTGTCGGTACCGACAAAGTCATGGACGCATCAGGCCCTAACTCACTGGGCGGCACTTACACCGGTAGCCCCACCGCCTGTGCCGCAGCGCTGGCCGTGATGGAAGTGTTTGAAGAAGAGAATATTCTGGAGAAGAGCCAAGCGCTGGGCGACAAGCTGGCGAAGCGCTTCAACGAGTGGGCGGGCAAGTTTGACTGCATCGATAATGTGCGCAATATGGGCTCGATGGCCGCATTTGAGTTGGTATCGAACAAAGCAGATCACACGCCTAATGCTGAGCTGGCGGCGGCGCTGTGCAAGAAAGCCCGTGAAGAGGGCTTGATCCTGCTGTCATGCGGCATGTACGGCAACACCATCCGCTTCCTGATGCCCGTCACTATTCAAGACGACGTACTCAACGAAGGGCTGGATATCATCGAGTCCTGCCTGGAATCGTTGACCTAAGCATTATCAATATTCAAACATACGCCGCCCAATTGGGCGGCGTTTTTGTCTAGCCAGCTTTTGTCTAATCTATGCGGCTATCGCCTCATTTAAAAAAACGTCAAACCTGACAACATCACTTGAATAAAGGCGCTAGCTGATTCAACTTTCCAACCTGATAAAGATCATGCATATAAGCATCCACTTTAGAGATCAAGTAGTTCAAGAACACAATAAAAAATATCATAGACATAATCATCGAAGGTTGATTAATCCACTCTAAAATCGACACACTAACTTCATAGTGAATGGTGTAGATACTCATGGCCGCCAATAATTGAATCAACCCGCAGTTAGCAATGACGGCGACTATAAAAAAGCTTCTCAGGTTAATGGAAGGCAGCCCTGTCTTGAAGCAAAGAGCATGGCGAGCGCTTGTACTACCCCTCCCCTTTTTGCTCGACGAATTTAAAACCAAACCATTTTTACGCCTTAAAAGCGGCACTCCATAAATCTCCCGCCCCTCTTTAGAAAAAGCAATCCGCAATGCTGCCACATTAAAATCATTACCGAATATATCAACAGCCGCTTTATCAAGAAGGGAGGCATCTTGATTTTCAACTGCTCTCTTTTCGTGGACGCTAAGCTTTTCGAACTGCCTGTTTTTCTTACCCGAAAGTTTGGCGCTATCATATGTATTAATATTGAAATGCATTTGATAGATTTGATACCAAGAAATCGTCACTCCCACCAAAATCATCAAAAAAACAAGCGCTGTTAACATGATGATATCCTCGCCCCATGACTTATGTAGTTTAATGATAACTTATCTAACCCGCTTACCAACGAGTAGGCCCTAAAAAACGCGTCTCGTTGGTGTATGCAATCGAAGGGTCATCTCAAGCGATGATAGGCAGGACAGCGCGACTACCTGCAACAGGCGACTATGACCACCATTGGCGAAAGCTCCGCCAGGGCCGGTTTTTCCGCAACCCAACAGTTTCGCCACTGTGGGCGCTTAAGCGATGGGCACGGCTGATCCCGCACAGAGCTTCCGTCGCAGCGACCTCGGCTCAGTTACCGAGGCCGACGGTCACCTTCCAAAAAGTTAGCCGTAAATACCGCTTTACCATGGGTCTCAAACGACCACTTCATCACATCGCTTAATGCTGCCATTACCTCATCGAACTCGCCAAATACCTGAGTGCTCATGCGGTTCGGGTGCACTTCCAGTCCCGTCGCCTCCAGGCGTTTCACCACCTCTTTGACTACCGGCTTGAAGTCATCGGCCAGCGGGTAATAGCTAAGTTGTACGGAAAGGTACATAACGCCTCCTTACGCTGTATGAGAAGTCTGTCTGGCGTTGGCGATACGTTGCCAGGCAGTCAAAATGGCGGCACGCGTCTCATCCGGGTGCTCCATCGGGAACATGTGCGTACCGGGAACCTCGCTCACCGATAACCCCTTTCGCCGCAAGCGTTTGATGCGCGACGCCGTCAGCAAGTGGGATTCGTTACCCGCCACCAGCTCTAGCGGCACGCCAAGCCGCTGCGGCAAGCGCGAAAGGTGATCCGGCAGATGGCGGAAAATCTCCACCTCAATGCTAGGATCAAAGGTCAGCTCAGCGCTGCCGTCGTCTAACAAGCGCGTCCCTGCTTCAATGTAGTCGTTGAGTGCTTGGGGGGTAAAGCGCTTAAACAGTCCCCGACGTCCCAGTGAACTCGCCATTACCTCACGGCTGGGCCATACACTTCGACGCCCCAGGGTTTTACCGGCAGGTGTAATTCGGTCAATAAAGCCAAACCGCTTGGCCGCTTTCATCGCCCAGGCATCCGACCCCAGCATAAGCGGTGGGTCGAGCATGATCACCCCACAAAAGCGCTCGGGCTGCTTGTCGGCGGCCATGGCCATCAAAGTGCCGCCCAGCGAGTGTCCCACGCCCAGCAGCGGTTTATCACTCTGCGGCAGGTAGCTCAGCAGCTCATCCACCAGATTGCCCCAGTTATGATTCACCGGATAATCCGGATGATGACCCAGACGATCCAGCGGGTGGAGATCAAACATCTCTGCCAGCGGGTTCAGCAGGCTGCGGTAGCTTAACCCTGGAAAACCATTGGCGTGGGCAAACACTAAACGGGGGCGTGAAGCGGCATCAGCAGACATGGCGGAGCTCGTGGGTGACCAAACGGAAAAATGAACAACTCAAACTATCATACGTCTGTTTTAGCGCGCCCCTGCCACGGGGTCAATCAGGCGAAGGGTTAACAGGCTAATTAAAACAGCGGGAGTTGGTGTTCCTGCGTATTTTCCGCCAGCCGATACCCCACACCCAGCAGGCGCACGGGGCGCTCGCCACGGGACCAGCCGATATTGAGTAAGGTTTCAAACTGAGCAAGATTGGGCGCTGGGTCGGCGTGTTCGACCGTGGTTTGAGTAAAGTCGTTGAATTTTACTTTGACGATGAGGCCGCGCACCGCCAGTGGCGGGTCTAGACGCGCATAGCGGCGCTCCAGATCTTCGATCAGCGCGGGTAGTTCTCGGTGACAGGCATCGAGGTTGGGTAAATCCTGGGCGTAGGTCTGCTCGGTGCTGACCGATTTGCGCTCCCGGTGGGTTTTCACCGGGCGCTCGTCCCGCCCCCAGCTTAGCTCATGCAGCCGCCGCCCAAAGCGGCCAAAGTGCTCGACCAGGTCGGTCAGCGTGCGGGTGCGCAGGTCAGCGCAGGTATGAATATCCAGCCCCGCTAACTTCTCAGCCGTACGCGGGCCCACCCCATGGATTTTCTTGACCGGCAGCTGTTGTACGAAGCTATCGACCTTATCCGGCGTAATCACACACAGGCCGTCGGGTTTGTTCCAGTCGCTGGCAATTTTGGCCAGAAACTTGTTGGGCGCGACGCCCGCTGAAACGGTGATCCCCACTTCTCGGCTAACCCGTTCCCGGATCGCTTCAGCCATAAGTGTCGCGCTGCCGCGGTGCTGGGTGACCTCCGAGACATCCAGAAAGGCCTCATCCAGGGAGAGGGGTTCGATCAGTTCAGTCACATCGCGATAAATGGCGAAGACCTGGCGGGCGACCTCTTTGTATTTGGCCATCTCACCGCGAATCACGGTGAGGTGCGGGCAACGCTTGAGTGCCTGGCCCATGGGCATGGCCGAATGAATACCAAACTCGCGGGCGGGATAGTTGCAGGTGGCCACCACCCCGCGCTGCTCGACGCTGCCACCAATCGCAATCGGGATATCCCGCAGCGCGGGGTTATCGCGCATTTCCACTGCTGCATAAAAGCAGTCACAGTCGCAGTGAATGATTTTGCGCACCGGCTACCCTTCTACCTGTAAAAAACCACAGTTTATCACAGCATCAGGTGCCGCAGAATGTCCTTAGCACCTGCTCATTTTCCGTGGCGGGCGCTGCTAAACGGCGCGCTTCAACGGAGTCATCGAATGGCTGGGTGACGACCGCTAACAGCGTATGAAAAGGCACAAAATCACCGTCGTAAGCGGCATCGATGACCTCTTGAACCCGGTGGTTGCGGGGAATAATGACCGGGTTGGCCCGACGCATGGCGGCAAAACGCTCGCTATCCTGACTGGCTACCTGCGCTTGCTGCCAGGTATCTAGCCAGGCGGTTAGCTCATTAGGCTGAGTCGTTAGCGCCAGTAGCGCCTCGCGGTGTTCATCATTCGGCGAGGAAGCGTATTGCGTGAGCGCATCAAAAGCGGCGGTCATATCCATCCGCCCCTGGTGCATCTGGCTTTCTAGGCCTTCCATTAGGGCTTCGGCTTGGGGGCTTTCCGCCGCTAAACCGAGTTTATCGGCGTGCAGGCGGAGTTGTTCTGCACTAAACAGCGTATCGAAGCGGCGAATGGCATTGGTGGCCTGCTCTACCACCGTCTCGCCCTCTTCACGCATCAGCGGCAGCAACGTTTCGGCAAAGCGGGCCAGGTTCCACTGGGCAATCGCTGGCTGGTTGGCAAAGGCGTAGCGGCGGCCTTGATCGATGGAGCTGTACACCTTCTGGGGGTCGAACTGCTCCATAAAGGCACAGGGGCCGTAATCGATGGTTTCACCGGCAATGCTGCAGTTATCGGTATTCATCACACCATGGATAAAGCCGACGCTCATCCAGCGGGCAATCAGCACGGCCTGGCGGGCGACCACCGCCTCCAGCAGCGCCATATAGGGGTCTTCCGCATTGGCGGCTTCCGGATAGTGGCGCGCAATCACATGATCCGCCAGGGCTTTGAGCAACGCTTCATCCCGCTGTGCAGCGGCAAACTGAAAGGTGCCCACGCGAATATGGCTGCTCGCCACGCGGGTAAAGACGGCGCCGGGCTCGGCCATTTGCCGCACTACGCGCTCGCCGCTGGTGACGGCCGCAAGGGCTCGGGTGGTGGGAATGCCCATCGCCGCCATGAACTCACTCACCAGATACTCACGCAGCACCGGGCCTAGCGGTGAACGACCATCGCCACCGCGGGAAAACGGCGTGCGGCCGCTGCCCTTTAGCTGCACATCGCGGCGAATGCCGACCTGGTCGATCACTTCGCCCAGCAGCAACGCACGGCCATCGCCTAGTTGTGGCACGAAGTTGCCGAACTGGTGGCCTGCGTAACCTAACGCGCCCGGCTTGGCATCCGGCATGGGCTGGTTGCCGCTAAACCACTCGGCGAGCGTGGCGGGATCAGGTATCTCTTGAGCGCCCAGCTCATGGGCAAGCGGCGCATTGAATGCGATCAGCTCTGGGCTAGCGACGGGTGTTGCTTGGGTGGCGACCCAGAGGGGTTCAGGTAAGGTGGAGTAGAGATGTTCGAATGGCAGCACGATAGGCTCCGCTTTTAGTGGCAATGACTAATGTCTATCCTTAGCTAATACCCTAGCATTCTACTCAACTAAACGCCGAGACGATGTTGCCAAACATGCCAAATGTTAAAAACAGCGAGCTGACGCCACTTCCAAGGGATTTTTATAACCGCGACACGCTTGAAGTGGCTCGAGCCATGCTCGGCTGCTGGCTGGTGCGCGAGCATAACGGCGAGCAGATGGCGGCAAGAATTGTCGAAACCGAGGCTTATTGCGGCGCGGAAGACTCGGCCTGCCATGCTCACCGTCGCCGCTCACCGCGCACAGAAGCGATGTTCGGCCCCGCTGGCCACGCCTACGTGTATCTGGTTTACGGCATGCACTGGCTACTGAACGTAGTGACCGAGCCGGAAGGCTCGCCCTGCGCGGTATTGATTCGTGCTGTTGAGCCCACGGCCAACGAGGCCGCCATGCGAGCTATTCGTCAGGCAACGGGCAAACAACTCAGCAATGGCCCCGGCAAGCTCACGCGCGCTTTAACGATTGATAAAGCGCTGTATGGCCATGATATGACCCAGGGTGAAAAGCTGTGGATTAGCGCAGCAACCCACGACGCCTCGATCGTCAGTGGGCCCCGTGTAGGCATCGATTACGCCCAGCCCGAGCACCGTGATGCACCCTGGCGGCTCTGGTTGGAAGATAATGCATGGGTATCGAAAGCACGCTAATAGCGATCTTTAAGAGGGCTGCAAACAGCGAACGGCCTGTTCAAGCACCGGCGTTAACGGCGCGCGCCACTGATGAGTCAACAGCGCGTCCGCCCTTGTGACGCCAAGCGACAGCGACGCTAGCGGCATTCCCCGTTCATGGGCGGCGCGGCAGAAGCGGTAACCGGAAAACACCATCAACGAGGTGCCCACGGCCAGCACAGCATCCGCCTCGGCTAGCGCTACCTGGGCTGCCAGCCGCCGTTCGGCAGGGACTACATCGCCGTAGAACACCACATCGGGCTTTAAGATACCGCTACAGCGCGGGCAGTCGAAAATGCGGAAACTGCTAAAGTCGGTTTCCAGGTCGGCGTCGCCATCCGGGGCATGGCCTGCCTGCAAACCAGTAAAGCTCGGATTCATGCGCGCCATTTCGGCATGCATGGCGTGGCGCATCATTTGATAGTCGCACACCATGCACTTCACCATGTCCGCACGGCCATGTAGGTCGATCACCCGTCGGGAACCGGCGCGTTGATGCAGGCGATCCACGTTTTGAGTGACCAGCTGTTGGATGTAGCCCCGCGACTCCAGCGCGGCCAGCGCACGGTGCGCACCACTCGCCTGGGCTTCGCGCAAGGCGCTAAAGCCGATCAGCGCACGCGCCCAGTAGCGCTGACGAACATGATGAGAACTCATAAAGTCGCCATGCTGCACCGGCGGCGGGCGCTTCCACTGCCCATCCGCACCCCGATAGTCCGGAATGCCGCTGTCGGTACTTACGCCCGCACCGGTAATCACCCACAGTTTGGGGTGCTGCTGGATAAACGCTGCCAGCTCCTCACCCGCCTGGGCAACGCTATTTACTATTTCCACGGCCTGCGTCAATCGTTCACCTCTAGGCAATCTTGCTCAAACTCAACGATACTGTATGACAACCAACGCCTGCGCAATGCACAACGGCACCTCATTATTTTAAGGAGCATATGATGCAACAGTCTGAGCAACGTTCTGGGCAGCACGACCATGATGTCATCATTGTCGGCGGCGGCATGGTCGGCGCCGCGCTGGCGGCGCGCTTGGGCCAAACCGGCTTTTCTGTAGGGCTGGTGGAACAGGGCGATGCCCCCACTCCGCCCAGCGGCGATTATGACCTGCGCATCTCATCGCTCAATGCGCGCTCGCTGGCATTTATCAAGGCAAGCGGCACCACTCTGCCGGAAGAGCGTAGCTGCCCGTTTCGCCATATCGATGTTTCCAACCAGGATGGCACCGGCCACTCTCTGTTTTCCGCTGAAGATAGCGGAATGGAAGACTTCGGCATCTTTATCGAAAATCGCACCCTGCAGTATGCGCTATGGCAACGCCTGGAACAGCTGCCCAGCGTTACCTGCTACACCCAGTGCGCGCCGTTAAGCACCGTCTCGGCGACGAACAGCCGACTACTGGAGCTGGATAACGGCAAAACCCTAAGCGCCCGCCTGATTGTCGGCGCCGACGGGGCAACATCGACGCTGCGTTCGCTGGCCGGCATTAGCGTGACCCGCTATGACTACCATCAGCGGGCGATGATCATTAACGTGGAAACCGAACTGCCCCAGCAGGATGTCAGTTGGCAGGTGTTTACCCCCACCGGCCCGCTGGCCATGCTGCCGCTTCCCGGCCAGCGCGCCTCCCTGGTGTGGTATGACCGCGACGAAACCACCAAAGCCCGCGAACAGCTCGACGATGACGCACTGAAAGCGGCCATCGAAATGGCCTTTCCCAAGCGCCTGGGCAAAATCACTCGCATCGTGGCGCGGGCTAGTTTTCCCATCAAGCGCCAACACGCTCAGCGCTATATCGGCAAGCGCCTGGCGCTGATTGGCGATGCCGCCCACGTGGTGCATCCGTTGGCAGGCCAGGGGTTGAATATCGGCCTTCACGACGCCGACACCCTGGCCGAGATCATCGTCAAAGGTCGCGACCCAGGTGACCCGATTGACCTACTGCGCTTCGAGTGCCAGCGCCGCGTCGCCAACCAGGCCATGATCGCTGCCACCGACAGCTTTCACCACCTGTTTACCGGTGCCAAGCCGCTGCGCCAGCTAGGCGATCTAAGCCTGCAAATTGCCGAGCGCTTCCCGTTCGCCAAACGCATGATGATGCAACAAGCCAACGGCTTGAATCCGTTTAAAATGCGCTGAGTCTCGTTTGGGCCGACACCGCTTTACATGCAAACTGCCAAAACGGCAGGCCAAGTAACCGACGATGGCATTAGCTTCAGCCGCGAGGACGGCCCACAGCTTCTCCGCCCGGGTGACGGCGAAGCCACCGGCGCTGCATCACTGGCCATCCTCTGCTTCAGAGGTCGCCTGTACGTGTCTCTCTACGGCATCAATCAGCGCTTGCATACCAAAGGGGTCTAAAGGTTCGCCATTGATGAAAAAGGTCGGTGTTTGGCGAATCTGGTTTGTCCTGACATCCGCCATGTCTTGGTCGATCACCGCCTGTACGTCAGCAGAGGTAAGTTGTTCCTCGGCAGCCGCTCGATCAAGACCCGCTTCGCTGGCGATTTCCAGGATAGCGGATTCATCAAAACTGCCATGAGATGCCCACTGCTCCTGGCGAGCCAGCAGTGCTTCCAGTACCGGTTCGAACACTCCCTGACGACGCGCGACTTCCAACACACGAATGGCCTTATCAGATACGTCGCCGTGGAAAGGCGTGTAGCGCACGATTAGCCGCACTTTTTCCGGATAGGTTTCCAGAATACGTTTGGTAAGTGGGTAGAAGGCGCGGCAGGCTTCGCAGGCCGGGTCTAAAAACTCAACAATCGTCACTGGCGCGTCTGCTTGCCCCAGGATTGGGGAGTGTGAACGCACCAAGGAACTCTCGGCCTGGGCACCATTCTCACTGGCCGCCTCAGCTTGCATATCCAAGAGTGCAGGTTTTGATACCATCACGATGGCAGCCGTTAGCATCAACGTACCCGCAAGCATAAAAGACGTTTTTTTGAACATTTTTCTCTCTCTGTTTCAAAGGTGTAGTTAAAAAGCCAGATCGGGACGCTACGGCATTTAGCCAAATGGTAAATAGACATCTAAACGAGCGTGCTTTGGCCTGTTACTCATGCCCATAAAGGTTGGCATCCTGATGCGCGTGATCAATATGCTCAAACTCCAAGCTGGAATGGACAATGTTGAAGCGCTTTTTTAGCTGATCTTTGATCGCTGCTTTCACTGATTCAAGCCGCTGCCAACCTGCTTCCGTCATGACCACGTGGCAATCAAGGGCGGCCGCATTTTCCTGCATCTGCCACAGGTGCACATGATGAATATCCTGGACACCCTCGATGCTTCGTACGGTTTCAATGACGCCTTGCCCGTCAATGTCAGGCGGAGATCCCAGCATCAGCGTGCGGATAGGGCCACCAATTTCTGAGAAGGCAAGGTAAAGAATATACAGCGCAATCCCTATCGTAATGGCGGGATCTACCCAACGCATGTCATACAGCAAAATCAGTGAACCGCCGATAATCACGGCGATGGAGGCAAACGCATCCGATAAGTTGTGCAGAAACAGAGCGCGTATATTGACACTCTCTTTTTGCATCGACCAAGTGAGCATGGCGGTAAGTGCATCGATGACAAGCGCGACCCCACCAATGATAACGATGATCCAACCCTGTATCTCAGGGGGATGGATCATGCGCATAGCGCCTTCGTAAATCAGATAGACGCCGACGATAATGAGCGTGGTGTAGTTAATGAGTGCTGCCACTATCTCGATGCGGCCATAGCCAAAGGTCATGTGCGCATCGGCGGGCCGTCTTGCGATTTTGCGGGCGGCAAAGGCAATGACGAGCGCTGCCATGTCAGAAAAATTATGCAGCGCATCAGCGATAAGCGATAGGCTTCCCGACAGAATGCCACCGACGATTTGGGCGATGGTTAACAGACCATTGGCCCAAATTGAAATGCTGACACGCCGGTCGCCAGAGGCCGGATCAATGTGGGCATGATCATGATGATGTCCCATCTGTTAACCTCATTCGGATTATTCATTCCCTTCACTATAAAACCTCTAGCCACTAAAGCTTCAACCCTTGAGTATTGTCTATTTGCACCGCTCCGGTGGGGTAACGCTTGCCTAGATACTGGCGTAGCGATCGAGCTGCAACTGCTCCGCAAATTGATTGATCATCTTGGTTAGATTGGCAAAGGTGGGTAAATCCGGTGCCACTACGTGATACCTATAGGCAAGCGCCTCAATCACATCGCACCACATTTACGAGGGGGCAGCGAATCCGTTTAAAATGCGCTAGAACCGACTACGCTGAGAAGGCAGCGGCTCACTGTCGCCAATAACAACCACAATAACCTCTCATCTAAGGATCGCTTATGGCGCTTATACAACGGCACCCTCTGCTCACTGCCTCGGCCGTGATCGGTATCAGCCTAGTGGCCTCTTCATCGCTAATGGCCTGGGATGGCGTGGTCGAAAAACAGACCTTCGAGATGGAAAACTTCACGACCCAAGGGGGCATGACCATTCCCGAGGTCACCGTGGGCTGGGAAGCCTACGGCGAGCTCAATGACGCCCGCGATAACGTCATTCTAATCACCCACTTCTTCTCAGGCACCAGCCATGCGGCTGGCCGCTATGAGGAAGATGGGCAGCCGACCGGCTACTGGGATGCCATCATTGGCCCTGGCAAACCACTGGATACCGATGAGTACTACATCATCTCCTCGGATACCCTGGTCAACCTCGGTGCCAATGACCCCAACGTCACCACCACCGGGCCCGCTTCTATCAACCCCGATACCGGCGAGCCCTGGGGGATGGACTTCCCGGTCGTCACCATTCGAGACTTTGTCGAGGTTCAGCGCGAGCTGTTAGAGAGCCAAGGGATTGAATCACTGCATGCGGTGATGGGTGCCTCAATGGGCGCGCTACAGGCCATCGAGTGGGCCAGCGACTACCCTGACCGAGTCGAACGACTAATCTCTGTGATTGGCGGCGGCGTTGCCGACCCATGGCTGCTGGCAACCCTAAGCGCCTGGGCAGCGCCCATTAGACTGGATGCCAACTGGAACAAAGGCGACTACTACGATGGCGAGCCGCCCACCGACGGTCTAAAAGAAGCGCTGAAACTGGTCACCCTCAACGCCAACCACTGGCAGTGGGCCAACGAGACGTTTAATCGCGACTGGGCCGACGAAGCGCGCGACCCCGCGCAGGATATCAACGCCCGCTACGCGATTGAACAAACGCTGGATGAGGTCGCCGCTGCCCGTGCTGCCACATCCGATGCCAATCACCTGCTCTATCTGGTGCGTGCCAACCAAACCTTTATGGCAGGCCACGGCGACTCGTTAGAGGCAGGACTTGCCGCCATCGAAGCACCGACTCTGATGCTGTATAGCGAAAACGATCTCGTCTTCGCGCCCCAAGGCGTGCGCCGTACCGCCGAGCTGATTGAAGCAGACGGCACCGACGTGACGATTGAAACCCTGGAAGGCAACCGAGGCCACTTGGATGGCGTGCTATCCATTGACCAGGCGAGTGATACGTTGCGGGCGTTTTTGCGTTAAGTGATATTCAGCGCTGGCTTTAGGTAAAAGCCAGCGCTTGATTCTGGTGTCGTCTTAACCACTTAGGCTTTGTACGAAAACTGCCTGCACTCGTCTATACGGCGTTAAAAATCATCTCGTGCGCGAGTCCGATCAAAATGCTCATTTACACCCTGTAAACTCGCACGCGAGCCCGGTCCGTTTTTCGTTGATTTTTGCCTTGTCTAGCCATCGCTCGCCGACTTTTCGTACAAACCCTAGTGCGCCCACTATTGGTTTTGAAAGGCACTTAAAGCTTCTGAAGCGTATTAACAATAATGTAAGCACCCAGAATCAGAAGTGAAATGAAGAATACCTTGCGGAACATCTGCTCGGATAAGCGTTCTCTAATTCGCTGGCCAATCACCATGCCAGCGAGCGCGGGCAACACCGCCACTGCCGACATTACGCCCGTTTGGAGTGTCAAAAAATTGGCCTGTTGCAGCGCCGCCGCGAGAGCCACCGTGGAGACCATAAATAGCATGCCCATCGCTTGAATCAGCATATTCTTCGGAAGGCCAATGGCCTGAAGAAACATCACGCCCGGTACCGCAAATGACCCCGTCATCCCGGTAAGCACACCATTCGCCGAGCCGATTAACGGCCCTGCCCAAACCTCATGGCGGCTGGGTACAACAATCTTGATCCCGGCCAGGTTCACGACAGCGTAAATAATCAGCAAACTGCCCAGGAGCGCCGTCAGATACGTGAGATTGACGCGAGTCAGTGCGGCCGCACCAATCCAGACAGTAAGAGTCGCCATCGCCAGAAATGGCCAAATGCGAGCCAAGATGGCTCTTGCGTTCCCGCCCACCGTTGACTGCCAAATGTTCGTAACAAATGAGGGAATAAGCATTAGCGCCATGGCCGTTGGCAGATCCAGCGCGACGGTAAGCAGCGCTAAGCTAACTGGCGGGAGTCCAAGGCCAATGACGCCCTTGACGCTTCCCGCAATCAAGAATGTGCCCGCCACTATTAGCAGGGATGCGAAATCAACCATGTCTGCCTCCGATACATTGACACTAGCAATATATCGGATAGCCCACTCAGTCGCAGCAGATTAAAGGGTGTGGGCCTTTAGCGCGCTGGTCGCTGGCATCTTTCTTGAGCATCGCCTCAGCATACTGCTGATGCCTTGCATTCCTGTCCTCAATATCGGTCGCTCGCCGCAGCTCTCCCGCATCAAATGCGTCCAGAATATCCTGCTCTTCTTTATTTAATCGACTCATTTTGAACGTCCCAAATAGGCTTTGGATGCTTTCCAGGGTACGCCCGAGAGCCTTCCGACAAGCTCAACCTTAAAATCCCAAAAACAGCATATCCAACGCCGCAGAAATTTCGTCTTGCTGCTCAGCAAGACTACCCGCAATAAAACGCAATTCGCTTTCAGGCACAGCAGCCATGTACTGAGTCGCCATGACAACCTCTTGGCCCTTAACGTTGAACACCGGGTTTAGCCTCTGTGCAGGAGACGGTGCCGAGGATTTGGGCAGCAGTGGCACGACCACTCGAGTGTTCAAGCCACTGAGAAGCTCTGTCTGAACATCCAGCAGATAGCCATCCCCACCCTTATTTTCAAAGATATCGAAACGGGCCATTAGAACTGACGGTGCCGTGCAAGAGGCAACCCATTCGCTTCAACGTATGCATTCGAGCTTGCAAGGGCGTTGGCATTATCCTCCAACCACTGCTTCTGCTTATGCAGCTTCACCGCCTCCACAATCCCTGCCTCTGCTGATCGTGAAACATTGATTCCCAGCGCTTTAGCCTCTTTGAGAAGGGCACTATCTAGCGATAGGTTCGTCGGCTTGCGCATGGATTTGGTTACTTCGGCGGCTTGCATGATTCACTCCTCGCACATAACAATGCACTTACTATATGCGCATACTTATAGCACAGCAATTTGCTATTCTAGTGGCTAATGGACAAGCAAGACTGCCTGGTAGTGAAATCAGGTGAAGGCTATTGCCGCGACTAACCTGCTCGGTGATCACTAAAGAGCGACGGACGTTAGCGGCTAGCGTTTTCCTCGGCCACCTGACGAAGCGCATCGACCAACACGTCAGCGGGCTGGGCACCTGAAATCAGGTAGCGTCCATCTAGAATAAATGCGGGAACGGCGTTTACCCCTGCCTCCATGAATCGCTGCTCTGCCGCGCGCACTTCGTCCGCGTACTGATCGGAGCGGGCGATGGCTTCGGCGGTGTCGCCATCCAGCCCAACCTCAATGGCCTTCTCCCCCAGAACCGCTGGATCGGCGGGGTTTTTCGCCTCACCGAAGTAGGCCTCGAATAGTGCCAGCTGCAGGGCTGTCTCTTGGTGTTGCGTTCCGGCCCACGCCAGCACGCGGTGAGCAGCAAAGGTATTGTTCGCCCGACGCTCCAGAGCACCACGGAAATTCAGCCCAAGCTCTTCGGCCACCTCCATAATCTCGCGCTGAGACTGCTCCATGCTGGCCGCGTCTTTGCCGTACTTGCGGCATAAGTGCTCCAGGATTGGCTCTCCCTCGGGCGCCATATCCCGGTTGAGCTCAAAAGGCTGCCAGACCAGCTCAACGTCGATCTCGCCATTGAGTGTCTCTAACGCTTGCTCCAAGCGTCGGTAGCCGATTGCTCACCACGGGCAGGCGACATTGGTACTAGGTCGACTCTTACCTTTTATGCCTTTTGGGTGGCCGGCGAAGATGTGCAGAAAACGATTCTCGTAAAAGCTGGGGGCAGCCGGGACATGCCTCAGCCTGGGAAGATGAAGCGGTTAATAAACCGGTATATGGCTTTTATCGTAATACATTAGCGACTCTTGAAAGAGCCTGGGTGCGGCCACGCCACAACGGCTACATGGACTTTCAAGCCGAAGGGTCAAGCATTTTGGCCACAGGGCTACAAGCCGGGCATCCCGCAAAGAGAATTATAAAACAGCTTAATGCAGCTTATGCCCAAAACAGGTAAGGCAATCGCAGACACTGGGATGGCGTGCTACCCATCGACCAAGCGAGTGATACGCTGCGGGCGTTTATGCAGAAAGGAAGAAACCCGACTAGAAATTAATAGGTAGCGCTATGTTTACGAAGGGAAAACTACCACGTCATCCCCCTCTTGCCATGGCTGAAACTTGGTCATGGCCTGCAGAAAGAAGGCGTGCTCCAACCAGTCTTCTAACCACCGCTGCAGGTGCGGGTAAGGTAGGCTATAAAAAACATCGCGATCTACATGGGCGAATTGGCGGATAAAAGGCATGATGCCAATATCAGCAATGGTCGCGTTATCCCCCAGAAGATAAGGCTTTTGAGTCAGATGCTCCTCTAAAACCTGTAAAAAAGTCTCACCCCGTTGCCGATATTCTGCCTGAGTCATTTCGAGATGTCGGTCGGCATATTTATAACGATCCAGCCAATGTTTAAATTCATTATCGTTTTGGTCGATCAGGGCATTGGCCTGATCCCTAACCTTCGCATCTAACAGCCCCTGCGGATCTTGTTGCTCAAGCGACCACACCATTATTTCTCGGCTCTCTTCGATCACGGTACCATCAAAAAGCTGTAAAACAGGCACAGTACCTTTCGGGCTAATCGCTAGCATCTGGGCCGGTTTGTTTTTCAATATGACCTCCCGCAGCTCCACCTTTAACTCAGCAAACAACGTGCCGAGACGGGCACGCATGGCATAGGGACAGCGACGAAAAGAGTAAAGGCGATGAAGTGATGTCGTCATGGGCATTTTTCACAGTTGAATTGAAATCAGTAGGCTCGGCGTCTCTGGTTTCAGTGGTTACCTCATTTTACGGTTAATCTCTGTTTAAGATTACCGATCAATGGGTCGGAACATGATCCGGTGTAGAAAGTCTATTTTTGGATCTCAGCAAAAACGAGTCGGCTCGGTGACCACTAAGGCTTGACGTTAGCCGTTCGCGCTTTCCTCAGCCACCTGACGAAGCGCATCGACCAGCACATTGGCGGGCTGGGCGCCAGAAATCAGGTAGCGGCCATCTAGGATTATGGCTGGCACGGCGATTACCCCTGCGTCCATAAAGCGCTGTTCTGCCTCACGTACTTCATCTGCATATTGATCAGAGCGGGCGATGGCCTCGGCGGTGTCGCCGTCAAGTCCCACCTCAGTGGCCTTCTCGCGAAGTACTTCTGGGTCGGCCGGGTTTTTCGCTTCACCAAAATAAGCCTCGAACAATGCCAACTGCAGGGCCGTCTCTTGATTTTGCGTTCCGGCCCATGCCAACACGCGGTGGGCAGCGAAAGTATTGTTCGCTCGACGCTCAAGAGCACCGTGGAAATTCAGCCCAAGCTCTTCGGCGGCGGCCATGATCTCGCGCTGGGACTGCTCCATGCTGGCAGCATCCTTACCGTACTTGCGGCATAAGTGCTCAAGGATCGGCTCGCCCTCGGGCGGCATATCGCGGTTCAGCTCAAAAGGCTGCCAGACCAGCTCGACGTCGATCTCGCCATCAAGTGTCTCTAACGCCTGCTCTAAGCGCCGGTAGCCAATCGCGCACCACGGGCAGGCTACATCGGATACTAGGTCAATTTTTACCTTTTGCATTTGTATATCCCTTTGACATATCCCAAAATTCGATCAAACTAAAGAAAGTATGTTACGCGTATAGATTGAGTAACGGCAGTACTTAAAGGAGACAGCCATGGAAAAAGCAGCGGTGTTTAAAAGTAACCGCAGTCAAGCGGTGCGCATGCCGAAATCCCTCGCGCTGCCTGAGAACGTTACACGTGTTGATGTTATTGCCTTGGGTCGCGCGCGCTTAATTACCCCCGTAGGTGAGGCGTGGGACAGCTGGTTTGATGGCCAAAGTGTCACTGCAGACTTTATGAGTGAACGTGAGCAGCCAAACGAACAGGAACGAGAGGCGCTTTGATGCTTAAGTACATGCTTGACACCAATATCTGCATTTTCACCATCAAACATAAACCTCCCCATGTTCGTGAGACCTTTAACCAGCATAGCGACCAGCTCTGCATCAGCACAGTGACACTCATGGAGTTGGTGTATGGTGCTGAGAAGTCCGCTTCTCCCGAGAAAAACTTGGGTGTGATAGAAGGATTTGCGGCGCGGCTGGAAGTTCTCGATTACGACCCCAGTGCCGCTTACCACAGTGGCCAGCTGCGTAGCGAGCTGGCCAAAGCGGGCACACCCATCGGCCCATACGATCAGATGATTGCCGGGCATGCTCGTTCAAGAGGCCTGATTCTGGTAACCAATAATCTAGGGGAGTTTAGTCGCGTCCCAGGGCTTCGAGTAGAGGATTGGATTTAGACGGCCATTCACCCCCAGCAGGTATCACTACTCATGATCAAAACAGCGTTAGCTCTAAGCACCCTATTACTTATCAGCGGGTGCGCCCAAAACAGCAACACCGCCGCATCAGGCACGCCGGACCCAGGTACATCAACCGAGCAAAACCAGCCCCACCACCACATGACCGACCAATGGGTCGGCCGATGGATTGGCGTTGAAGGATTATTCCTGGAAATCAGCAAGGACGAGTCTGCAGGACCGGGCCACTATCTGCTTGAAATGCAGTACGGCCTGGATGCCGACCAAATCGGCACCTTCGAAGGGCAGGCCACCGCCGAGGGCATTCGCTTCAACCGAGGGGACGGCCCACAGCTGCTTAGTGCGGGCGACGGCGAAGCCACTGGCATGAAGTGGCTATTGGAAAAGGAAGACTGCTTGGTAGTCGCAACAGGTGAAGGCTATTGCCGCGACTGACCTGCGCGAATGACCTACGTGGAAAGCACTCAAGGAGCGGCGGGATGAAAGCAGTTATTCACTCGCCACTTCAGCAAAGTGGCCCGCTTTATCCAGGGTGTATTCGCTAAAATCCTGCGCCAAATAAAGCGAGCCTGAATAGGCGTTCTCGGCCTCTTTGCGGATATCTTCGATGGAGGGCGTCGCATTGGGGTTGAACTGGTAACGCGGGCTAAAGTGCGTCAGCACCAGGTTGGGCAGTTGAACCGATTCGGCAAACGCGGCGACAAGCTTGGCGTAGCTATGCCCCACATCACCGGCCTTCTGGGCCATCTCTTCGGTGTAAGTGGCTTCATGCACCAGTACTTGTGCGCCCGAACACGCATCAAACAACAAATCAGGCCGGTCATTGTCCCCAGCGATCACCACTTTTCTCGGCTTATGTTTGAAGATCAAGTAGTCATGGCTTTTTAAAAGCTCACCCGCAAACTCAACATCCAACCCTTGCTTCAACTGCCCCCACAACGGCCCTCTCGGAATGCCCTTCTGCGCTAATTTATCCACGTCCAAGGCGGCGTCGACTTTTGTCTCCGTAAACCCATAAGCATAGGACGGCGCCCTGTGTGAAAGCCTGAATGTGGTAACCGCGATGCTCTCAAACTCAACGCTTGGCAGCTCGTTCGAGTCGATAAATTCCAAGGCGAAGGGCAAGCCTAACTGTGTGGCCTCGCAGGTAGCTTCCAGCCATTCCTTTATGCCTGCAGGTGCCACAATGGTAAGCGGCGCTTTCCGGCCACCCATTCCTGCACTCGCCAGTATGCCCGGCAGCCCATAGCAGTGATCGCCGTGCACGTGGGTAATAAAGATGGCTTTCAATGAATGGAACGACAGCTTGGTATGTAAGACCTGATGCTGAGTGCCCTCACCGCAATCGATCAGGTACCAGCCCTTACCTTTGCTCTCTCGTAAAGCGATCCCGGAGACGTTTCTGCTTTTGGTGGGCACACCGGCGGAGGTGCCGAGGAAGAGTAGATTCATAGCGTGCCTGCTCTCTTTTATGTACTGACTTGGGGAAAAGGATGGTGGATTACAAACCGGCTAAATTTAAGCAGTAGTTTATTTGCGATAATGATTAGGGGTAAGTTTATGTAGTTGAGGACTACCTATCTCTTCCAAGCTTGGCTGACGCACTTGAGGTTAAAGCATTAGCGCTCCTAGCTCATACCGCTTGTAGCACAACTCCTTGGAGTAGAGCCGAAGGCGCAATAGAAAGGGGGGGCGCGCCAGCATTTGTTATGCATGATTGACTAAATATTCGTACCCATCGCTAGTGACTGAATATTGACCAATTACATTGCTGGAGATTAATCCCTCCAACTAAGTTTGGTTCAAGTAACGCTCGAGCTTGAGGCGATGAATATCGGTGATATCCTGAAATATTGACAACGTCCATTCGATCGTATGGCTTCTTTCAAACACTTTCGCTATAGTTGTCATTGCACCCTTCAGGCCACCTGCTGTCTGATCATGCTTTGAACCGTGAAGTGGTATTACTTGCATGAGCTTAAAAGTTACCCTGACTCATCGGTTGATAGTCTAACGTACATCCTGCAGGCGAAAGGCGATGCTTATTAATTAAGTCATTTTGATGATGATCTTCTTTTATGTGCTTGTCATACACTGCGTGGATTAGCTCTAGCCTTTTTCCATAAACATTTTGATTAATAAAAACCTGATTTAAAAGTTCTTTACTCGGACAACCTATTGTCATTTGGCCAAAAAGGCCATCATGGTCAGAACCATCAATCATTCTATACATAAAAACTTTTCTCGATACTTTTTGGAGCTAATGCTCGCAACACCGGAAAACTTTAAGTGAAGAGAAAATTTTTCCGAGTGATTGCGTTTTTTATACGCAATCACCACCATTTCCATATTCGGGAAAAGCGAAAATACAAATTATTCGATTCTTTATGGTATTCCTATATTTAAAATTTCATACTTTGCTTTCATTGTGCCTGGCTAGACACTTGATTATTAATTATCCCCAAGTACATTGGCTGTTCAAAGCCAGAGAATTCCGGCTGCCACTCTATGTCATCCTCTGCTGCGTTATAGTGATACTCTGTGGTCGAGAAAACGACCTGAGCACGATTTTTTTTGCAGATATTTTTTAACCTAGCGATAAATGCTGCAAAATCCTTAGTTTCAATATCATGCTGCCGTGGCGTATCAAATATTAGGAATTCTACGGAGGTGCATCCCATGGAAATAAACAGTTCAAAGAAGGCAGCTCTGAGAGCAAGAACTGACCGCAAAAGCGTACTACCACTGAATTGAGATAATTTTTCCTTTCCAAACAGAACATTAAAATCAGCGTCGACAGTAATGTCTCTTGAAACGTTCTTCGTACTGAGAACATCAAGCCATTCAATAATCTTTTTACGATAGGAATTTCTGAATTCGAGAATTCTGATATCATTCGAACCCGCACCTCCTTCAAAAGAGGAGATATCGCCTTGAAGGCCCCTGCGCCTATTCAAGAGCTGAACGTAATCCTGTTTCTCAGACTCGATCCTTTCCATTACTTCTTTTTTGCCTTGTCGATCAACAATTGATCGCGTTAAGGCACTTATTGCAGATATCAAAGATGTTGTTTGGGAACCCCCTTCTTCTTTCGTCAAACTCGATTCGAGCGAGACAATTTCTTCATCGAGCTTTCTTAAGCTTGATGAATATTCACCAACTCTGATTTCTTGAAATTTAGTATTCCTATCTAAGTCTTTGATTTGATCGCGAAGATATGCGTATTCCGGCGAACGTGACCGGTCATTCCGGTGATCGTGACCGATTTGCACACGGCCTTCACGCTGGAGAGAGTTTTGTACGCTGAGCGGTCACGATGGGTCAACCGATTCCGTTTT
>NZ_JBANSN010000021.1:0-69464 GCF_037070215.1 Vreelandella arctica | reverse complement strand
CAGCACGGTGGGTTTTGGCAATAACGGGCTTGCGAAAGCCAACTTGCACGGGGCGAATGATCAAAAAGTGCTCGCTGGCGGTGATAGGGAAAGTGTCGGCGCCGGCTTCACGGATTCAGGTTAAAGGCAATGCCTCCTAAGCTGCTAAGTGATGATCGCAGAAATATTGTAATAAGACCGCTTTCTTATTGTCGTGAGAAAGATATTGCTAAGCTGGCATCAATTGTAGAATTTCCAATTATTCCATGTAATCTTTGTGGTTCTCAGGAGAACTTACAAAGACAGAATATAAAAAACATGTTGGCAGGCTGGGAAAAACAAAAAGCGGGTTGTATTGAAAACATATTTAACGGTATCCAGAATGTAAGTCCAAGCCAACTAGCTGACTTAAATCTTTTCGATTTCCACAATCTCGATATCGACAGGTCTAGGGAGGCTCTGAAAAAGTCTCTGCCTTCAGCGATAATACGAACATCGTCAACTGCATAGGGTTCAGTGCTGCCATGGATCAGATCACCTTCTCCGAAGCCGAGTACCAGAACAAAAAGCGAAAGACTCGCCGCGAACTCTTTCTGGAGCGGATGGACAAGCTGATCCCCTGGACGCAGCTGGAGAAGAAGGTAGCCCGTTATTACCCCAAGGGCGAGAGCGGGCGGCCTCCGTATCCATTGTCTGCCATGCTTCGAGTTCACTGTATGCAGTTGTTCTACAACTTGAGCGATCCGTCAATGGAAGATGCTCTCTACGAGATCGAGTCCATGAGGCATTTCGCCGGTTTGAAGCTAGACCGATTGCCGGACGAAACGACGATTCTCAAGTTTCGTCATTTTCTAGAACGACACAGCCTTGGCAAGGTGCTGTTCCAGGAAGTGAACAAACACCTGGCGAAAAACGGCCTAATGTTGCGCGAAGGCAGCATTGTTGATGCCACTATCATTTCTGCGCCTAGTTCTACCAAAAACAAACATGGCAAGCGCGATCCGGAGATGCACCAGACTAAAAAAGGTGGCTCCTGGCACTTTGGTATGAAAATGCACATAGGTGTCGACGACAAACTTGGGTTGATTCACAGCATCGACACCACGGCTGCTAATGTGCATGACATTGTGCCTGCCGATAAGCTGCTTCACGGTGAAGAGCAGCGCGTCTTCGGTGATGCCGGTTACCTGGGCATTCAAAAGCGAGACGAGCTCCATCACCGCTGCGACGTCTCTTGGTATATTGCCAGACGGCCTGGCACGCGAAAGAAGTTGGATGCCAAGCAACAGAAAGTCGAAAAGATCAAAGCCAGCATCCGAGCCAAGGTGGAGCACCCTTTTCGGTACATCAAGCAAGTCTTTGGTTATGGCAAGGTTCGCTATCGTGGTCTTGCTAAAAACACCCAGCGCCTGCACCTGCTGGCGGCGTTCAGCAACCTGCTGATCAGTGAAAAATACCTGTGGGAATAGGGCTATTGCGCCCGTTTTCCGCTTAATGAGCGGTTAACGGGCAAAAAATGCACAAAGAACGGGAAAATAGTGCCTAAATTTGCAATTTTTTATCAGCTCAAGTGAGCGTTGACGAATATCGGTAATTATTCAGACCTTCCCTAGTAAAGTCATCTCGAACCATACTGGCAGTGTAGATGTTTCTTCGACCAATTTTATAGAAGCAATCAACCTATGATTTTGTAAAGAATACATTGGTGTATCTGGGCTGTCTTTGGTTATATTTTGATCAACTGCATTTGCTTAAAGCTTTTTTTTACAAAAAATGAATTTTTTGTATGGCTTGTGTTTGTTTTCTTTAGAAGAAAGAAAATTAAGTGACTGTATTGTAATGCTTTACTCACTCACTCACTCTTCCTCTTTTAAAAAAATTTGGCATATAAGGCAAGGACAGCTATACGATGCTGGAGATTTTGCGCAATTTGCAGCGCAATGCGCCGGTCAATTTCTCACTGGTGGCGGTCAATCTGGATCAAAAACAGCCCGGTTTTCCCGAGCACGTGCTGCCTGCGTATCTGGATAAGCAGGGCGTGGAATATCACATTGTCGAGCGTGATACTTATTCGGTGGTGAAAGAAAAAACGCCAGAAGGTAAAACGACTTGTGCGCTCTGTTCACGCCTGCGCCGCGGTTCGCTGTACGGGTTTGCTGAAGAGATTGGCGCCAATAAAATCGCCCTGGGCCACCACCGCGAAGATATCCTTGAAACGCTGTTTCTCAATATGTTCTTTGGCGGCAACTTAAAAGCGATGCCGCCTAAGCTGCTTTCTGATGATGGTAAAAATATCGTCATTCGGCCGCTGGCTTACTGCAAAGAGGCGGATATTGCCGAGTTTTCACGGATGATGGAATTTCCGATTATTCCCTGCAATCTATGCGGTTCGCAGCCCAATATGCAGCGCCAGGTCGTCAAAGAGATGCTCGCTGAGTGGGACAAAAAATTCCCCGGCCGTCTGGAAAGCATGTTTAAGGCGGTAACTAATATTGCGCCTTCCCAGCTGGCGGATCGCAGCCTGTTTGATTTTGAAGGGCTAGAAGCCAAACAGGCAGAGCTATTGGCCGGGCGCATTCAGGCATTTAACGTCAGTTAACCGTTTGCTGCTCCTCTTCGGCGAGGGTGATTAAGCGCTGCATATCAAGAATATTGACCTCTCGCCCGGACACCGCCACTACGCTCTGCTGCTGAAAGCGGCTTAAAATACGGCTGACGGTTTCCACCGCTAAACCCAAATAGTTGCCGATATCGGCCCTGGGCATGGAAAGGCGGAAACTGTAGGGCGAGTAGCCACGGCGACGAAAACGATCCGAAAGTGTTATTAAAAAGCTCGCTAGCCGCTGGTCGGCAGTTTTACGTGACAGCAGGCGCATCATGCGCCGGTCATCGCGTAACTCTTTGCTCATGCTGCGATACAGTTGGCCACGCAGTTCGGGCAACTCCTCTGAGAGTGAGTCCAAGCGATCAAAGGGAATCTCGCAAACGGTGGTCGTTTCCAGGGCAATTACACTTCCTGGGTAGTGCTCCTCATCAATCCCGTCCAACCCCACTAGTTCGCTCGGGAGGTAGAAATTGGTCAGTTGTTCGCTGCCGTTTCCCTCTGATGTGACTTGTTTCAAACTGCCCGAACGTACCGCATAAACGCTGGTAAAAGTATCGCCTTGGCGAAATAGTGGCTCGCCTTTTTTCAGCGGTGCGCGACGACGAATAATGGCATCGAACTGGCCCATATCGTCTATCTCAAGGGCAAGTGGCAAGCATAGTGAGCTCAAGCTGCAGGTTTGGCAGCGAGCTTCATGGAGTAGCGAGCGTCGGCGGCTCATGGGTTCCAACATGCATAACTCCTTGAGTAGCGTCGTGAGTGGCAGGTAATCATTACGCCGTGCTGAGGTAGGCTTCTCTTAGTATGGAAGCTTCATTTCGTTAGCGATAGCTTGTTTACACAATCTTTGAGTAGTGCTTGCCTGATTGCTGCGGCAGGTGAGCATCAAACGCCATGGCTAAGTGACGAATCAGCAGCCGTCCCATGGGCGTCGCGCTAAGCTGGTCGCCGCTGCGCGTCAGCAGGCCATCTCGCTCGGCGCCCTGTAAGTGCTCAAGCGCTTGCGCAAAGTAACGCGGGGCATCAATGTTCCAGCGTTGACCGATGGCGGCCAGATCAATGCGCATATCACACATTAGTCGCTCAATAACGTCCCGGCGGATCAGGTCATCGTCACTTAAGCGCAGCCCACGTACGGTTGCCAATTGGCCTTGATCCAGCGCTGCTTCATAGCGGGCCAGATCGCTAGGGTTCTGTGCATAGACGTCATCGACGCGAGAAATCGCCGACACGCCAAGCCCGATTAAGTCGCACTGGGCGTGACTGGAGTAGCCTTGAAAGTTGCGCTGGAGCGAGCCTTCGCGCTGGGCGATCGCCAAGCTGTCATCAGGACGAGCAAAGTGATCCATGCCGATGTGCACATAACCGGCCGCGGTGAGCATCTCAATCGTGGTGCGCAGAATCGCCAGCTTCTCTTCGCTGCCCGGCAGGTCATCGATGTTAATCCGCCGCTGGGGGGCAAAGCGCTCGGGCATGTGGGCGTAGTTAAACACAGAAAGCCGTGCGGGATTTAACTCGATCACTTGGCGCAGGGTGTCTGCAAAGCTTTTTTCAGTCTGAAAGGGTAAGCCGTATATTAAATCGAGATTGAGCGAACGAAAGCCCAGCCGGTGTGCTTCATCCATCAGCGTCTCGGTGAGTACCCGTGGCTGAATACGGTTAATGGCTTTCTGCACCAGCGGGCTTAAGTCCTGCACGCCTAAACTGATGCGATTGAAACCGAGCGACTGCAGGTGGCGCAGCGTAAATACGTCCGCTTCGCGAGGGTCGATTTCAATCGCGTAATCGCGATCAGACGCGGACGAGAGACCAAAGCGCGCGTCCAGGCGATCAATCAAGTCGCCCATCTGGTTCAAGTTAAGAAACGTCGGTGTTCCGCCACCCCAGTGCAACTGCTTCACCGGTCGTGTGGTATCCAGGTGGCGAGCGGTCAGCACCATTTCACGGTCAAGCCGGGATAGGTACGGCTCGGCCAGGGCGGTGTTCTTGGTGGCGATTTTATTACACGCGCAGTAAAAGCAAATTTTGCGGCAGAAGGGGATATGCACATACAGCGAAAGAGGACGTTGGCTGGCATTGCTGCGCTCTAACGCCTGAGTCAAATCGCTCGGGGTAAATTGGTCGTGAAACGACAACGCCGTGGGGTAGGACGTATAGCGCGGGCCGCTGGTGTCGTAACGGCGCAGCAAGGCTTCATCCCATTTTTTCTGCTCCGGTGCTGCCCCGGCCATGGTTGAAGTCATCGTAGAAGAAGCCGCGAGGGCATGAACGGGCATGAAGTGACGCTCCGGCGTTAAAAGTGGCGTTAAAGCTTTGATGCCAGCCTAACGCGCGGCGCCGATATAAATATTGAGCCATGTCATGTTAATGAAGGTTGTGTGCTGTGAGTGTCCACAGCTGCCACAGCGCAAAAGCAATGATCGTCAGCGCGGCCACGCTGCGCGTTGCCGGGTGACGAATCAGGTGGCTTAACTGGCGCGCGGCAAGCCCGGTGGCCAGCAGCGCAGGTAGCGTGCCCAGTCCAAAGGCGCCCATCAATAGTGCGCCCTGGAGCGGGTCGGCAATTGCTAAGCTCCAGGCCAGCATGGAGTAGACCAGCCCACAGGGCAGCCAACCCCATATCGCCCCCAGCGCAAAGGCTTGGGGTAAATGAACTACGGGCATTAAACGTCGCCCTACCGGCTCGATAAAGCGCCATAGGCGGCGGCCTATCGCTTCAACTTTAAGCAGCCCTTTCCACCAGTTGGCGATATACAGCGCCATCAGGATCAGCATCAGCGCCGCAAACACTTGTAGCAGCATTCGCGCCGTGGCAGAGAGGGAAAATAGCGTGCCTAGTAGGGCTACCAGCGCGCCTGCGCTCATGTAGCTAGTGATGCGACCTGCGTTATAGCTGAGCAGCAAGCCACCCATACGCGCCGGATGACGCATGCTGGGGGGCACTGCAAAAGTGAGCGCGCTCATAATGCCACCACACATGCCAATGCAATGGGCGCCGCCCATCAAACCAAACACGAACGCCGCCAGCAGTGGCGGCAGGTCAAGGCCGGTTGGATTCATGGCCGGGGCTCTTGGTCGTCGGGTGAGTGTGTGTCGGAGGGGGCAGCAGGGCGGTGCTTGGTCTGCTGCCGCTGGCGTCGCTGTTCGGGGTTGAGGTCATTCTCATCTTCATCAAACAAAATGCGGTGCGCCGGGCCTTCCAAGTCGTCGAACTGATCATTTTTCACCGCCCAGAAAAATGCCCAGACGGCGAGGCCCAGCAGAATCAGTGAAAGCGGAATGAGTAGATACAGAATCGTCATGCGGTTACCGGTGTTGAAGCGCTTGGCGAAGAGGCGGGCGGCGTCGTACGCCAGCGTGACAGCCGCAGCGCGTTACCCACCACCACTAGCGAGCTGAGCGACATACCAATGGCCGCCATCCAGGGTGGCACCAGCCCCATGGCCGCCAGCGGCAGCGCCGAAAAGTTGTAGCATACTGACCAGATCATGTTCTGGCGCATGATACGCCGGGTCGCGCGGGAAATCTCGATAGCCTCAAAAATCCGCATCAGGCGTGGGCTGAGCAGCACCGCGTCGGCGCGGGTGCGGGCTAAGTCCGTCGCACCGTTCATGGCAATTGCCACATCAGCACCGGCTAACACCGGCACGTCGTTGATGCCGTCACCAATCATCACCACGGTTTCGCCAGCGGCTTGAAGCTCTTTCATCCGGGCCAGTTTGCCTTCTGGGCTGGTGCCTGCGTGCCACGTCGTTATGTTGAGTTGGTTGGCCAGGCTCTCCACAGCATCGACGGTATCACCGGAGAGCAGCTCCACGGTTAGCCCCTGGGCCTGTAGGGCTTTGATCGTGGCAGCAGCGTCATCACGAATGCCATCATGAAGACCAAACCAGGCGCGGGGTTCGCCGTTTTCGCTCAGCAGCAGCCATTGCCCCCTGGCGGGTGCCGAAATGGGTTCTCCAGTGGAAAATTCTGGTTTGCCCAGCTTCCAGCGCGCGCCGTTTAGCGTGCCCTCTAGTCCTTGACCGGTATGGCTATGAATATCTTTTGCCTGAAGCGTTGCATCCCGAAACGGACGAAAGGCGCGGGCGATAGGGTGTTCTGAGTGGGCTTCGAGCGCCGCGGCAATCGCCTGGGCACGCTCGGCGGTTAATTCGCCGAACGGTTTGGTCTGGGTCAGGTGCATCTCGCCGCGGGTGAGCGTGCCGGTTTTGTCAAAGATTACTCGGGTTACGTTGGAGAGCGTCTCCATGGCATCGGCACGGGTGATCAACACGCCGCGCTTGCGCAGTTGACCATGGCCTGCGGTCAGGGCCGCGGGGGTGGCCAGCGCCAGCGCACAAGGGCAGGTCACGACCAGCACCGAAAGTAGTACCCAGAGCATCCGCGAGGGGTCGATAAACCACCAGGCGATGGTGACGCAGGCGGTTACCACTAACAGGCGGAGCACAAATAGGTGGGCCATGCGTGCTGCCATCTGGGCCAGCCGCGGGCGGCTGGCAAAGGCGCGGTCGGTGAGATCGACAATGCCCGCCACTCGGGCATCGCGCCCGGCGTGGGTAACACGGATCACCAGCGGATTTTCCATGTTCTGGCTACCGCCGGTAATGCTGTCGCCCACCCGGCGGGTGACCGGCAGGTATTCGCCGGTCAGCATGGATTCATCCAGGCTCGATTCTCCCTCCTCAATCACGCCATCGGCAGGCACGCCGTGGCCGGGCTTGATCAGGACTCGATCATCCGGGGCGAGTTCGCTCGCGGGTAGAATGCGTTCGCTGCCGTCGCTTTCCAGCCGCGTGGCCGAGATCGGCAGCACGCCACTCAGCACATTGCCGCTATGCCCACTACGGCGCCTGGCTCGGCCTTCCACGTAGCGCCCAAACAGCAAGAAAAAGGTGAACATGGCGACCGAGTCAAAATAGACCTCGCCGACGTTAAACAGCACCGCATAGCTGCTGGCAAGATAAGCCCCACCGATCGCCAGCGATACTGGCACATCCATACCCAATACACCGGTGCGCAGGTCTCGCAGGGCATTACGAAAGAACGGCTGGGCGGAAAAAAATACTACCGGCGTTGCTAAGGCAAACGAGAGCCAGTGGAACAGCGCGTAGAAATCGTCGCTGATTTCACCGGGACCGGAGACATAAATGGGGATCGAG
Organism: Vreelandella arctica; assembly: GCF_037070215.1. Lineage (NCBI taxonomy): Bacteria > Pseudomonadati > Pseudomonadota > Gammaproteobacteria > Oceanospirillales > Halomonadaceae > Vreelandella > Vreelandella arctica. The sequence goes on along the minus strand of NZ_JBANSN010000021.1, from coordinate 61,718 downwards.
AACATCATCACCTGCATCATGCCTACTGCAGCGATGATCAATCGACGCACGTTCATGCGCTCTTCATGCTGCATGCGTGCTTGGGCTTGATCCGGTTCGTAAGGCTGAGCGTCGTAGCCAATTGCAGCCAGTTCGGCTAGTAGTTGCGAGAGTTTAAGCTGCTGCGGGTCCCAGCTCACGCGCAGTCGGTGGTGGGTTAAATTCACCGCGCTGGTGGTAATTCCCTCCAACGCATTCAGGCGGTGTTCAATCAGCCACGCACAGGCGGCGCAGGTAATGCCTTCAATGGCGAGGGTGGCTTTGACATTGCCCTCATCACCATCAGGGTGAACAAACTGCGCTTGCAGGCCGGGATCATCAAATACCGACCACGTGTCCGCTTTGGCGGCTTGGCGTTCATCGGGGCGTTCGGGAAGTTCGGTTCGGTAGCGGTAGTAGCTCTCTAGCCCGCCATCGACAATGGCATGAGCCACCGCTTCGCAGCCGGGGCAGCAGAGCGGGTGGGTGTGGTCATCCAGGGTAATCGTCCAGGGTGCCGCAGCGGGCACCGGGTTACCGCAGTGGTAGCAGTCAGAGGCAGGCACGGCGTTGCTCATTCGCTTTCTGGACGCCCTCCTGGCAATAGCGCGACGCTATTTTCATTAGGGAACGTCGCTTCACCCGTCAGACGCCAGTCGGCATCTTCTAGTGCGGGCTGAATCTGTAGGTACCAGCGGTAGCGCAGGTTGTCAGGGCCCTGGGTGATATAGCGGCCGTCACGGACATGCTCCAGTATGAACGATTGATCACGGTCATCCTCGGTAGGGAAGATGAGGTCCAGATAGAGCTTGTCGGGACGCGCATCGCCGCTTAAATCAACCACGATGTCGCTGGTCATCGGATCAAGACGTAGCTCGGCGCTTAAGTTCAGAGTGCGCGCCTGCTCCTGCTTGGCAAGTACCATATTAATGGCTTTGCCATGCTCGTAGTAATCCTCTTGCACTACCATGCCATCAAAACTTTTAACTGACATAACGGCAAAGGTTATGCTGAACATAATGGATGAGAGCAGAATGCCGATTAGAAACCATGGCCAAAACTGCTTGTACCAGGGGATCACCTTCTCGCTAGAGGGTAGGGATGACATCGTCGTTTATCTCCTAATATCGCCCAGGAAGCGGGCATCCCGCTCAAGGCGAATACGTTCGTCTTGCTGAGCCTGCAGTGTGAATACAATGTCGTGACTGGGTTGCTGTAGTTCGTCAGGGCTAGCGGTCACTGTAACGACTTCTAAGCGCGACTCACCCGCAGGCACGTCAATCATATTGCTATCTAAGGCTAAACTGGGCAGCCCGGAAACGCTCAGCTGGTAAGTGTGATCCTGGTCATCAAGGTTACGAATGGTCAGGGTAAACACATTACTAATCAGGCCGTCGCGGGTCGTTTGGTAAAGTTGGGTGCGCTCGCGCTCAGCGTCAAAGTTAAGTGGCATGCGGTCATTAATCGCCCAGGCAAAAGTGCCTATCATTAGCACCAATGCGGCAAAGTAGCCTAGCAGGCGAGGGCGCATGATATGGCTCTTTTTGCCCTCAAGCGCGTTTTCGGTAGTGTAGCGTATCAGCCCCCGCGGGTAGCCCATTTTGTCCATTACGCTGTCGCAGGCGTCGATGCAGGCGGCGCAGGTGATGCACTCATACTGCAGTCCGTCACGGATATCGATACCGGTAGGGCATACCTGAACGCAAAGATCGCAATTGATACAGTCGCCGTATCCTGCTTCACGGGCCTCTAGATGGCTCAGGCTTTTAGGGCGATGGCCACGGGGTTCACCACGGGACTCATCGTAGGAGACAATCAGTGTGTCACGGTCAAACATCACCGATTGAAAACGGGCATAGGGGCACATATAAATGCACACCTGTTCACGCAGCCAACCCGCGTTCAGGTAAGTGAATACCAGGAAAAAGCCCACCCAGAAGTAGGACCAGCCATGGGCTTCAAGGGTGGGGAGCTCTGTCACTAAATCACGAATTGGCGTGAAGTAACCCACAAAGGTGATGCCGGTAGCGAGCGCTATCAATAGCCAAGCAGTGTGCTTAGCAGTTTTTCGCCAAGCCTTATCCGCCGTCATCGGTTGATTGTCGAGCTTGATACGCCGATTGCGCGAGCCTTCGATGCGGTGTTCAAGCCAGATAAACAGAAAGGTCCAAACGCTTTGCGGGCAGGTATAACCACACCACACCCGGCCCGCAAAAACGGTAATAAAAAACAGCCCAAAAGCACAAATGATCAACAGCCACGATAGCAGTATGAACTCCTGCGGATAGAACGTGGCGGTAAAGATATGGAATTCGCGATTAGGCAGATCGAACAGAATGAGGGGCCGGTTGCCAACATTGATCCAGGGCAATAGGAAAAACATCAGCATTAACGCCCAGTTAGTACTGCGGCGTAGTTTCTGGAAAATACCTTTAATTTCTCGCACATAAATGTGACGCCGTTTGGCGTACATTTCCTGAGTAACCGGTTGTTGTGGAGGCGTGTGATGCCCCACCGGATTCGGCGTGACGTCTTGGGTTGGTATCTTTTCCATGGCGGTATTCCCGGCTCAGAAGGCAGGAGAGGTAGCACCCCCAGTCTCATGAAGGCGAGTGCATGGTCAATATTGTATCGGGTTGTGCATAAAGAAAGGGTGCGGTTTGAGGCCGCACCCTTTCTTGGCGAGTATGGCTGAGCAGTTAATCAGTCCGCTAAGCGCAGGCTATACACGTAGGCGGCGACCAGGTGAACACGCTCTTCACCAATATAAGCCGCTTGCGCTGGCATATGACCGTTACGGCCATTGCGTAGCGTTTGACGGATGGAGTCACCTACTTCTTGGCCGGGCGCCAAGTAGAGCCAGGTATTGTCGGTCAAGTTAGGCGCGCCGAGGGCTGTATTACCCGTGCCGCTTGGGCCGTGGCAAGCCGCACAGACTGCTGTGAAAGTGCTTTCGCCCTGTTCAGCTTGTGCCTCGTCATGCGCTTCATCAGACAGTGAGAGCACGTATTGAGACAGGTTCTCAATATTGTTTTGCCCCAGCTGCTGCCAGGAAGGCATCAGACCGTTACGGCCATTCGTCAGCGTTTGAACGATATTGTCGGGCTCTCCGCCGTACAGCCAGTCGTCGTCGGTCAGGTTGGGGAAGCCGTAACCGCCCTGAGCGTTGGAACCGTGACACACCGCGCAGTTGTTTTGGTAGATACGTTCAGCAACCTGCATCGCCTCGGGATCTTCGGCAAGCTCAGGAATGGGCACTTCCTGATACTGGGCAAAAATCGGTGTGAAACGCTCTTCGGCCTGAGCGACTTCCTCTTCCCACTGGCCCTCTTGCGACCAGCCCAGTATCCCCGCGTAGTTGCCCAAGCCGGGATAAAACACCAGGTAGCCCAGTGCAAAGACCACCGTCAAGACGAATAGCTGAAACCACCACTTTGGCAGTGGGTTGTCATACTCTTCGATGCCATCGGCGGCATGGCCCGTGGTTTCAACGTTACCGTCCGCGTCAGGCGTTTTATCGGTGCGGCGGTTGGCCAGTAGTATCCATACGCTCAGCGCGATCGTGCCCAGCGTAATGATAATGATCCAGGCGCTCCAGAAGCCGGATAGGGAGTCACCCCATAGATTGTTCATAACTTCTTATCTCCCCTGTCGTCGCGGGAATGCGCTTCGCTGTCGCGTTCACGCGAAGCGTGCTTGTCACTGGTCGGTAGCTCATCGTCGTCGGCAAAGGGCAAATTAGCCGCTTCGTCGAAATCTGGCTTGCGTCGCTTGGAGTACGCCCAGAGGGCGATGCCAATAAACGCGAAAATCAAGATTAGCGTGATGAGACCGCGAAAAGTTCCCGTATCCATAACTTAGCGAGTGCCCTCGAGCACGGTTCCCAGCTGCTGTAGGTACGCGACCAGGGCAGTGATTTCCTGAGTACCGCGAACATCGTCAGTTGCGTTGGCAATATCTTCGTCGGTGTACGGCACGCCTAGCTGGCGCAGGGTGCGCATTTTAGCGGGAGTAGCGTCACCATCGAGGGTATTTTCAAACAGCCAGGGGTAAGCCGGCATAACCGATTCAGGGACTACATCTCGGGGATTGTAGAGGTGAGCACGGTGCCAGTCGTCGCTATAGCGGCCGCCAACACGCGCCAGATCTGGCCCGGTACGCTTGGAACCCCATAGGAAGTTGTGCTCGTAAACCTGCTCACCTGCCACATTGTAGTGGCCGTAGCGCTCGGTCTCCGCGCGGAACGGACGCACCATTTGCGAGTGACAGCCCACGCAGCCCTCGCGGCGGTAGATGTCACGGCCTTCCAGCTCCAGAGCAGACAGCGGCTCCAGGCCTTCAACCGGCTCGGTGGTCTGCTTCTGGAAAAACAGCGGCACCACCTCAGCCAAGCCGCCGAAACTGATCACGACAAGGATCAACACGGCAAGCAGGCCAACGTTTTTTTCGACAATCTCGTGTTTCATTGGTCTCAACTTCCCCGGTTTAGGCAGCTTGTGGCGCTGAATGGCTGATAGCCTCACGACGTTTAACGGTCATGTACACATTGAACGCCATGATCAGCATACCGGTGACCCAGAAGAGGCCGCCGATTAAGCGAACAAAGTAGCCCGGCCCGCTGGCTTCAACGGATTCAACGAAGGTGTACATCAAGGTGCCGTCAGGGTTGATCGCACGCCACATCAGGCCCTGCAGAATACCGTTTACCCACATGGAGGCGATATACAGCACGGTACCGATCGTGGCCAGCCAGAAGTGCACGGCGATCAGGTTGACCGAGTACATTTCAGTGCGACCGAATACGCGCGGGATCAGGTGGTACATTGAGCCGATAGTGATCATCGCTACCCAGCCGAGCGCACCGGAGTGAACGTGGCCAATGGTCCAGTCCGTGTAGTGCGACAGCGCGTTGACCGTTTTAATGGCCATCATCGGGCCTTCAAACGTCGACATGCCGTAGAACGATAGGGCCACTACCAAGAAGCGCAGTGTCGGATCCGTGCGCAGCTTATGCCAGGCGCCTGACAAGGTCATCATGCCGTTGATCATGCCGCCCCAAGAGGGCGCCAACAGGATGATCGACATGATCATGCCCAGCGACTGTGCCCAGTTCGGCAGCGCCGTGTAGTGCAGGTGGTGCGGACCTGCCCACATGTAAATCATGATCAGCGCCCAGAAGTGGACGATGGAAAGACGGTAAGAGTAGATCGGTCGCTCAGCCTGCTTCGGCACGAAATAGTACATCATGCCCAGGAAGCCAGCGGTCAGGAAAAAGCCTACCGCGTTATGGCCGTACCACCACTGCACCATGGCATCCACCGCACCAGCGTAGATCGAGGTGGAGTACATTGGGGTAACCGGGATCGCCGCGTTGTTGACGATATGCAGCACTGCAACGGTTAAAATAAACGCCGCAAAGAACCAGTTCGCCACATAAATATGCGACGTGGTGCGCTTTTTAATCGTCATCAGGAACACGATGGCATAGCTGATCCAAACGACTGCAATCAATATATTGATCGGCCACTCTAGCTCAGCGTACTCCTTGGTCGTGGTGTAGCCCATGGGGAGCGACACGATCGCTGAGATAATAACGGCTTGCCAGCCCCAGAACGTAAAGGCCGCCAGCCTGTCCGAGAATAGCCGTGTCTGGCACGTTCGTTGGACAACGTAATAGGACGTTGCAAAGAGCGCTGAGCCACCAAAGGCGAAGATAACGGCGTTAGTATGTAACGGACGCAGGCGCCCGAAGCTAGTCCAAGGTAGGCCGAGGTTCAGCTGCGGCCAGACCAGTTGGGAGGCAAGGATAACGCCAAGCGCCATACCTACGATGCCCCACACAACGGTCATAATCGCGAACTGCCGAACCACCTTGTAATTGTAGGTCGGGTGTTCCAATGCTGTGCTCATTTCATGTTCCCATCGAACGCGGTTAGGGGGTAACCCGTGGCATTTTGCACGGATGCGGCCACCCGCTTGATGATGCAGGTCAAGATCCGACGAGGATTCTAGCGCAGCCGAGGCTTAAGCTGAACATGCCAATAGGTTAATCATTGAATTATTAGGAGCGGTGCATGTCACATTACGCTTTGTCTGACTATATTTCGCTAACGCCAGACGCATTAAACGAAGAGACTCATCTCGACTCAAACGGCTGTTATCTGGTGCAGGGCATGGGGCCGTTGGCGGTTCATGGTGAGGCCAAGATAGGACGCTTGCTGTTTGCCCATGGCGCTGGCGCCGGCCAGCAGTCCGCTTTCATGCGTCAATTTGTCACCTCTTTGGCTGGGCGGGGCATACAAGTTCTATGTATTGATTTCCCCTATATGCAGCAAATGCAGGAAACCGGCAAGCGACGCCCACCGCCGCCGATCGCGCAGACGCTTGCCCAGTTTGCCGAGTGGTATGCGCTACTTGATTCCCTGTTTGACGGGCCGCTGTGGGTTGGGGGGAAATCAATGGGCGGCCGCGTGGCGACGCTGTTAGCCAGTCAACAACCGTGCCCTGGTGTCGTGGTGGCCGGTTACCCGTTTCATCCCACCAAAGTGCCGGAAAAGCTTCGTTTGGAACACTGGCCGACGATTACTTGCCCCATGCTAGTGATACAAGGCGAGCGAGATCCTTTCGGTACTCAGGAGGAGGTCACAAGCTATACGCTGCCCGCTAATGCACAGCTGGCTTGGCTGAAAGATGGCGATCACGATTTCAAGCCACGGCGCTCTTCTGGGCTAACGCAAACGTTTTTGATTGACGAAGCCACCCAGGTTGCGGCATCCTTCGTCCGCGTTCACAGCCAAGGCTTGAAAGAAGAGGGCAACGCGCTAGCTTAAAAGCAGTTTTTAAGCGCAGCATGTTGACATTGAAACAACCTTCTGTAGAATGCAGCGCCACGTGACCAGCGGGTGGTTAGCTCAGTTGGGAGAGCACCAGCCTTACAAGCTGGGGGTCACTGGTTCGAACCCAGTACCACCCACCATATTTAGTAATCGCTAAAATGGTTGGAATCGTGAAGTAAAAAGTAAGATTAAGCTTTGATGTGCATAACGGACCGGTAGTTCAGTCGGTTAGAATGCCGGCCTGTCACGCCGGAGGTCGCGAGTTCGAGTCTCGTCCGGTCCGCCAACATCAAATCAGTATCTGCTTTATGAGCAAGTAGCATTAAAGTACGTTATCGCTATTCGGACCGGTAGTTCAGTCGGTTAGAATGCCGGCCTGTCACGCCGGAGGTCGCGAGTTCGAGTCTCGTCCGGTCCGCCACGATAACTGCTAAGCAAGGTTGATAAGTGCCTGTAGGACTTATTAGCAGATTGGGTGGTTAGCTCAGTTGGGAGAGCACCAGCCTTACAAGCTGGGGGTCACTGGTTCGAACCCAGTACCACCCACCATCGCCTACCATTTAAAGCGCCTCTGAACCGCTGCAAATGCTATGCATACGATGGTTGTAGTAGTAATGCGCCTTAACGTGGACCGGTAGTTCAGTCGGTTAGAATGCCGGCCTGTCACGCCGGAGGTCGCGAGTTCGAGTCTCGTCCGGTCCGCCATTAAGCGTTTAGATTGAAAATGTAATATCGGCATCAGCCGAACGAATTCCAAAAAAAGCCCGGATCATTGATCCGGGCTTTTTTATTGCGTGCAGCCCGTAGGCTGCACGCTAGCCTTAGCCGATAGCGCTGACACCCGCTTTGGCAACTTGTACGTCCTGGTCGGGTTTAACGCCGGAAATGCCCACGGCACCCACCACATGGCCATCCACTGTGATCGGCACGCCACCTGAAAGTAGACCCTGCAGCGGCGCAGAAATAAACGCTGTACGGCCGCCGTTAATCATCTCTTCAAATACCTGGGTCTCTTTACGACCTAGCGCTGCGCTGCGCGCTTTTTGCGTGGCAACATCGGCACTGAAAGGGGCGGCACCATCTAAGCGGCGCAGGCCCAATAAGTGGCCGCCGTCGTCGGTTACTGCGATAGTGACCGGCCAGTTATTGCTGTCGGCTTCTTTTTGCGCCGCGTCTAATACATTGATGACATCGGCTTGAGCGAGGATGGCTTTTGTTTGCATGGTGTAATCCTTTTTAAGGCAGGGAGTGAGTCGCCGCGCTATTAAGTAGCAGCGCGGCGGTAGGGGTTAAAGAGTAACCACTAGCGCTAGGGAAGTGCCGCATCGACGATTTCAACCCAGTGGCGCACCGGCGTACGGTTGGCGCCAGCCAAGTGGGTTTGACAGCCGATATTGGCAGTGACAATCATCTCTGGATTACCGGCCTCCAGGGCATTGAGCTTATTGTCGCGCAGTTGGGTGGCAATTTCCGGTTGAGTAATCGAGTAAGTGCCCGCCGAGCCGCAGCAGAGGTGCGCATCCTGCACCGGCGTTAACGAAAAGCCGAGCTTGGTGAGTACGCCTTCCACTGCACCGTTAAGCTTTTGCGCGTGTTGCAGCGTACAAGGGCAGTGAAATGCCAGCCGCTTGGATTCTTTAACGTTCAATGCTTCCAGGGGCTCATCGCGCAAGATTTCGACAATGTCTTTGGCCAAGGTGCTGACCTTTTGCGCTTTAACGGCGTACTCAGGATCATCCTTGAGCATATAGCCATACTCTTTAACAAAGGCGCCGCAACCGCTGGCGGTTTGAACGATGGCTTCAGCGCCTTGTTCAATGTAGGGCCACCAAGCGTCGATATTGGCGCGCATACGAGCCCGCCCATCGTCCTGGGCGTTGAGGTGAAAATCAACCGCGCCACAGCAGCCTGCTTCAGCCACCGGCGTTACACTAATGCCGAGCCGATCTAGGATCCGCGCGGTAGCCGCATTGGTATTGGGTGACAGCCCCGGCTGCACGCAGCCTTCCAGAATCAGCACTTGCCGGGTATGACGGTGCGCATCAGGGCGTACGCCTGCATCTATCGGTTCAGCGGGCATTTTATTGCGTAGCTTGCTAGGCACCAGCGGCTTAAAGGTTTGACCCAGCTTTAGCAGCGCCTGAAAGCGTTTAGGTTCGACCATCATCTTACGCAGCGCATAGCGCTGAGCCCGCTCGCCAGCAGGGCGGGGCACCCGGCGCTCAATTTCGGCACGGCCAATGTTGAGCAGCTTGTGGTACTCCACGCCTGAAGGGCAGGTGGTTTCACAGTTAAGGCAGGTCAGGCAGCGGTCAAGGTGCAGGCGAGTCTCTTCGGTGACCTGGTCGTCATCGTCGCGGCTCTCAAGCAGCTCCTTCATTAGATAGATGCGTCCGCGGGGGCCGTCACGCTCATCGCCCAACAGCTGGTAGGTGGGGCAGGTGGCGTTACAGAAACCGCAGTGAACGCAGGTGCGCAAAATGCTATCTGCTTCCTGAATGTGCGGCTTCTGACGGTCGGCATCGGTAAATTGCGTCTGCATGTCAGCTCTCCTGATTAAAACGCCGCATAAAGACGACCGGGATTGAATATGCCATGGGCATCCAGCTCCGCCTTTAAGTTACGATGATATTTTTCCACCACCGCATTCAGCGGTGTGAAAGGCTCAACGGCGCCGCCCTGGGCATGGGGTGTGTAACAGGTGGCATGGCCGCCTACTGCTTTGCAGGCGGCGCGCAGCGTATCAGCGTCCAGCGCTGTTTTTACCCAGCGCTGACTGCCTGCCCAGTCGTAAAAAATATCGGTTTCGGCAATATCCAGGTTCAGCGGCGCGGTATTGGGCGGCAGCGATAGCCGCCACAATGCTTGGCCGTCGTTGAGCTGGAAAAATGGATGGCTATGGTCGCGTAGGGATGTCCAGAAGCTTGGATCAAGCGATTCGCCGCCTAAGCGCTCCTGGGTTGCCTGTACTGAGCTTTTACCCCCCTCTAGGCGCAGAAAGAGCTCACCGTTATGCCAGGCAGCCGCCGTGATCGGTAGCGGCTGACGGCCCAGCTCGGCCAGCTTTTTCAGCGCATCGTTAAGGTTGAGCGATAAACGCAGGCTGTGCGTGGCGTTAGGGATCGGCAGCACCTTAAACGAAATATCGGTCAGTACGCCAAGCGTTCCCTGGGCGCCAGCCATCATGCGCGAAAGATCGTAACCGGCGACATTCTTCATCACTTCGCCACCAAAGCGCAGCAGCTTGCCCTCTTGAGTGATTATCCGTGTGCCGAGCACAAAATCCCGCGCCGCACCCGCCCAGGGGCGGCGTGGGCCGGAAAGGCCGGTCGCAACGGCACCACCAATGGTCGAGGCTTCGCCAAACATGGGCGGCTCAAACCCTAACATTTGGTGTTTTTCTGCCAGCGCAGCTTGAAGGGCGCTTAGCCGCGTGCCAGCGCGCACGGTGACGATCAATTCCACCGGGTCGTAGCTGACAATGCCACTATGTTCGGCCATCTGCAGCGCTTGGCCTTCCACCGGTCGGCCATAAAAAGCGCGGGTATCTCCGCCTACAATACGTAGCGGAGTGCGTGCGTCATATGCACTGCGCACCTGCTCACACAGCGTGTCAGCGATATCGCGGTCGGCGGCATGCATCGCTAGTTCGGTCATGGTCTATTCCAATATTTATTTTGCCTAGTGGTTATCTTGACTAGGTCACTATTAAAAACGGGGCAGATCCGGGTGCGGCAGTTCGTTATTGTGAACATGCATGGCGCCAAACTCTGCGCAGCGCGCCAGGGTTGGAATATTCTTGCCGGGGTTGAGCAGTCGCTTAGGGTCAAATGCCGCTTTCAGGGCATGAAAAACGCTAATCTCATCCGGCTGGAACTGGCTGCACATTTGGTTGATCTTTTCGCGCCCAACACCGTGCTCACCTGTGATCGAGCCGCCTGCCGCGACACAAAGCTCAAGAATCTTGCCGCCCACCTCTTCGGCAAGCGCCAACTGTCCCTCTTTATTGGCATCAAACAGGATCAGCGGGTGCATGTTGCCATCACCTGCGTGGAATACGTTGGCAACTGCCAGGCCGCTTTCCTCGGAAAGCGCGGCAATGCCTTTGAGTACGCGGGGGAGTTCGCGGCGTGGAATCGTGCCGTCCATGCAATAATAATCGGGTGACATACGGCCCACTGCAGGAAAGGCATTCTTACGCCCGGCCCAGAACTTGGCGCGCTCGGCTTCATCGCGGGCCTGCTGGATATTGGTGGCCCCAGCTTTTTCAAGTACCCGCCGTACGGTATCGCAATCGTCGTCCACGTCGGCTTCTACGCCATCCAGCTCGCAGAGCAAAATCGCTTCGGCGTCGAGGGGGTAGCCTGCTTTGACAAAATCTTCGGCGGCTTTGATGGCAAGTTTATCCATCATCTCCAGGCCGCCGGGGATAATGCCAGCGGCAATAATGTCGCCCACGGCGCGTCCCGCTTTTTCGACATCGTCGAAGCTGGCCATCAGTACTTTGGCGGTTTCGGGCTTGGGCAGCAGCTTAACGGTAATTTCGGTGACCACGCCAAGCATGCCTTCTGAGCCATTCATCAACGCCAGCAGATCAAAGCCGGGCGCATCGAAAGACTCGGCGCCCAAGGTCATGTGCTCTCCCTCAATGGTGAGCACGTCGACGCGCATCACGTTATGCACTGTCAGGCCGTATTTGAGGCAGTGTACGCCACCAGCATTTTCGGCCACGTTACCGCCGATCGAGCAGGCAATTTGCGAGGAGGGGTCCGGCGCGTAGTAAAGTCCGTAAGGCGCAGCAGCTTCAGAAATTGCCAGGTTACGCACGCCAGGCTGAACCCGCGCCATGCGGGCATCGGGGTCCACACTCAGTATTTTGCTAAAGCGCGACATGACCAGCAGCACGCCTTGCTCCAGTGGCAGCGCGCCGCCAGAAAGGCCAGTGCCCGCGCCGCGGGTAACGACGGGCACGCCCAGCGCATAGCAGCGCTTCAGCAGCCCTTTTACCTGCTCCAGGGTTTCAGGCAGTGCCACCAGCATCGGTAGCACGCGATAGGCCGCTAGCCCATCGCACTCAAAGGGGCGGAGGTCTTCTTCACGGTGCAGCAGCGTCATATCCGGGACCGCTTGCTGCAGGTCGCTCAAGACCTCGCTTTTATCTCGCTGAACCAATTCGCCGTCCAGACGCTCATCAAAGAGGATATTCATCACGACATCCCATGCTTATTATCATTAAAGGCAAACGTTGAAAATTTAGGCGCATACCGCCAGCTAGCATGGCCTCAATTTGAGCTTTTTTTATCCATCTGTCTAGGTGGTGGTGCATTGGTCTGACCAGTAATTGGTCGACAGTGATGCCTTCTTTGTTTAGTACTGGGTGAAGTGCTGGCAAGCTGGTCATATTGCCCATCAGGAGAGTTACCATGGCAGCAGAAAATCAAGCCTTGTCACCCGGGCAGCGAAGGCCGGATCAAGTGGCCACCCGGCTTGAGCGGCTTATTCTTGATGGCGTTTTTCGCCCCGGCCAGCTGCTTCCTTCGGAACGACGGCTGTGTGACCGGTTGGGCGTCTCCCGCGCATCGCTGCGCGAGGGATTAAGAATTCTGCGCAGCAAAGGAATTATCGATACCCGGCAGGGCCACGGCTCAACGGTAGCTACGCTACTGCCCGTCAGCAATCAAAGCCCTTTAATGCACTTGTTTAAAGACCATCCACGTACGCTGTTTGATCTGCTGGAAGTGCGTGCTTTACTGGAAGGGGAGTCGGCGTGGTTAGCGGCAAACAGAGGCACTTCCGCCGACCGAGTGTTGATCACGCGGCGTTATCGTGAAATGGCCGACTACGTGGAATCAGCCGAGACGATCGATGTCGAGCGTCTTGCCAGGCTCGATCACGCTTTTCATTTAGCGGTTTCCCAAGCCTCGCACAACCCGGTACTGGTACACACGCTGCAAAGCCTGACCGACTTACTGCTTAGCTCGGTTTTCGCTTCGGTCAAACACCTTTATCATTTGCCGGTACCGCGGGCGATGATCAATCAGCAGCATGCCCAATTGCATGATGCCGTTGTCAGCGGCGAGGCGGCGCAGGCAAAACAGGTAGCGCTGGAGCATCTCTCCAGCATTAGCCAGCTGCTGCGTGATTTAGAGGTAGAGCATGATCGGCTGGAGCGCTCCTCCATGCGCCTTGAAGAGTGGCAGTAGAAAAGCCAAGCACCAAGGGCCAAGAGTCCAAAACACCAATAACAACCCAGGAGGTTAATGTGGCACTTTATCAATACGGCGAGCATCGCCCAGAGGTTCACGACGACGTTTACATTGCGGAAACGGCAGATGTTATCGGCCAGGTCACCTTAAAGGCGCGCTCAAGCGTTTGGTATCAAGCCGTGTTGCGCGGTGATACCGACCATCTTGAAGTAGGTGAGGAGAGCAATATCCAGGATGGCGCCGTGCTGCACGCAGACCCAGGCTTTCCGCTCAAGGTAGGTAAAGGCGTAACGGTAGGGCACCAGGCGATGCTGCATGGCTGCACCATCGGTGACGGCTGCCTGATTGGTATCCAGGCGGTCGTGCTTAATGGTGCGGTGATCGGCGAGAACAGCTTGGTGGGTGCCGGTGCCTTTATTAAGGAAGGCGCAGTGTTTCCGCCCAACTCGCTAATCGTCGGCTCGCCGGCCAAGGTAGTGCGGGAGCTTTCCGAAGAAGTCGTGGCGGGACTGAAGAAGAACGCTCAAAGCTATGTTGAACGCGGCAAACTCCATAGCCAGCAGCTAAAACGCATTGATTAACGCGTAAAACTAGATGTGCTAAATAGCAACCCCCCAGGCCTTGGCCTGGGGGGTTGCGTTTCTAGCATCGTTATTACCGCCAGTTCTACTTCATGGTCACATTAACGGATCCGTTACGCCAATCACGTAGAACGCAATGAGAGCGATGATACCGGTAAAGATAAGGTAGTAGATCGTCGGCAGAATCGTCTTACGGATGGTGGCCCCTTCACGGCCGAGCAGGCCCACCGTTGCTGATGCCGCAACCACGTTGTGGATAGCGATCATATTACCCGCCGCCGCACCGACTGCTTGTAGTGCCACCATCATGGAGGTGGAAAGGCCCAGGGTTTCAGCAACACTGAACTGGAATTCTGCCAGCATCAGGTTCGAAACCGTGTTGGAGCCTGCGATGAAGGCGCCCATCGCACCGACCGCCGGGGCAAAGAAGGGGTAGATGCCGCCAACACTGTCGGCCACCGCCTGTGCCATCATCACCGGCATCGAGACCAGGTCCGCACCGTTAACGCCGGAGTTGATCAGGATACGTACCATCGGCACGGTAAAGATCAGCACGAAGCCAGCACCAAAAATGGTTTTAGTGGATTCCGACACCGCTGCGCTCATCTTTTGCGGATTCATGCGATGCAGGAAGTAGGTCACGATAACCACGGCCAGGATGATACCGCCCGGCAGGTAGAGCGGCTGAACACCGCCGCTAACACCCGCTTCACCCAGAATATTGTTCCAGCTAAGGTTAATCGAGGTCAGCGCGACGCGTAGCGGTTCGATGGTGCGCGAAGCGACCAGGAATAGCGCCAGCAATACGTAGGGTACCCAGCCTTTGAAGGTGGACATCGGGGCTCTGCCGACAACGTCATCCAGCTTGATCTGCAGGTTGCCGATCCACTCGTCTGGCCACGAAGTCGATTCAGGGAAGTCCCAGGTATCTTTAGGCATCAGGAAGCCGCGTTTGGCCGCCGGAACCACAATCGCCAAGCCTACCATCGCGCCGATCATCGACGGGAACTCAGGGCCAAGCAGCACGCCTACCAGCATGTAAGGCACCACGAAGCAGATACCGGTGAAGATGGCGAAGGGAGTAATCGACAGCCCCTCTTTCCAGGAGCGGTTAGCGCCGAAGAAACGCACCATGACGGTGACCAGAATCAGCGGCATTAAAATACCCACGATGCCGTGAGTGATCGCCACTTCGCTGGTTACCAGTTGGAAGAAGACATCCCAGCTGGAGCCTACCGAGTCAAGTTCAGTGGTAATGCCCGCCCGATCCAAGCCGCTACCAACACCCACCACAATAGGTGTACCTACTGCGCCAAAGGAGACCGGTGTTGATTGGATCATCATACCCACGACGACTGCCGCAAGAGCCGGGAAGCCGAGCGCGACCATCAGCGGTGCCGCCACGGCGGCTGGTGTACCGAAGCCAGACGCGCCTTCGATAAAGCAGCCGAACAGCCAAGCAACAATCAGCGCCTGTACGCGACGGTCAGGGCTAATACCGGAGAAGCCATTACGGATAGCCGTAATACCGCCGGAGTGCTTAAGCGTGTTAAGCAGCAGGATGGCACCAAAAATAATCCATAAAAGGCCAGCGGTTTGGATCAAGCCTTGAATGGTGGAAGCCGCGACACGGCTAAACGACATATCCCAAACGGTTAAGCCAATGATGGCGGCTGTCAGGAAGACGAGAGGCATCGCTATCTTGGCAGGTATTTTAAACCCAACGAGTAAAATACCGGCCATCAACAGCGGCAAGAAGGCCAGAAGTGCAAGTATCGTTTCATTCATGGAAGGAACTGCCCCTTGTTATTAATTTGGTATGCTCCGCAATAATCGCCCGGCGTTTGTATCGCCAGCCGGGTGTAGTAGAAAGATACGTTTAGGCTAACCAGATGACTACATTGGAAAATTGGTCTTACCAGTGTAACGGTCGTTTTGAACGTAAGCTTGCGCTACTGGTTTTTACCTAATTGGTTGTTTTTAAATTATTTTTAGGTGGATTTTCAAGGCGTGTGCCCAGCTGGCCCATTAGACTAATAGACAGTGCTAAGTAGTCTCTCTTGCACGGTTAGATGGTTGGGCTCATTGTTAACTACGCTAAATGTGTAAAAGAGCTTTCTAAGCCCTTTTTACCCATTGTTTTCACCAATGATCCTCTCAACAAAAAGGCGGTAGTGATGGCACTAAAGCTTTATGACCTGTGTGGCCGAGATGAACGGCTACGCTTTTCACCTTATTGCTGGCGCGTGCGCATGGCGCTCGCCCATAAAGGCTTGGAATTCACCACCGTGGCGTGGCGATTCCTCGACAAAAAAGCGTTGGAGTTTGCTGACTACGACAAAGTGCCGGTGCTCTGCGATGGCGATAAAGTGGTGACTGATAGCTTTGAAATCATGCGCTATCTGGATAAAGCCTATCCCGACGCTCCCATGCTGGGTGAAGGGGCCAGTTATCAGCGGGTTTTACTGTTCAAATACTTTGTTGAACGTAGCGTAACACCAGCACTGTTTCGCATTATTGCCATGGATCTGCTTGCGGCCATTCACCCAGACGATCGCGACTATTTCCGCAAAACTCGTGAAGCGCGGTTTGGTTGCACATTAGAAGAGTTCCATCAGCCAGAGCAGGGCAAACAGCAGCTCAAGCAGGTATTAGCACCTGTGCGCGACTTGCTACGGGACAGCGCCTTTTTAGACGGCGATGCACCTGCCGGTTCCGATTACCTACTGTTCGGCAGCATGATGTGGGCGCACGTCGTATCGACACAGACGCTAGTAGAGGCTGGCGACCCGGTCGATGAATGGTTTAAGCGTATGCTCAGCGTACACGGTGGGGAAGCTAGCAAGGCCCTGACCGTGCGTGATCTATAACGCCAACTGCGCGATATAGCTGACAGGGGCGGTACGCTAACGTACCGCCTGATTAATATGAAAGCTTGGTAAACTCATGGCGAGTGAATCAACGTTTTCAACAAGGAGATGGCAATGATTGACCTGTACTACTGGACAACACCTAACGGCCACAAAATCTCCATCATGCTCGAAGAAGCCAAACTGGCGTATCGAGTGAAGCCAATTAATATCGGCCGCGGTGAGCAGTTTGACCCTGAGTTTCTCACCATCGCCCCTAATAACCGCATTCCCGCCATTGTCGATCACGCGCCAAAGGATGGCGGGCAGCCGCTTTCGATGTTTGAGTCTGGCGCGATTCTGGAATACCTCGCCGATAAGAGCGGTCTTTTCCTGCCTGCTGCGGGCCGCGAACGCTACATCGTGCTGCAGTGGCTACACTGGCAAATGGGCGGTTTAGGCCCGATGGCAGGCCAAAACCACCACTTTTGCCACTACGCCCCGCAGAAAATTGAGTACGCCATCGAGCGTTACGTGCGTGAAACCAATCGCCTTTACAGCGTGTTGGATCAGCGCCTGGCGAATCACACTTATGTGGGCGGCGATGACTATTCGATTGCCGACATGGCGATCTACCCCTGGATTGTGCCCTGGGAAAAACAGCGTCAAACCATTGAAGAGTTTCCCGACCTGGAGCGCTGGTTTGAGATGGTCAAAGCACGCCCAGCCGTACGCCGGGCGTACGCATTGGTTGAAGAAGTAAATCCCCAGGCAGGTGTGGAAATGGACGAGCAAGCGCGTAAGCATTTGTTCGGTAACCGCTAGTCGTCGGGGTGCCGACAGCGTTTTGCACTAACCAGAAGTGAGCAGGCGCAGCATGAGTAAAAAACCATGTTGCGCTGCACAAAAAGCACTGCTAGCTTTAATGGCAGCAGAGGCAACAGCCTGGCTAACAACCGCCTAATGAGACGTGTTTATGTGCTAGCTCACACCTGGAGATATGAAGATGACGAAAGCTACTGATAAGACAACGCAACAGTTTGAATCCGCTTTTGTTTCACCCATGCGTTCTTACACTTTAACCGCCCTTGATTACTACGATCAGCTTTTCAGTGCGCAGATGGACGCTTTCCGTGCCTACTCTGATATGGCAATTTCACAAGCGCGCACTTGGCTTGATGTAAAAGACGCTGATAGTTTCAAGAAAGCGATGGAAAGTCAGCAGAAAACAGCCAGTGAATTCATGGAACGCGTAAAAGGTGACACTGAAAAAGTGACATCAATCGGTAAAAGTTTCGCTCAAGATAGCCAGCAACATGCGGAAGAATCCACGAAGAACGTGGTAGAAAAAGCGAAACAATAAGTTAGCTTTAGACTATCTAAAAGCGCTTTGCCCTATAGGGGCGCGGCGCTTTTTTGTATCTAGCTAACGGCAAAAGGTGTAATGACCGTTAACGCTTAGCTTTAGATTCAGCTTCAGCTTCTGCAGCAGCTAGCTTGGCTTGCCGGTCAGGCTTGCCCGGTAAGATGGCATCCAGCAATAAAGCGGCGAGGGCGGCAGGCACTAAGCCCGACTTAAGCAACAGCCCCAATTGACCAGGCATGGTTTCTGAGATTGCCTCGACGGCAGGCAGACCGATCCCCAGGCTTAGTGACACGGCGATGATCAGCATATTGCGCTGATCCAGCTCGCACTCTTTGATGATTTTAAGCCCCGCCGATGCGATCATACCGAACATCACTACGCCTGCTCCGCCAAGTACCGCAGGCGGCATGGCGGCGACCAGCCCACCCAGCTTGGGAAATAGCCCCATGGCGATTAATAGCAGCCCGCCGATAGTCACCACGTGGCGACTGACTACGCCAGTGAGGGTAATTAGGCCAACATTTTGCGCATAAGCGGTGTTGGGCAGGGTGTTGAAAACGGCGGCAAATGAAGTCGCTACCCCATCGGCCATAACGCCGCCAGAGAGCTCTCGGTCTTTTGCGGGGCGGCCAGCCCCGGTGGTGGTAATCGCGGAGATATTGCCAATCGTTTCTAGCCCCACCACAAACATAATCAGCGTCATGCCGATGATCGCGGTGCCTGAAAACGTCATGCCGTATTCCAGCGGCTTGGGCAGTGCGAACCAGGCAGCGTTACTTAGCGAGGTAAAATCGACCTTGCCAAGAGCGATGGCCACCGCGTAGCCAGCCATTAAGCCAAACAGAATGGAAGAGGCTTTAATAAAGCCCCGTCCATACTGGTGAATGGCAATCGTCACGCTGAGGACAAACAGCGCCAACAGCAAGTTACCAGGCGATGCGAAGTCATCCGCGCCAACGCCACCCGCGGCGTAATTGAGGCCTACCGGCATCAACGTAATACCGATCAGCAGCACCACGATGCCGGTCACTACCGGCGAGAACCAGTGGCGAATCTTCTTTAAAAAAGCGCCGAGAACAATTTGCAGCAGCCCAGCCACAAAGGAAGCACCGAGCACAGCGGGCAGGCCAAATGCTTTAGCCAATGGTAGTGCCACCGGCAAAAAACCAAAGCTGGTGCCCTGCACAATAGGCAGGCGGGCGCCTATTGGTCCAATACCGATGGTTTGTACCAGAGTGGATACCCCCGCCACAAACAGCGCCACCTGGATTAAAAAGATCTGCTCCGCCGGATTGGCGCCAATCACGCCGGCAATAATAATTGGCGGCGTTACGTTACCCGCGAACATGGCCATGATGTGCTGTAGGCCGAGTGGAATCGCTTTTGAGAGCGGCGGCATCGCATCAGGGTTTTGATTGATAGTACGCGAAGGCCGCGTTTGGGCATCGGGCGGAGAAGACATTAGGGAGCCTTTATTCGCAGTGGGTGGCATTGTTTATTTATTGCATCCAGTTACTAATAAAAGTGTATACAAGAAATAAATGCAAGCAGCCATTGGCGAATAGTCTTTAACGCTTCAGCTTATTGTTCGGCACGCGCCCTTAACCGAAAACGTGCAATACGGATAATTTGCTCAATGGCCGTTTGTCGTTCGGTGGCTGCGTCGTTGTGCAGGCGCTTTTCAAAGGCAGCAAGAATGTCATGCCGATCTAGCCCTTTAACGGCAATCACGAAAGGAAAACCGAACTTCTCCTTGTACGCAGCGTTAAGGTCTTCAAAGCGCGCAAACTCCTCAGGGCTGCACTGGTCGAGCCCGGCGCCTGCCTGTTCGCTGGTTGAATCTTGAGTGAGTTCACCTGCCATGGCGGCTTTGCCTGCCAAGTCTGGGTGCGCCTGAATCACTTTAATTTGCTGTTCACTGCTTGCCTGCTGCAACATAAGACCCATCAGCGCGGCCAGTGCGTCGGGCGCATCGTGGGCGTCAGTCAGGCCATGCTGCCAAGCCGCTTCGGCTACCCAGGGGGAGTGCTCATAAACATCCCCATAGTGATGGGTAAGCATTTCCAGGCTGCACTGACTCGGTGCGGGGGAAAGCAGTAACGGGTGAGTTGTAGGCATTGGCACTCTCCAAAACGAATAATATTAAAGCGACGATTGTTCAAATGTGCTGGAATGGAATTACTGTATACAATAAATAGCAGTAACGGTACTCTTTGACCAATAGGTCAAGACAACCAAACAACGTTATAAATAAGGAGTGGCCATGGGGCGTTTAACCACCCACGTACTGGATACCGCCAGAGGTCAGCCCGGTCAGGGCATTATCATTGAGGTGTTTCACCTTACCGGCAGTGATCGCCAGCATCTGAGTACCGTCATCACCAACAGTGACGGGCGTTGCGATGCACCTATTTTAGAAGGTGATGCGCTTACACCAGGGGAGTATGAGCTGGTGTTCCATGCCGGTGATTACCTGCGTGCCCAGGGCGTTGAAGCTAATGAGCCGCGCTTTTTAGACGTAATCCCGCTGCGCTTTGGCGTTGCCGATGCCAGCCAGCACTACCATGTGCCGCTACTCCTCTCGCCCTATGGCTACTCAACTTATCGCGGTAGCTGATTTGTCTGAAACCTGGCTGCTCTCGCTGAGTTTTCAGGCAAACCTAACGGGATTTATTTTATGCAAGCGTACCTAATCGAGTTTGTTAACTTACTGCTGCGCTGGCTGCATGTGATTGCTGCCATCGCCTGGATCGGTGAGTCGATCTATTTTGTCATGCTGGATAATAGCCTGCGCGCACCGAAAGCTGAGGAGGACCGCGAGAAGGGCGTCTTTGGTGAAATGTGGTCGGTGCATGGCGGTGGTTTTTACCACAACCAGAAGTACGCCACCGCGCCCGCCAAGCTACCCAACGATCTGCACTGGTCATTCTGGAAAGCCTATACCACCTGGCTTTCCGGCTTTGCGCTGTTTGTGATTCTCTACATGGTCAATCCGGGCTTCTATCTGGTAAACCCCAATAGCCCCTGGGAGTGGGCCGCCAACATGACCGGCTGGCAGGCCAACGTGCTGGCACTGGCATTTCTACTCGGTGGCTGGGTGGTTTATAACGAGCTGTGTAAGCGCATTAGCCCCAACATGGATCGCGACGGCCTGCTCAGCATTGCGGTTGCCGTGATGATGGTGATAGTTGCCTATCTAAGCACGCAAATGTTTACCGGCCGCGCCGCCTTACTACTCACTGGCGCGGTGATGGCGACGGCGATGTCGGCTAACGTCTTCTTCTGGATTATCCCCGGCCAGCGCCGCATGGTAAAAGCCATGAAGGCAGGTGATGCCCCCAATCCGCTGGATGGCAAACGCGGCAAGCAGCGCTCGGTGCATAACACCTACTTCACGCTGCCGGTCGTGTTGCTGATGGTGAGTAATCACTACTCCTTTATTTACTCCCACGAGCTTGCCTGGGTGGTGATGGTGCTGTTTATCTTTGCCGGTGCCTTGATCCGTCAGTTCTTTGTATTGATGCATGCAGGCAAAACCCAGCCCGCCTATCCCGCCTTTGGGGTAGGGCTTATTCTGTTAGCCTTTTGGGTGGCGGCGCCGAGTGCTTCATCACCGAGCGGTGATGAAGGTGCGCAAGGGCCGGATCAGGCGCAAATCACTGGCTTGATCGAGCAGCACTGTGTTCAGTGCCACGCTCGCAACCCCGAACACGCCGGTTTTTCAGCGCCGCCCGCCGGGTTTGCTTTCGATAGCTGGGATGAGATTCTGAGCCAAAAGGCGCAAATTCAGCAGGTTGTCGCCAGCCAATATATGCCGTTGGGCAATATGACCAACATGAGCGATGAAGAGCGCGATATCATCGCCGCTTGGGAGGAATGATCAGAGAGGCTAGCTATGAGTGATGCGCAGGCGCCGGTAAAGCGGCGCGCTCCTGCTAAAGAAGTTAAAAATAGCAAAGAGGGCGATGAGCGCCACGATGCTATCTATCGCTCCGTCAGCGACGCGATTGTTGAGCAGCGCTTAAAGCCCGGCGCCCGGCTGCGCGAGGATGCCCTGGCGGACGTGTTCGGCATTAGCCGCACCGGTATTCGTAAAATCCTGCAACGTTTGGCATTGGAGCAGTTAGTCACGCTAACACCGCGTCGTGGCGCCAGCGTCACCCGACCCACCGCCGACGAAGCCAAAGACGTATTCGATGCCCGCCAGTTAATCGAATGCGGGCTGATGCCCGATGTAGCCCGGCGCATGAGTGAAAAAGAAGCAGCAGAACTGCGCGAAATGGCCCGCCAAGAGCGCCAAGCGCTGCGCAGCGGCCAGCAGAGCGTGGCCATTCGGCTCTCGGCCGATTTTCACGTGCGCCTTGCGCAGCTCTCAGGTAACGCCACCCTGGCAGAGTTTGTCGAACGGCTCTGCTCGCGCTCATCGCTGATACTCGCCGTCTACGGCCATCGCGGCCACCTGGGCTGCGAATCTCACGATCACGACGACCTGATCGGCTACCTGGAAGCAGGCAACGGCGAGCGCGCCAAAGCCTTTATGAGCCGCCACCTAAAAGCTATCGAAGCCTCGCTATCGATGGTCGAAGAGGAAGAGAACGTGCCGGATTTGCAGCAGATATTTGGGGGTTAGGGGGAGTAGTTTGTAGTGTTAGCGCTTTTAACACGGCTTGAGGCTCTTTAGATACGACTTTTAATAGCACTAGAGCGGGGCCGTGAAGCCCTGTGTGGATCGCCGATCCGATGCCTCGGTGCAGGAGGTGGTGCGGGCTTGAGGCTATAATCCCTCGGCTAACCGATTATGCCCGTTGGAGCCAATAACCCGGCTTGCGGCTTTGATGCATTAGCGCCACTACGTGACAGGTAGAAATTGAAGGCTTATAGACGATAGCGTACGGAAATTTTGTCAGCAAAAATCTGCGTGTTTGCTTACCGAATTTCGGCCACGTTTCTGGCAAAGACTTTATCGATTCGAAAGCAGACTCCAGTTCGCTGATGAATCATCCCCCAAACCAACTGCCTGCTGTTCGTACCATGAATAAGCCTCTTGTAGCTCGCCATAAATCTCTGGATGAAAACTCAGCTCAGCCATTATGTGGGACGCTTAATTTGGCCTTTAATTTCTTCCCATGACACCCCTTGAACTTTGCCAGTCTCAAGCTCATCGAGCCGCTGTTCAGCAAGAGAGAGCTAAGCCGCATCCACCCCCTTCATCGTGCTGAGTTTCAAGGCTAGAAATCAGACAGTGGGCAAGCAAAGCTCGATCATTGGCTGAAAGCCTTTTTGTCTCTTGAATGACTTGTTCGAGTCTCATGATCGTGGAACCTCTTCGCCTTAGCAGATTTACTCTTTAATTCTAGCATGCCGGAGACGGGGGGAGAGAAACGGCATAACGCCGCATTCAGCGGCTCGTTCGCTGCAATGCTTTGTTGGAAGCGCTCATTTCATCCATTTCATCTGGATTACTGAGGTACATCTTAACAAGTTGGTATTTATCCAAACCTCTATTGCTAAGACCAATGTCCTCTCGAATAGCCTTGTACAAATGGTCAACGGCTTTCAGAACGTTACCACCTTCAGAAGATATCTTTTGAAAGTTTAGCTGGGCATTTATTACCTTTGGTGAACCCCACAGAACTACGTTCGTTTTGAATCCCACCATAAAATCGACAAGCTCTTGTTGAGTAGGTGGCTTGAGTGAAACACTTTCGTTGCCTTCAGCCATCATGCGGGCCGCTATGTCCAAAAAATCTTTGTATATTTCAACTTTCCTTGCACGATGCGCCTCTTCAATCTCTCGCTTCTTTATCTGAGATTGAGTGTAGAGGGCTCCGCCAACACCAACCAAAACAGTTGCCATTGCACCAACAATGGCTGCAGATACTGACGGGTTGGCACTTTCTAAGAACGTCAGAAGTCGGGCAGCCACAAGCCAAAGGAGATAGATCGACCCGAAAATCAGTGCAAATCCGAACAGGATGCTGACAAACTGCCAAACTTTAGAAGTTTTGCTCATAGCTATCCTTTAGCTTCTAAACGTTTATTCATACGTATGCGCGTTTTCCTGGGAAGCCAAAAACTACCAATAAGCAACAAGTGACTGATATAAAATGAAAATACTCACCTTATCCTGATAAAGGCCAGCAGAAAATTACGTATGCGCTTAAACATATATAATCTTTTTATAACTCATCGTTTTTAATTATTCTAATGTAGTGAAGTACTTTCAGAAAAATGAGCACACATTCCCTAGAGCCTACCAGAAAAAAGCGCACTACAGATCGAAAATAGCTCATTCCGCTGAGTTTTGATACCACGAGATATGTTGCTTGGTAGCGCCAGGGGGAGAATATCGAAAGGTTCCCAACTGGCCGCGGTAGCCCGCGACCCAAAAAAAGCGCCATCGGCAAAACCGATGACGCTTGCATGAGCTTCTAATCAGCTAGTTACGACCCGCTTGTCTACTGCTCAGCATACGCAGGCGCAGCCTTAAACTGCCGCATCAACCCATAGTAGAACAGCCCTCCTAGACCTGCACCAATCAGCCAGCCATAGCCGCCCAAGCTGGATAGCGCAGGCACTAACACGGTAGAGAGCGAGAACAGGGCCGCAACGCCAAAGGCGATAAGCGCGCGGGTGTTCCAGCCGTTTACATAGTAGTAGGCGCTGCCCGGTGCTGATGAGAACAGCTCCTGCATGTTTAGGTGCTGACGCTTAATCAGGTAGTAGTCGACCACGATAATGCCGTAGAAAGGCGCGACGATGGCCCCTAGCGCATTTACAAAGCCGGGCACGCCAATCTGGCTGATAACCGAGAGCCATAGTGCGCCGACAAAGAACGCGATTACTGCGGTAATCAGACCGCCCATCTTGAAGCTGATCTTGCTGGGGAACAGGTTGGCCAGATCGTAAGCGGGTGGAATGAAGTTGGCGACTAGGTTGATGCCGACTGTAGCGGCAAAGAAGGTTAGCGCGGCGATAATGGTTAGCGGCAGTGAATCGACCCGTTCAACGATATCGGCGGGGTTGGTCAGCGCCTCGCCAAACAGCACCAGGGTACCGGCGGTAATAATCAGTGCGATAAACGAGAAGAACGCGACATTGAGCGGCAAGCCTAGCAGGTTGCCCAGCTTCATCTGGCGTTCGGTTTTCACAAAGCGGGTGAAGTCGCCGAAGTTGATCACCACCGCCGCGAAATAGGCCACCATGGTGCCCACAATCGCCATAAAGGCCGCGATCGAACTGCCGCTGGTTTCACTGCCACCGCTAAAAATGGTGCCAATGGCAGGGATCAGTTCACTTCCTGCCTGGTACCAAACAATGATCATCAGCACCAACATCACTACGTAGACCAGCGGGCCAGCCCAGTTCAAGAAGTGTTTAATGCGTTCAATGCCTTGCCAGAAAATTGCGATCTGAAACAGCCATACAATCACAAACGACACCCAGGCCACGCCGGAAAGCCCCAGGAAGGTGCTGCCGCTGCCTGCGCCCACAAAGGCGGTAATGAGTAGGGTGACAGCGGTGGAGGCGAAGTAGGTCTGCACGCCGTACCAAAATATCCCCACGATGGCGCGCAGCATCGCGGGCAGGTTCGCACCGCGTACGCCCATGCTGGCACGCACCATGACGGGGAAAGGAATGCCGTATTTAACGCTGGGCTTACCGGTGAGGTTGACCAGAAACATCACGATCACGCCCGCCAGAATAATCGCCGCCATTACCGCCCAGCCGTTCAGGCCGTAGGTTAAAAACAGTGAGGCAGCGAGTGTGTAACCAAACAGGCTCTGGATATCGTTAGACCAAACGTTAAATATCTCAAAGGCGCCCCAGTTACGATCCTGGGGTTTAAGCGGCGCCAGATCCTCGTTATAGAGCGTGGGATCGATGTGTTTAATATCCAGGTCACTAACGTCGTTACTCTCTTTCATCTTATTAGCTCTTCGGTTGGCAAATGGAGTTACTGACTAAAGCGCTGGCAGGGAGCCCAGTACTTCATCAACAAATAGTAGGTAACACCGGCGGGGATCAGGCTGGCGTACCACGAGATCGCCGAGAAAGAGAGCGCCGCCACAATACCCACCGCTGTGGCGATGAAAGCGGCCAAGTTAATACCCTGATAAGGTCCGTTACCGTCATACAGTTTGTCGATATCCAGCGTGCGACGACGAATCACATAATAATCGACCACCAGAATGGCGAAGATAGGGCCTAGGAAAGCAGAGTAAGTTTGTACAAACAGCTGGAGGCCTGCCGCAGAACCCGGCTGAACCAGTTTCCAGGGGAAAGTGGCGAAGGCCAGCAAGCCAACGATCACCGTGGCGACCGAGAACTTAATCTTGAAGACGTCCATCAACACATAGGTCGGCGGTACCACGTTGTTAAGCACGTTGGTGGTGACCTGGGCAAAGGCGATGAACAGCAGGGTGGTCATTAACAGCGGGGTGTTGTCGACGGCGTTGGCAAACACCTGAATAGGATCGGCGGTGCCAGTAGCCTGGGAGACCATATAGCCGATCAAGCCCATAAACAGCGTGCAGGGCAGAATCGACATGGCGTAGATGGTGGTCAGCAGGCTCTGGGCCGTGCCCTTTTTATGCTCGCGAGAGTAGTCGCTGACGTTGAGCATCATGGTGCTGTAGATGCCCAGGAACAGCATGGTCGCGCCCCAGAACGGCATGCCCCAGGAGCCTTCCATGGTTAGTAGACTGGCGGAAAGCTCATCGCCATAGCGTTGCACCGTGGCGTAAAACATATACACCAGCGAGGCGAGGATAAAGGCACTGCCGATATTCTCTAACCACTTGATGCCCTGAAAGCCCATCACCGACAGGCCGATTTGCAGAAACTGGAAGGTAATGAAGTAGAAGATAAGGTTGTCGAAACCGAACAGGGTAGCCGACACCATATTGAGCGCCCCGGCACCAATCCAGCTTTGAAAGCCGTACCACACAACCGCCGGTACCGCGCGTACCAAGCCCGGTAAGCGCGTGCCCGTAAAACCAAATGCGCTGCGCGCCTGCACCATAAACGGAATGCCGTACTTGTAGCCTGCGGCCCCGTTAATGGCCAGGGCAATCCCGATCACAAAGCAGCCGATGGCAATGGCCAGCGTGGCTTGTAACAGGTTCAGAGTGCCGACCACGTTGGAGCCCATGGCAAAGGTGCCGATGGAAACGCAGCCGCCGAACCATGCCAGAAAGTAGGAGCCGCGCCCCATAATCCGAGTGTGTTGAGGGGCCAGGCTTTCCGCCCCGAGTGCTTTTGATCCAGCATCGGATCGTTCTTCTGACGCAAGAGCCGAGGGTGAAGCGCTCATGATGTCGTCCTCGCAAGATTATCGGTTTTATTGGCAGCTTGGGTACGTTGAGTACCCAAGCAACGCTTGCGGCGTGGCGTGCTAATGGACGTACTGGTTTTTAAAATATAGTTTTCGAAATTCTGTTTAATCTATTGTTATTAAATGCTTTGTAGTCATTTTTATGCTTTTTTCAGCTGTTATGACTTATGCGGTAAATCCAGATTGGAAAGTTCAGAAAACTTACCGGTGAAGGTCTTTGGCCGTGGGTAGGCAAGATCACCATGCTTACTGGTGTAAAGCCCTAAACTGATCAGCGATTCCGCCAGTTTCAGCGCGGCGGTAACACCTTCTACTACCGGCAGGCCCACTTCGTGACTAATCTGTTGGGTCAAGTTGGCCATGCCGCCGCAGCCTAAAACGATGGCGCCAATGCCATCTTCATCCCTCGCGCGGCAGCACTCTTCAACAATGCGCGTAAACGCCGCGTCAGGGTGATGCTCAAGATCCAACACGGGGATTTCAGCGGCGCGTATACGACGGCAGTGGTGACTAAAGCCGTACTGTTGAAGTAGATGCTCGGCGATAATGCCGGTGCGGCCCAGGGTCGTGACGATGGAAAAGCGGGTGCTTACCAGAGTGGCCAGATGAAATGCTGCTTCGGCAATCCCAATTACCGGCGCACGGGTCAGTTCTCGTGCGGCAAGCAAGCCAGGGTCGCCAAAGCAGGCCACTACATAAGCATCGATACCGCCTTCGCGCTCGCCTTTTAGCACTTCCTCGGCCACGCCCACCGCACTGACCACTTCGTCAAAATGGCTCTCGATGGAAACCGGCCCCGCGTCAGGCTGGGAAGCGCTTACGGTAGTGCCAGCGCATGCCTGTTGCTGTGCTGCCTGATGAATAGCAGCGGTCATCGAGGCCGTGGTGTTAGGGTTAATAATTCGTATATGCACGTTAAATAATCCGCATGTAAACAATATAACTTTTCTTGTATACAAAAATAGGGCGGTTTCTAGCCAGACGCAAGGGTCTAGCCGCGAATACACGACGAAAGTGATAGGCTAAAAGTTTGACCAATTGTTCAAGATTCAATGGCTTAACGGTTTTGATAGCGAGAAAGGCTATTGGTGTCAGATGATTAGCGTCCAGCTGCGTTGCGGTACGCTATTAATGTCGCTATTTTGTATACAAATAATTAGTTGCCGCACTGGCATTGCTCATCGAATAGAAGCTAATCAGTGCTGGTCAGAAATATGACTGAAGGAGCTAACCATGTCGTCCTCATCCAAGGTGCATTACCCACGCGATTTGATCGGTTACGGACGCAATCCGCCTCACGCCAATTGGCCCAATAAAGCCAAAATTGCCGTCCAGTTCGTGCTTAATTACGAAGAAGGCGGCGAAAATAGCGTGCTGCATGGCGATACCGGCTCGGAGCAGTTTCTGTCGGAAATCATCGGTGCACCGGCTTATCCAGATCGCCACTTGAGTATGGAGTCGATCTACGAATATGGCTCCCGCGCCGGGGTGTGGCGCATTCTGCGCGAGTTTGAGAAACGCGACCTACCGCTCACCGTGTTTGGCGTTGCCATGGCGCTGGAGCGCAACCCGGATGTGGCTCTGGCCTTTAAAGAGCTGGGCCACGAGATTGCCTGCCACGGCTACCGCTGGATTCACTATCAGGAAGTGCCCGAGCATGTTGAGCGGGAGCATCTACAGCAGGCCATGGAAATTTTTCAGCGTCTTTACGGTGAAAAGCCCGAAGGTTGGTACACCGGCCGCGATAGCCCCAATACCCGGCGGCTAGTACTGGACGAAGGCGGTTTCCTTTACGATAGCGACTACTACGGCGACGACTTGCCTTTTTGGACGCAGGTGACCGATAGTCAGGGCAGTGACCACAACCATCTGATTGTGCCCTACACGTTGGACAGTAACGATATGCGCTTCGCCGCGCCGCAAGGTTTCAACACCGCGGATCACTTCTTTACCTACCTGCGCGATGCCTTTGATGTACTTTACGCAGAAGGGGAGGAGGCGCCCAAAATGCTCTCGGTGGGCATGCACTGTCGTTTGTTGGGGCGCCCGGGGCGTTTTCGCGCGCTGCAGCGCTTTTTGGATTATATCGAAACCCACGACCGCGTTTGGGTGGCCCGCCGGGTCGATATCGCCCGTCACTGGGCGGAACATCACCCGGCAACTCGTTAATAAAGCAGCTTAATAGGATGCCATGACGCCGCATATCGGACAGCGAATTACTGCCCAGTTTGACGCGCTAACTGCTCAAGAGCAGCGGGTGGCGAGCTTTATTCTTGATCATTTTGATGATCTAGCGGTATACAGTGCCGCTGATTTGGCGCGCTTGACCGGGGTATCCAAATCGACGGTCAGCCGCTTGTTCAAGCGCTTGGGGTTCGAGAGCTACCGCACCGTTAAAGACCACGCCCGGCAGCTACGTAACCTGGGCGTGCCTTTGGTGATCGACGCTAACGCCATGCAGGAAGAGGCCGGCGCGCCGTTCCAGCGTCATTTGCAGCGGGAGCAGGATAATCTGCAGCGCTGCTTGAACGGCATTGCGGCGGATCAATTTGCTGCGCTGGTAGAGCGGTTGGATAGCGCGCGTCATGTGGTCGTAATCGGTTTTCGTAACAGCTACCCGCTAGCGCTGCATTTTCGCCAGCAGTTGATTCAGGCGCGCACCCAGGTGCGGGTGGTTCCTCACCCAAACCAATCGTTAGCGGAAGAGATCGTCGATCTGACCGAGCAGGATGTGGTGGTGCTGTTTGGTTTTCGCCGCCGTCCAGCGGCCTTTGCTTCGCTAATCGATGCACTTGAGCGCTCACCTGCCAAGGTAGCCTTACTGGCTGACCCCACCGCGGTCAATTTCGCCTCACAGGTAACGTGGTTTTTTGAAACGCCGCTGGAAAGCCTCTCCGCCTTCGATAGCTACGCCGCTGCCAATAGCCTGATCTGCCTGATTGCCAACGGCGTTCTGCATCGTCGTCTTGCAGAAGGTCGAGAGCGCATCAGCGCCATCAGCGATGTTTACGCTGAGCTTAGTGAGTTGGAAGCGCCCACCATGAGCGTGGATTGGAGCGCTCAGTAGCTGGAGTCTCTTCATGGTGCACCTCAGCGTATTGGCCGCTGAAAACTGCACCAACTCGTTGCATCACTCTCCTTTTATCCCTTCTTTTCAATGCGTCAGTCACTGCATTTTGGTTCTTGATGCTCTCTAAGCTGCTGTTCTGAAAAACGTTAGCCACTTCTGGTATCGCTGTTGCTATTAGCTGGTCAAGTGAAACGAAAGTTTCTTTGTTAGAAATAATGCAACAAAGCTTTCATTCGCTTTGCTTCCATCGCCAAGACCACCACTGCTAATTATTCAGCGATGCGTCTCTAGCAAAACCCAGATTTTGCAGAGCATGCGCCTGCCAGGAGATCTTTATGAAATCGCTATCCCACCGCTTCAATCACTCTTTTTCGAGCCGCTTTAAGCGCTTGCAGTCCGGCATTTTAGCTACAGGGTTGAGTGCCGCTGTTGTCCTCGGCGCTATTACTACTAGCCCAAATGTTCAGGCGGATGCGCTAGAAGATATCGAATCACGCGGCACTATCCGGGTGGCTGTCCCGCAAGACTTCCCGCCGTTTGGCTCGGTAGGCACCGACCTGCAGCCTCGGGGCTACGATATTGATATGGCCCAATACCTCGCTGACGAAATGGGCGTGGAGCTGGAAATTATCCCCGTCACCAGCGCTAACCGTATTCCCTATTTGCAGACCGGCCAGGCGGATCTGGTGATCTCCAGCCTGGGTAAAAATCCTGAGCGCGAAGCGGCGATTGATTTTTCTGATGCCTACGCACCGTTCTTCCTAGGCGTGTTCAGCGCTGATGAAGATGAAAGCGTGGAAGGCCCAGAAGGCTTGGCCGATAAAACCGTCGGGGTAACCCGCGGCGCCGTGGAAGATATGGAGCTTTCCAATATTGCCCCGGACTCCACGACGGTGCAGCGCTTTGAAGATAACGCCACTACCATTTCTGCGTTTCTTTCCGGCCAGGTCGATTACGTCGCCACCGGTAACGTCGTCGCCGCTGAGATTGCCGAGCGAAACAGTGACCGTGCGCCCTCGCTGATTTATCAGCTCAAAGATTCACCCTGCTATGTAGGAATGAATAAAAATGAGCCTGCGTTGATGGAAGAAGTGAATCGCCTGATCGCCCAGGGCCTGGAAGATGGCACCTTGAATGAGCTGTCCCAGCGTTGGTTCAGTGCCGACCTACCTGAAAACTTCGGTAGCTGAGGGGCGACATGGGGCCAACACTCGATTTTCTTACCCTGTTGCCCTACGTCAGTGAGCTTCTCAAAGGATTTACCACCACGGTCATTTTGACCGTGGTGACGACCTTAACGGGATTGTCGCTGGCAGTGGCGGTAGCATATTTACGCGTGAATGCGCAGCCATGGGTGCGCTGGGGGCTAGGCGGCTACGTCGAAGTCACCCGCAACACACCCTTCATTGTGCAACTGTTCTTTATCTTCTTCGGGCTACCGGGGCTCGGCATCAAAATTGATGCCATTACTGCAGCGTTTATTGCCATGACGCTCAACCTGGCCGCTTACAGCGCCGAGATTCTACGTGCCGGTATCAGCGCCACGGCGAAAGGGCAGTTGGAAGCCGGGCGGGCATTGGGTATGACCACGCTGCAAAGTTATCGCCATGTGGTGTTAGTGCCTGCTTTTGCGCGCGTTTACCCCGCGCTCATTAGTCAGTCGATCATCGTGATGCTGGGGTCGGCGGTGGTGTCGCAGATTTCGGTTTTCGATCTGACCTATGCCGCCAACTTTATCCAGTCACGCAACTTCCGCAGCTTTGAAGTCTACCTGCTGATTACGCTGGTCTATTTGCTCCTCGCCTTCGGTATGCGGCGCAGCTTTATGCTGGTGGGTAAGCGCGTATTCGCCTATCAGCAAGGAGAGCAACGATGATTGAGTTCACCTTATGGGACATTTTACGCAACCTGCTGCTGGCAACCCGCTGGACGATTGTGCTGTCGCTGATTGCCTTTGTGGGCGGTGCGACGGTGGGGTTGCTGTTGACCTTTATGCGTCTCTCCAGCAACCGCTGGCTGCAGCGCTTAACGTCTCTTTATGTCGACCTGTTCCAAGGCACGCCGCTATTGATGCAGCTGTTCTTGATCTTCTTCGGCGCCGCCGCCATGGGGCGCCCTATCTCTGCCTGGCTGGCGGCTTCCATCGCACTAACGCTGTTCACCAGTGCTTTCCTATGTGACATCTGGCGCGGCTGTTTAGAGGCGGTGGCCAAAGGGCAGTGGCACGCATCGCGGGTGTTAGGGATGAACTACTTCCAGACCATGCGCCATGTGATTTTGCCTCAGGCGCTGCGGCTTTCGATTCCGCCCACGGTGGGGTTCTCGGTGCAGGTCATCAAAGGCACGGCTCTGGCCTCTATCATTGGCTTTGTCGAGCTGACCAAGGCGGGCACCATGCTTAATAACGCCACCTTCGAACCCTTCACCATCTTCGCCCTTGTGGCTCTGCTTTACTTCGCGCTGTGCTACCCACTTTCCTGCTACGCGCGCTATCTGGAGAAAAAGCTCTATGACGCTGGTTTACGTTGATAACGTTCATAAAGCCTTTGGCGACCTGGAAGTGCTTAAAGGTATTAACCTTTCGGTTGCGCAAGGCGAAGTGGTGGCGATTATTGGTCGCAGCGGCTCGGGTAAAAGCACCCTGCTGCGTTGTCTGAATCAGCTGGAAAAACATGACAGCGGCCAGATTACCATTGCCGATAAGCAGCTGGATGCGGCGTCAATGTCGCCCAAAGAGCTGAGTGAAAACGTCGGCATGGTCTTCCAAAGCTTTAACCTGTTTCCCCATAAAACCGTGGGTGAAAACGTCTGCTTGGCGCCGCTGGTAGTGCGTGGTGAAGAGAAGGCTGACGTCGATAAAATTGCCCGCGAAGTGCTTGAGAAAGTCGGCCTCTCAGACAAATACGATGCTTACCCGGCGCAGCTCTCTGGTGGGCAGCAGCAGCGGGTCGCCATCGCTCGGGCGCTGGCCATGCGCCCTAAAGTGATGCTGTGCGATGAGGTGACTTCAGCGCTCGACCCAGAACTGGTCGGAGAAGTGCTGCGCGTACTGGAAGCGCTGGCGGCCGAGGGCATGACGCTCATTCTGGTCACCCACGAGATGAGCTTTGCCCGTGATGTGGCCGACCGCGTGGTGTTTATGCACCAGGGGCGCATCCACGAAGAGGGCGCCCCCAGCGAACTGTTCAGCAACCCACAAACGCCTGAGTTGAAGCAGTTTATTTCAGCAGTGCTCTAGTCGATCCACTTCTAGCCGGTCCACTGCGTTGCCTGGGCGAAAATAAGAAAGCCCAGGGCAATCACGATCCAGACGCAAAAAAGTGGGAAGAAGAATTTGACCCACTTTTGCCACGGCACGCCCGCCAGCGCCAGGGTCGCCATGAAGTAGCCCGAGGTTGGGTAGAAGATATTGCCGATGCCATCACCCAGCTGGAAAGCCAGCACCGACGTTTGACGAGTAACGCCGATAATGTCGGAAAGCGGGGCCATCAGCGGCATCGTCACCAGGGCCTGGCCACTGCCGGAAGGGACGATGAAGTTAAAACCTAGCTGAGCGAAGAACATGCCAATTGCCGAAAGCAGGGTGGGTAAGCCACCGACGAGGTTGCCGAGCCCGAACACCAGCGTGTCCATGATCTGGCCATCTTCCAGCATCACGGCAACGCCCCTTGCGACGCCGGCGATCATGGCCCCGACCAATACGTCGCGGAAGCCCTGGTTGAAGCCTGAACATATTTCGTCGGTATCGAGGCCCGCAATAAGGCCCACTACGATGCCCATGATGATAAACAGGCCCGCCATTTCCAT
The DNA here is from genome assembly GCF_037070215.1 of Vreelandella arctica. Classification (NCBI taxonomy): domain Bacteria; kingdom Pseudomonadati; phylum Pseudomonadota; class Gammaproteobacteria; order Oceanospirillales; family Halomonadaceae; genus Vreelandella; species Vreelandella arctica. The sequence goes on along the minus strand of NZ_JBANSN010000021.1, from coordinate 27,648 downwards.
CATGAACCAGCCTTGCTGCAGTACGCCATAAACGAGTACCGCGAAGAAAGCGAAGGTGGCGATGGCCGCCAGCTTCTGGCGAGCAGTGGCGATTAAGGCTGAGCTATTGTCAGCATGCTGATAAAGCGAGCGCTTTTCAGACTCGGTGGCGTCGCTGCTCATCAGGCTAAGAGCCGGTGTCTGGCGCACACTGCGGGCGTAGCGCATAACGAAGAAAATGGCCGCGGCCAGCATTACTACAAACGCCATGATGCGCAGGCCATAACCGGAATAGAGAGGCAGATCTGAGAGTTGCTGGCCTAGCCCCGTATTGATGGGGTTGAGCACGCCCGTTGTGAATCCAACCGTGGTGGCGCAGAGGGCCACCGCCGCGGCGGTGACGGAATCAAAGCGCAAGGCAATCATCAACGGCAAGATGACCGGCACATAGACCAGGGCTAACTCTTGGGTGCCGATAACGGTTGCGATGAGGGCAAACACCGTCATCAGCACGGGGATAGTGAGCAGGCTCTTTTGCGCAAAGCGGCGCGTTAACTTATCCACACCTATTTCAATAATGCCGGTGCGCCTTAGCACCATGAACATACCGCCGATCATAAAGGTAAAAAAGACGACTTCCCCGGCACTCATCAAGCCATTCGGGATCGCCAGCATGAAATCGACGAGACCAACCGGGGAAGAAGCGATCTGCTCATAAGTGGTGGGGTCAATAGTGATTCGTCCGTTCGGGCCCGGAACACGCTCGAACTGCCCGGCAGGTACAAAATGCGTTGCTATCGCGGCCAGGCCGATAAATATGAACAGCACCACGTAAATATCCGGGATTCTGCACCAGCTTTTTTTCGGCGCTCGGCTATCCGGCGAAGAGGGAGTTTGTTGGGTCATGCTATGCCTCGCGTTTGTTATAAGTAGCCGACCTGAGCAACGGTGAGCGGACGTCATGCCGCGTTGAGGTTGCTGTTTTGGACATGCTCGTATGATCTTGGAATTATGAAACGAAAGTTTCTAAAGAAATTACTATTGGGAGGAGTGTTTCACAAGGTCTTTGCTAAAGATTGCTTTATTGTGCTTCGCTAATCTTGTATACAAGACATATATCGCCTGTTTTTACTACGTTATATAGGTTAAAAAATGCCAGCTAACTACTACGCCCCTACCGGCGGGCACCCGCCGCAAACCCAAATAACCGCTGACCGTGCGGTATTCACTGAAGCATACGCGCTGATTCCTAAAGGGGTGATGCGCGATATCGTCACCAGCAACCTACCGTTTTGGGAAAGCACCCGGTTGTGGGTGCTGGCGCGGCCGCTGTCGGGGTTTGCCGAGACGTTCTCCCAGTACATTATGGAAGTCCAGCCCCAGGGTGGTAGTGATAAGCCCGAGCCAGACCCCCAGGCGGAAGGCGTGCTGTTTATTGTGGAAGGTGAGTTAACGCTTACTTTGTCAGGCGAGCACCACGTTATGCAGCCCGGCGGCTATGCGTTTATTCCCCCTGGTAGTAACTGGCAGGTGCGAAACGAATCTAACGCGCCGGTGCGTTTCCACTGGGTACGCAAGGCGTACGAGTTTGTGGAAGGGCTTGAGGTGCCAAAGGCGTTTGTCACCAATGAGCAGGATATTGCGCCGATCGAGATGCCGGGCACCGAAGGGCGCTGGGCTACCACGCGTTTTGTCGACCCGGCGGACGTTCGCCACGATATGCACGTCAATATCGTGACCTTTCAGCCCGGCGGCGTGATCCCCTTTGATGAAACCCATGTCATGGAGCACGGCCTGTACGTGCTTGAAGGCAAGGCCGTTTATCACCTGAATCAAAATTGGGTCGAGGTGGAAGCGGGGGACTTTATGTGGCTACGCGCCTTCTGCCCCCAGGCTTGCTACGCCGCTGGCCCAGGGCCGTTCCGTTATTTGTTGTATAAAGATGTTAATCGTCATGCTTCTCTTCGCCTAAATGCACGATAAAAAGGCGAGGGCAGGCCGAAGAGGAGGTCCTACGCCAAGGATGGCGTCGGTAGCGCCCACGGATGGGTTCACAGCGCCTCCTCGTAGGCCTACCCTCGACTGAGATATATCTCAAGGGCAGCTTTCAAGGATAACTCTATGCTAGAACTAAAAGCCGAGCCGCTAACGGCTGAAGCCTTCTCTCCTTTTGGCGATGTGATGGATGCGCGTACTTCCGCGTCGTTTCCTATTAACGCCGGGCGCACCCAGCGTCACCATGATCTGGCTAAGGTAGAAACCTTGGGCGATAACGCCCGCACGCTGATTAATATCTTCGTGAGCCAGCCGATTACACTACCGCTGGAGCTAACGTTTCTAGAGCGTCACCCCCAGGGCAGCCAAGCGTTTATGCCGCTGCATCAGGAACGTTTTATCGTTGTAGTGGCGCCGCCCGGGGAACATATCAATCCTGACGAAGTGCGTGCTTTTGTGACCGATGGCCGCCAAGGCGTGAATTACTGTGCAGGCACTTGGCACGCCATCCAGTCAGTGCTAGAACGTGAGGGCGAGTTCTTGGTGGTGGATCGGGGCGGCGATGGCAATAACTGCGATGAGTTTCCCCTGGCAATGACCGTTATGTTGGAATAATACGTACATTTCGTGTTGCAGGGCTGTCATATAGAACGCGTTAAACTGATAAGCTAGTGTTATTAAACAAAGTCACTACACGCTCATTAGCATGGTTGGAATATTATGAACGCACTGCACTTCTCTACGATCCGTCGTACCAAAATTGTCGCCACCCTTGGGCCTGCCAGCGACCGTGAAGGCGTATTGGAGGCCATGCTCAAGGCGGGTGTTGATGTGGTGCGTCTTAATTTCTCTCACGGTACCGCCGATGATCACCGCCGCCGGTTAACCGAGGTGCGTGAAATTGCCGCCAAACTGGGCCGCAGCGTAGCGGCTCTAGGCGACCTCCAAGGCCCCAAGATCCGCATTGCACGGTTTAGAGATGGCTCCGTAGTGCTTAAAGAAGGCCAGCCGTTCATTCTCGATATGGAACTCGACGGCGATGCCGGTGATATCCACCAAGTGGGTTGTGACTATAAAACCTTGTCACAAGATGTGGTCGCCGGTGACCGCCTGCTGCTAGATGACGGACGTTTGGTGCTGGATGTGGCTCGCGTTGAAGGACAACAGGTTCATACCACCGTGGTTGTGGGCGGCAAGCTCTCCAACCATAAAGGCATCAACAAGCAGGGCGGCGGCCTCTCCGCCCCGGCGTTGACCGAGAAAGACAAGGAAGACCTCAAAACCGCTGTTGATATTGGCGTCGACTATCTAGCCATTTCCTTCCCTCGTCATGCCGAAGACATGCTGGAAGCACGCCGTTTACTGGGCGAAGCGGGTAAGGGAATTGGCCTAGTCGCCAAGGTCGAGCGCGCTGAAGCGGTCGCTGATGACGCCACCCTGGACGGCATTATCGAAGCGTCTGAAGCAGTCATGGTGGCGCGCGGCGATCTAGGTGTGGAAATTGGCGATGCTAAGCTGGTGGGCGTTCAGAAACGCATGATCAAGCGCGCCCGCTCGCTCAACCGTGCTGTCATTACTGCCACACAGATGATGGAAAGCATGATTTCAGCGCCGCTACCTACGCGTGCCGAAGTCTTTGACGTCGCTAACGCGGTATTGGATGGCAGCGATGCGGTCATGCTCTCAGCGGAAACCGCCGCGGGTGACTATCCCTTGGAAACCGTCGAAGCGATGTCGCGTGTTTGCCTGGGCGCTGAGCGGGAGAAATCTGCCCAGGAATCCGGCCACCGCATTCATGAAGGCTTTACCCGCCCAGACGAAACCATTGCGCTTTCCGCTATGTACGCGGCCAACCACATGACCGGCGTCACAGCCATTGCCTGCATGACCTCATCTGGCTATACGCCATTGATCGCGTCGCGCATTCGTTCCGGCCTGCCGATTGTTGGCTTGGCGCATAACCCCATCGCTCAGCGCCGCATGGCACTCTACCGTGGGGTCGTTTCGCTGCCGTTCGATACCTCTGATATGACACCCACCGAGCTAAACGACCGTGCGCTGGAACTGCTGGTGAAGACCGGTATCTCCAAGGCAGGGGATCACGTGATCCTTACCCGCGGCGACCATATGAACGCTCATGGCGGTACCAATACCATGAAGGTGATGGAGATTACCGATCAGCATGCTGAGCCTAGCAACAGCTAATGTAGCTCGCGGGCTGCTGCTGGTCTGCTTGCTATTAACAGGTTCCCCCGCAGCAGCGGGGGGACCTCCTATTGTGGCGGCGGCCTCTGATCTGCAGTTTGCGCTGACGGAGGCCGCGGAGCAGTTTCAACAAGAAACAGGCCACGCGCTGCGGCTAAACTTTGGTTCGTCGGGCAACTTCCGTCGCCAAATCGCCCAAGGCGCACCTTTCGAACTGTATCTTTCTGCTGATGAGCGTTATGTTCAGGCGCTTTATAAAGAGGGCCACACCCAAGACGAGGGCGTTATTTACGCCATTGGTCGGTTAGTGTGGCTGCAGCGCGCCGGGCGCGGTGATTTGCCCAGTGCTGATGCGCCGCTTACTGGGGTAGAGGCCGCGCTGGAAGCACAAGGAACTACGGAACGTATCGCCCTGGCGAATCCTGAGCACGCGCCTTATGGCGTGGCGGCGCAGCAGGCGCTTGAGCACGCTGGGCTTTGGCAGCAAACCGAGCCGCTGCGAGTGCTGGGCGAAAATGTCTCACAAGCGGCGCAGTTTGCGCTTTCCGACGATGCGCGCGGTGGTCTGGTGGCTTATTCCTTGGCCTTAGCGCCTGCGCTTAGTGAGCGAAGTGAGTACGCACTCATCCCTGAGGGCTGGCATAGCTCGCTTCGACAACGCATGGTGTTGACTAATCAGGCGGGAGAAGTGGCCAGTAATTTTTATCACTGGTTACAGCAAGACGAAGGGCAATCCATCTTGCGCCGCTACGGTTTTAGCGTTGAATAATGGATGGCTCTTAATGGATTGGTCGGCACTCTCAGTCTCGCTACGCCTTGCAGGCTTTACCTGCTTACTACTTATCCCCATCGCTATTTGGCTAGGCCGCGCCCTGGCCTACGCGCGTTTCCGGGGCAAAGGTCTATGCGAAGCGCTGATTGCCCTCCCGCTGGTACTGCCGCCTACCGTACTGGGCTTTTATCTGCTGTTGAGCTTTGGCCGCGATGCGCCGGTGGGTTCGTTTTGGGCAGAAATGACCGGCAGCGGGCTGAATTTTACCTTCACAGGCATATTACTGGCCTCACTGATCGCCAATCTGCCGTTTGCCGTGCAGCCCATTCAGCGCGCCTTTGAACATGTGCCCCACAACCTACGAGAAGCGGCCTGGTGCAGCGGCTTGAGCCCCTGGCAAACGCTGCTGCGTATCGAACTGCCCTTGGTATGGCCAGGCATTATGTCCGCGGCAGCGCTAACGTTTGCCCATACGCTGGGCGAATTCGGCGTCATCTTGATGGTGGGGGGCGCTATTGATGGCGAAACCCGCACCCTTGCCATTGCCATCTATGATCGCGTTCAAGCCTTTGACGAACAGGGCGCGGCACAGATGTCGGCGCTGTTGCTGTTGGTGTCGTTTATTACCTTGGGGCTTGTCTATGGACTGGCCGGGCGCAGGCGGTGGGTACGTGGCTAATTCGCGCATCACCGGGCCGATCGAAGGACTAGGCGTGGCGGTCCACCAAACGGGGCCGATTCCGCTGGCCGCCGAGTTTATCTGCCAACCCGGCGAACTGCTGGCGCTGGTAGGGCCGTCGGGCAGCGGGAAAACCACTCTGCTGCGGACTATTGCCGGGCTTTATCGCCCTCAAAATGGGCGTGTGGAATGCGCTGGCGACGTTTGGTTTGATGCTGAACGTAAGCATTCACTTCCGCCCCAGCGTCGGCAAGTCGGCATGGTGTTTCAGGACTATGCGCTGTTTCCCCACTTAACCGCGTTAGAAAATATTCAACTGCCGCTGCGTCATCTGCCTCAACCTCAGCGCCGAGAACAAGCGGAACAGTGGCTGGCCAAGGTGCGTTTAGACGGGCTGGGCAAGCGCTACCCCAACGCGCTTTCCGGTGGGCAACGCCAGCGTGTCGCGCTAGCCCGCGCCTTGGCCCGCGATCCGAAAGTGCTGTTGCTCGATGAACCGTTTTCAGCGGTGGATCAAGTGACCCGTCGGCGTTTGCAGCGCGAACTGGCACTGCTCCGCCAGCAAATCGAGATTCCCATCGTGCTGGTAACGCATGACCTGGAAGAAGCCACGGCACTGGCGGATCAAATCTGCGTGTTGCATAACGGCGTAAGCCTTCAGCAGGGTTCGCCCGAGGTGCTGTTCAGTCGCCCAGCCACGCCGCTAGTAGCACGCTTGCTGGACCGCCATAATCTCTTTGAAGGCACCGTCGTAGAGTTAGAAGGCCAGCGTCGCCTGCAGTGGGGGAAAACTTACCTGGAAGTCGCTGAAGGACTTACCAACCTGCCACTGGGAGAGACCGTGGCCTGGTATTTGCCGCCTTCCGATATTGTGCTTCACCGTCGTGATCGGCCTTCGCAAGGCGAGCGGGAAAACCCGCTGGCTGCCACGGTCAGTGAGGTAGTGGTGTTGGGTGGCATTACGTCAGTTTCCTTAAGCGTTGACCACGGTGATATGTTACGTTTCGACATTGCCACCCATGCTGCACGTCGCAATCAGTTAACCCGCGGGGCAGTGGTGAATGTTTCACTGCTGGCGGCAGGAATACACCTGTTGCCAGGCCACCGAGTTCGCGCAGATGCGCATGACAAAAGGAAGTAAGCATGGATCACACGCGTCGCACGCTGCTTAAAGCATCGTTACTGTTACCGCTGGCGGCGCTGTTGCCGATGTCGTTACTCAGCTCGTTTGCCTGGGGGCAGGCAACGAAAGAGATGCAGACGCTGGCGCTGGCTATTCATAGCGAGGGCGGGCCGCACCGTTTAGAGGTCGAGGTGGCAGAAACATCCTCTCAGCGACAGCGCGGATTGATGGGGCGTGAGAGCCTGCCGAAAGCGCAGGGCATGCTATTTCGTTTTGAGAATGAGCAATCGGCCAACAATGCCTTTTGGATGTATAACACGTTGATTCCTCTCGACATTGCTTTTATCGATGCGAATGGCCATATCGTGGCGATCAACACCATGCAGCCCTGCGAATCTACTTCGCCGAGTGAGTGCCCCTCTTATCCAGCGGGTGCGACGTATCATTCAGCGCTAGAGGTTAATGGCGGCTACTTTGCCGAGCGCGGCATCAAAGTAGGTGACTGTGTGTCTATCCCTGAAGAAGCCGGTTTCTGCCAACCTGCGAATTAAGCGGGGCGAGGGTTGCGGCGAAACTTCAGCACAATCAGAGCGATACCCGCGACTACTAAGCCACCGCCCACCAGTTTATGAAAGCCTAGGCTGTCGCCCATCAATAGCGCGCCTAGGCCGACCGCCAATACCGGTACGAGCAGCGTCATGGGTACTACGCGATTAACCGGATGGCGGCGCAACAGCGCGTACCAAATCCCGTAAGCCACAATCGATGACATGACCGCGGTGTACACCATCGCCCCCCAGCCTACCCAGCTTGCCTGCCGCATCGCCTGCCACTGACCGCTTTCAAACAGCCACGAGCCCAGCGCTACCTGGGGCACTGCAAATAGCGCCACCCAACCTGCAAGCGCTAAGGGGGCGATGGGTGGGCCGCGTTTAATCAATAGCTGCGATACCGCCCAACCGAGAGCGCTCATCAATAAAATACTGAGCGGCAGAGGCGAAGGCAGTGTGGGCCCTCCGGCGAGCACGATCACTCCGGCAAACGAGAGTAGCAGCCCCGCGATACGTTTGGGTCCCAGCTTCTCTTTAAGAAATACCACGGCTAGCAGCGTCGCAAAAGGCGTACCCATTTGTACCAACAGCGCCCCAGTGCCTGCTTCGGCCTGCCCCAAGCCAATAAATAGCAGGGCAAAGTGGAGACTGCCGAAGGTGATGGATAACAGCAGCAAAAACGGCAGCTGTGCCCGCGCTACCGGGTAGAAGGGCACCAGCAGCACCGCGACCAGCATAAAGCGCAGCGTGGTCATCAACAGCGGCGGCAACTCCACCACACCGACCTTGATCACAATGATATTCAGCGCCCAAATGACGATAACAAATAGGCCAAGCAGCAGGTCGCGTAGGGGCACATTGATGTCCGTTCATTGATGTTTTTTGCTAGATGAAAACGAGCGTCATTGCATACGCTGCGCGATCTCTCGCCACAGTGCAGCGTAGGCGCGACCGCCTGGACTGCTGCGGGCGAAATGCCCGACCGGCGCGCGTTCGACACCCATGCGCTCGACCGCACTAGCGTTTGGCACGGTCGTGGACAAGCGCCTCGGCCAGCGCTCGCTGAGACTCTCCATCACCTCGCGGTGGAGGGTTTTGCGGCGGTCGGCGAGGGTTACGAACGGCCAGATTGGGCAAGCCTGCTCGACCGCGTCCAGGTGAGTGTCCAGTTGCTCGAGGGTGCGCAAAGACAGGGTCGTCGGCACCACCGGCACCAGTAGGGCATCGACGCTGGAGAATATCTGGTCGGCGAGCGCCGACAAGCTCGGCGGGCAGTCGAGTATCACCAGGTCGTAACTGGTCATTACTGGCTTGAGGATCTTGCGCAGTCGACTAGGCTTGCGGGTTTCCATCGACGCTTCCAGGTCGCGTGAGCCCAGCGCCGCAGGCAGCAGGTCGAGCCCTTCAATGTCGGTCTCGCGGATCGCCCGATCAAGGTCGGCCTTGCCCTTGACCAGTTTGTCGACACCACCGCGCACTTTGGGTTTGCTGCGCAGGTAGAAGGTGGTGGCTGCCTGGGGGTCAATATCCCACAGCAACACTCGCTTGCCGTCGCGTGCCGCTTCAGCGGCGAGATTGACGGCGGAGGCGGTCTTGCCCACGCCGCCCTTGATACTGTAAAGCGCCAGCATCTGCATGGGAAACTCCTTGATTGGTAACTGTTTTAGTCTAACCGATTGGCCCACACGGATACGTGACGTTTCTATGACGGCGGCGGTGGTAGTAGCGTCACACCGCTGTGATACACGCCGAAAGTCGGTCATTAATAGCCGATAGAATGGCTTTCCTTCCCCTCAAGAATACCTACAATGGAGTGCTTATCGCCAACATGCACGCAATGCGCACCGTTATTTAGGCGATACAGTGATAGACCTCCTAATAAAGTCACCATAAAAATCGATAAAAAAGGATCTACTATGACGCTTACACGCTCAATGGCTCGTTTCACTGCCGGCTTGGCCGGTGCGGCACTGCTTTCCGCTTCTCTATCAGCACAAGCTCGTGAACTCTCGGTTTCTACCGTTTTGTCTGACGCTTTCCCCTGGGGTCAGGCGGCGGAGAAGTGGGCAGAATTGGTCGAGGAACGCAGCGGTGGTGAACTCACGCTGCGCGTTTACCCCAACTCTCAACTGGTTTCCGGCGACCAAACCCGCGAATTTTCCGCTATGCGTTCTGGTCTAATCGACGCTGCTGTGGGCTCGACGATTAACTGGTCGCCCCAGGTGCCGGAACTCAATTTGTTCTCCTTACCGTTTTTCATTCCCGATGAAGCCGCCGTGGATGCGGTCACCGGTGGTGAAGCGGGGGGGCTAGTGTTTGAAGCAATCGAATCACGTGGGGTTATCCCGTTAGCCTGGGGTGAAAACGGTTTCCGCCAGGTTTCCAATTCGCGCGGGCCAATCAGCCAGCCGGATGACTTGGATGGTCTGAAGATTCGTGTGGTGGGTTCGCCGTTGTTCCAGGATACGTTCTCAGCACTGGGCGCCGATCCCACCCAAATGAGCTGGACCGATGCTCAGCCAGCGTTAACGACTGGTGCGGTAGATGGCCAGGAAAACCCGCTTTCGGTGTTTGACGTGGCGCGTATTGATCAAGTGGGCCAAGAGCATTTAACACTCTGGAACTACATGAATGATCCGCTGATTTTTGCCGTTAACCAGCAGGTTTGGCAGTCGCTCGATGAAGAGCAGCAAACCATGCTGCGTGAAACCGCCAAGGAAGCTGGTGAGTGGGAAATCGCCATGACCCGTGAAGAGGAGAGCGAACGCTTAGCGGCGATTCAAGAGCGCGGTGTGACGGTGACCGAGCTTTCTGATGAGCAGTACCAGGCGTTTGTCGATGCGACACAGTCCGTTTATGAGAAATGGGCGCCGCGCATTGGTGAAGAAGTGGTCAACGCCGCACAAACGGCTATCGACGCACGTTAATTACCTATGTTGTTCTAACTCCCGGCCCTCAAGGCTGGGAGTTTTTTGCTGTGAGGCTGCCATGAAAGGCTTTCCTGATGCACGCCCCGAGCGCTGGCTGGGCGCGCTGGCGTTAATCATTATCTCATTGATCAGCCTGGGTAATGTCATTACCCGCTATCTGACCGGTGGCTCTTTTTCATTTACGGAGGAGTTTTCGGTGTTTTTGTTGGTAGTGCTGACGTTTGCCGGGGCCTCGGTGGCGTTGCGGCGCAATCGCCATATCCGTATTGGCTTTCTGGAGCGTGCGTTGCCGCCTAAATACCGCCGTGCCTTAATCCTTTTTCAAACGCTGTGCGTTGCCATTGTGCTGGGTTTGATCACTTGGTATGGCGGCAAGTTGGCTTGGCAGGAGTACCAGTGGGAGTCGCTTTCGCCGGGGCTGGGGTTACCTCAGTGGTGGTATTTAGTCTGGTTGCCAGTGCTTTCCGCGGCCATGTTATGGCGCTTGTTCCAGCAAACCGCTGACCGTTTGACGGGGAGGCTCACCGATGAGCCCTGATGTTTGGATGATTCTGGCCTTTGCAGGCTTGCTGATTGCGGGTGTGCCGGTGGCGTTTTCATTAGCGCTTTCCGGGGCTGTCGGTATCGTGCTTGGCTTGTCTCCGGATATGCTGGCGACCCTGGGCACTAATACCTATAACAGCATCGCCAAGTACCCCTTGATTGCGATTCCGTTATTCATTTTAACCGGGCTTATCTTTGAGCGTTCCGGTGTGGCGCTTCGCTTGGTGCGTTTTGCCCAGGCGCTGATTGGCCCTCGCCACGGCGGCTTGGCGCTGGTCGCAGTATTGGTATGTATGATTATGGGCGGCATGAGCGGCTCTGGCCCTGCCGATGCGGCGGCCGTGGCGATGGTGATGCTGCCCAGCATGACCAAAGCGGGCTACCCCAAGCCGTTTTCGGCCACGCTGATTGCGGCCTCAGCCTCGACGGCGATTCTTATACCGCCTTCAGTGGCACTGATTCTTTACTCGATTGTGGTGCCCGGTGTTGATTTGCGGGCGCTGTTTGCGGCGGGGCTGTTTCCTGGCATGTTGGCGGGGATAGCACTGCTGGTGCCTGCCATGATCGTTTCCAAACGCTATGGTTGGGAGGGCGGCACGCCGGTAGAGGGTGCTGAACAGCTCAGTGTGCGCACCACTTTTAAACAGGCGATACCGGCGCTGTTTGCGCCGGTGCTGATTTTAGGCGGCTTGCGTTCAGGCTTGTTTACACCCACTGAAGCCGCCGTGGTGGCGGTGGCCTATGGCGCGATTGTCGGGCTTTTTCTTACTCGCGAACTGTCGCTACGCGATTTGTGGGAACTGTTAGGCGAGGCGGCGATTATCTCGGGGGTGGTGATGCTGATTATCGCGCTGGCCGGAATTTTTGCCTGGGCGGGCACCATGCTGGGCACCTTCCGCCACTTGGCGGAGTGGATCATTAGCCTGACCGATAACGGCGTGCTGCTGCTTATTCTGGTGATGTTGGCGGTGCTGGTCGCCGGGATGCTGCTGGATGCGATCTCGATTTATCTGATTATGATGCCGATCTTGATACCCGTGATGCAGCACTTTGAATGGAACCCGGTGTGGTTCGGCATTCTATTGGCAATGAACATTGCTATTGGCCAGTTTACCCCGCCGGTGGCGGTGAATTTGATGGTGACGACCGAGGTGGCCAAAATTCGTTTGGAGCAAACGCTCGGCTGGGCGCTGCTGTTTGTGGTGGCAATGGGGTGTGCGCTGGCGCTGGTGGCTATTTTCCCCGCTATCGCGCTGTGGCTGCCTACCGTGTTGGGCTATAACGTTTGATGTGGGCTCAGAAATTAGTGACCATAAGGCATTGCTCATGTCTAACAAGCAGTGCATATCCTTATCCCCTATGCCAAAACGGTATAGGGATTAACGCTTACTAAACGTTACCAACCACTAAACTACTATCTACCAAGCTGAAATGCGTTTTAAATAGCGATAGGTACTGCGGCATGTCGTTAAGCACGCTTTTTTCGCTAAAGGCTTAGTTTTTCGCTAAAGTAGTATTAGCAGGCATCCAACGGGTGCTTGTAACAGATTGTCTTAAAAACAGTTTGCCTTGAAAATAGAATGTCTTGAAAAACGTTTTGGAGCAGAATCACCTATGGGAACAATTCACTAGGTGAGCCCAAAGCGTGTAGTGCTCATAACATCAATATAAAGAGGTGTGTTCATGAAACGCCATACGTTTTCTACCGCTGCTTTCTCCGGTGCGCTACTGGCCGCCGCTGCTTTCGCCTCTCCGGCGATGGCACAGGACGACGAACAATTCATCACCATCGGCACCGGTGGCCAAACCGGCGTTTACTACGTCGTAGGGCAGTCGATCTGTCGTTTGGTTAATCGTCTTGAAGACGCTGATATTAAGTGTAACGCACCTTCCACCGGTGGTTCTGTCGCCAATATCAATGGCATCAAGTCCGGCGAATTGGACATGGGTGTCGCTCAATCGGATGTCCAGTACCAAGCCTACAATGGTACCGGGAATTTCGAAGGCGAGCCCTATGAGGACCTGCGGGCTGTGTTCCGTGTCCACGGCGAGCCATTGACCCTGCTTGCACGTGCTGATTCAGGCATCGAGACACTCGATGATTTGGAAGGCAAACGCGTCAATATCGGTAACCCAGGCTCAGGCCAGCGCAACACCATGGAAGTGGTGATGGACGCCAAGGGCTGGACCGAAGATACGTTCTCTTTGGCATCTCAGCTTGATGCGGCCGAGCAAGCAGCGGCACTCTCCGACAATAACGTCGATGCCATGGTGTATGTCGTTGGTCACCCCAATGGTTCCATCCAAGAAGCGACCACCACTGTTGATGCTCGTTTGATTCCGCTGAATGACGAAGACATTCAGGGCATCATCGATGAATACCCGTACTACTCCGCATCGGTTATTCCGGGTGGTCTGTATCGCGGCAATGACGAAGATGTCGAAACTTTCGGTGTAGCAGCGACATTTGTCACCACTGCTGAAGCTGACGAAGAAGTTATCTACCAGACTGTAAAAGCGGTTTTTGATAACTTTGATCGTTTCAAGCAGCTGCATCCGGCTTTCGAGAACCTAGTTCCAGAAGAGATGGTAACTCAGGGCCTTTCCGCACCGTTGCATGATGGGGCGGCGCGTTACTACCGTGAGCAAGGCTGGATTGAGTAATCCTTCAGCCTGAGGTGTTGCTACCTTAGTAAGAAATGCGCGGTTACCCCAGGGTGCCGCGCATTTTGGTTTAGAATGTTGATAGGGCACTTAGAATGTTGATAAGGCACTTAGAATGTTGATAGGGCATTTCGATATGGCAATGATGCGTCAATCGACTCGGAGAAGGGCAGTCATATGACAGAAGATAAGAACAGGCCTTCGGGAGTCGGAGGAGACTTGGAGGATATGGTCGCCTCCAGCGACACGGGAGCCCGCAAACCGGCCGGTATGCCCGGCAAGCTCTTGGTAAGCATTGCGGCAGCGTGGTCCCTTTTTCAATTGTGGATTGCATCCCCAGTGCCCTTCGTTCTGGGCTTTGGCGTGTTTAGTGCCACGGAAGCCCGCTCTATTCATTTAGCCTTTGCGTTGTTCCTGGCGTATATGGCCTATCCGGCACTCAAGCGCTCGCCGCGAGACCGTGTGCCGATCCAGGATTGGGTACTGGCGGCGGCGGCGGCCTTTTGTGGCGCTTACATGTTCATGTTTTATGAGCAGTTATCGCAACGCCCCGGCGCACCGATACTGCAGGACGTTATTATTGGCATCGCCGGGATACTGCTGTTGCTCGAGGCGACACGTCGAGCGCTTGGCCCGCCGTTAATGATTGTGGCGTCTGTTTTTCTTCTCTATAGCCTGGCTGGCCCTTGGATGCCGGGGATTCTTTCCCATGGTGGGGTGAGTCTCTTTGGTTTGATTAATCATCAGTGGTTAACAACTCAAGGGGTCTTCGGTATTGCGCTGGGTGTCTCAACCAGCTTCGTATTCCTGTTTGTTTTGTTCGGTGCTCTGCTCGATAAGGCGGGCGCTGGCAATTACTTTATCAAAGTGGCGTTTTCGCTGCTTGGTCACTATCGCGGTGGGCCAGCGAAAGCCGCCGTGGTGGCGTCGGCCATGACCGGTCTGATTTCCGGGTCCTCTATTGCTAACGTGGTAACCACCGGTACCTTTACGGTGCCGATGATGAAGCGTGTTGGGTTTTCCGCTGAAAAGGCGGGGGCTGTCGAAGTGGCGTCATCGGTCAATGGACAGATTATGCCGCCGGTGATGGGGGCGGCCGCTTTTTTGATGGTCGAGTATGTGGGCATTTCGTATGTCGAGGTGATTAAGCATGCCTTCCTGCCTGCGCTGATCTCCTATATAGCGCTGGTCTATATCGTTCACCTTGAGGCCCTCAAAGCCAATATGAAGGGGCTGCAAAGCAGCAACCCACCTAAGCCGCTGGTCAATAAAGTGATCGGTTTTCTTGGTGGCCTGCTGCTGATGATGGTCACCGCGTTGGCAGTCTATTATGGTCTTGGCTGGCTCAAGCCGGTGTTGGGTGAGGCGACGCCCTGGGTGGTGGCTGTTGGGCTTACGGTTATTTATATCGCTCTGCTCAAGCTGGCGGCCGGCTACCCCGAGCTTGAGCTCGATGATCCTAACGAACCGATTTATTCGCTGCCGCAAACCAAGCCCACGGTGCTGGTTGGCTTGCAGTACATCCTGCCGGTGATTGTGCTGGTCTGGTGTCTGATGGTGGAGCGCTTATCGCCAGGGTTGTCGGCGTTCTGGGCCACTGTGTTCATGATTTTTATCATTCTTACTCAGCGCCCGATCACGTCGATTTTTCGCGGACGCAGCGATATGCGTGCGGATCTGCGTGAAGGTGCGATGGATCTGTGGAATGGCCTGGTCACCGGTGCCCGCAACATGATCGGCATCGGCATTGCGACGGCTACCGCCGGTATTATCGTCGGTGCCGTCTCGCAAACCGGGGTGGGCCTGGTGCTAGCCGAGGTGGTGGAAACGCTGGCCATGGGCAACTTGATGCTGATCTTGCTGCTTACCGCAGTGCTTAGTTTGATTCTCGGCATGGGGCTACCTACAACGGCTAACTACATCGTCGTCTCGGCACTACTGGCGCCGGTCATCGTTAACTTGGGCGCTGAAAATGGCTTGCTGGTGCCGTTGATTGCGGTACACCTGTTTGTGTTCTATTTCGGCATCATGGCCGACGTTACCCCGCCGGTGGGGCTTGCGTCCTTTGCGGCGGCGGCAGTATCCGGTGGTGACCCTATTCGAACCGGCTTTCAGGCGTTCTATTACAGCCTTCGTACCGCAGCGCTGCCTTTCCTGTTCATCTTTAATACCGACCTGCTGCTCATCGATGTGACCTTCCTTCAGGGGGTGCTGATCTTTGTAGTGTCGACCATCGCGATGCTGATCTTCGCCGCGGCGACCCAGGGCTTCATGATTACGCGCAACCGTTGGTATGAGTCTATTGTACTGCTGCTGATTGCGTTCACGCTGTTCCGCCCCGGCTTCTGGATGGACATGATTCATGATCCCTACGAATCCATCCCGCCCGCGCAATTTGTCGAAGCATTGGGTAGTGTCGATGAAGACTCCACGCTGCGCTTGCAGATTGCCGGTCTTGATGATTATGGCGATCCCATGACCACTTACATGACCCTGCCGGTGCCTGAAGGTGAAACAGGCCAAGAGCGGCTTGATAACTTGGGTATGGAGCTCTTTATCGAGGATGGCACGGCGACCGTTGACATGGTGACCTACGGCAGCCAAGCGGCAGAGCTTGGTTTCGACTTCGATCAAGAAATTATCGAGGTTCTGGCCCCCGTTGATCGCTGGACGAAAGAGCTAATGTGGATTCCTGCCTTCTTGCTCTTTGGGTTGATTGTATTGATGCAGCGTCGGCGTCGTGATAACACGCAAGCTGCTGCCACCGCATGAAGGAGAGTGCCATGTACAGTAAGATCATGTTGCCGGTGGATTTGAACGAGGAGTCTTCCTGGTCGAAGGCGCTGCCCACGGCATTGACGCTATGTCGCACTTTCGGCGCCTCGCTTCATGTGGTGACGGTACTGCCGGACTATCGCATGCCCATGGTGGGTTCCTACTTCCCCAAGGACTTCGCTAAAAAAGCGCATGTCGCGATCACCGATGCGCTTCACGCGTTCATCAAGACGAATGTGCCCGATGACATTCAGGTGCAAAGTGTCATTGTGGATGGTTCGCCTTGGGAGGCCATTATCAAAGCCGGTAAGAAACTGGACGTGGATCTGATCGTCATGGCCTCTCACAATAAGCGTAAGTTTGTCGATTATGTGCTTGGTCCTAATGCAGAGCACGTTGTGCACCATGCCAAAATGTCGGTAATGATTGTGCGCTAGACATTCAAAGCGTCACGTAGCAACAACCAAAAACTCCGGGCAGCTAGCCCGGAGTTTTTTTATGGCTGGTACCTAACGTTGGCTACATACGCTTTTGCTAACGCAGCAATTAAATTGGCGTTTTAAGGCCATCTCATGGATTTTTTGTACGCATAGCCTTTCAGTCAACGCCTCGGGTCTTCAGGTCAGCTACATTAAGAGAGCATTAAGAAAGCACTGAGAAAAAGCACTGAAAGATAGTGTTAAGCCATTAAGTTGGCATTAATGCCAGCAGCGCTAACAAGCGTTGATGCTTTGAGGTAAACCCTGAGTTCAGGACCTAGTATCAGGTACAACAGGAGTGATGCCATGAATGCGGCTACAACAAAAACAAACCACCATTCAGATCAGCCCAGCGTTAAAATTACTATTAATAAGGTCGGATTGGATCGGCCTAGAGCGTGGTTGGCTGCGGGGGTAGAAGATTTTCGCCGCGCAACGGTGGTCAGTCTTTCGTATGGCATGTTTTGGGTGGGCTTGAGTATCGCGATCACCCTTGGCGCATTTACGCTGGGGTACTGGTATTGGCTGCTGCCCATGATTGCTGGCTTTATGTTTATCGGGCCCTTGGTCGCGGTCGGTTCGTATGGCATCAGCCGAGCCTTAGAACGGGGGCAAGTGCCTAACCTGGGAGATGCATTCGGAAGCTGGAGACCCCATGCCGGTCAATTGGCGATGATGGGGGTCATGATGATGATCTTCTTCCTGGCCTGGATTCGTTTAGCCACTCTGCTATTTGCCCTGTTTTTTGGATTTGAAGTTCCTAGTCCCGCGACCCTCTATACATCGCTACTGACCACCTCAGAAGGCTTAGGCATGCTTGCCGTTGGCACAGTGGCAGGTGGCATTTTAGCATTCGGCGCGTTTGCTATTAGCGTCGTGGCGATACCCACACTGATGGATCAAGACTTAACCTTCATGGAAGGGATTGAAGCCAGCGTACGCTGTGTTGCCCGTAACTTTCGCGTGATGTTGTTGTGGGCGGTGATTTTAACGCTGTGTGTGTTGGTAGGTGTGATGACATTCTATATTGGCTTGGCGCTCATCTTGCCGGTATTAGGTCACGCCAGTTGGCATGCCTACGAAGAATTAGTGCGTTTTGAGCCGCTTGAGAAAATTAGCTCGTAACTCAGCTGTGAGCGAATAACGCTTCCATTACGATAAAAACATTACGAAAAAACAGTATTGAGCCTGACCTATTTAAGGAGATAGCGTAATCTTTATGCTGTCTCCTTTTATTTCTGGGCGTTTAAACCAACGGGTCTTTTGGCGTGAGGTGTTTACTGTGAAAGCGTTATTAATGGGGTGGGCTGTGCTGATATTCAGCATTCCCCTAGCGGGACTCGCTGAAACAGCCGATGGCTTAGAGGAACCCAGCGGGCCGGTTATTTTGACCGTTAGCGGTAATGTTGGCCTTACGAACGTGGGTGGTGAAGCGCAGTTTGACCGCGCCATGTTAGAGGCGTTACCACAGCACGAGTTCGATACTACCACACCCTGGACAGAAGCTAGTAACCACTATCGTGGGCCTTTAATGCGCGACTTGCTGGCGCGTTTAAACGCGGAAAGCGATACGGTACATGTCGCCGCCCTGAACGGCTACGAAGCGGAAATACCGGTGAGCGATTTTGAAGAGTATGACGTTATCTTAGCCCTTGAAAAGGATGAAAAAGCGATCCCCATTCGTGAGTACGGTCCGTTATGGGTGCTTTATCCCTTTGATGAGGATGAAGCGCTGTTAAGCGAAAAAATACGCTTCAGGGCGGTATGGCAGGTTATGCATATTGATGTTCGCTAGCGCTTCAACCGCACAGGCTTCCAGCCTGCTGCGTTATCCTCGCCGTTTTAAGCTCGTTGCCATCGTTGCGGTTTTGCTATTTGCCGCGGCGTTGGTCGTCGCTACCCTGGCTGCCTGGCGGCAGGAAAATCTCACTCAGAGTCTGCGTGAAGATACCGCCTGGGTGGTTTATAAGCTGGACCGCGATGCGGTACAGCTCTTGAACCATCTATTGGCTGTGACGCGTGAGTCGCTTACGTCCGAGACGCATGATGAGCTAAACCTACGCTTTGAACTGTTATATAGCCGCATTACGTTGCTCAATGAGGGTGAGGTCAGCACGTTATTGCAACAGATCGGTACGGCTCGGGAATTATTGGGCCAAATCCAGCAACAGCTGGATGTGCTGGATAGTATGTTTTATCCCTATGGTGGGCCTGAAGCCGAGGGGGGAATTGATCAATTACCGTTGACGGTGCTGGAAGAGGAATTGCAGGCGCTAACGCAGTTAACAGAGCGCCTGGTTATTGCGATTAATGGCTATTTGGCCGAGTCGGCGACCGAAGAGCGCGCCCAGCTCAGCCTGCTCTACAAGCTCCTCATGTCACTAATCGTCGGAATGAGCTTAGCGGCTTTTCTGGTGATTGCTTTCCTGGTGCGCGAAATGCGCGAAAGTGCGGCGGTCAGGCGCGAGCAGGAGCAATTAGGCCAGCAATTGGAGGTTACTGCCAAACAGGCGCAGGCGGCGAATCAAGCTAAGTCAGACTTCCTCGCCATGGTCAGTCACGAAATTCGTACCCCGCTGAACGGTGTGATTGGTATGAGTGAGTTATTACGGGAATCGGCGAGTCCCGCTCAGGTAGAGGATTACGCTCACACGATTTACGATAGTGCCAATCAACTGCTGGCAATGATTAATGAAATCCTCGATTTTTCTAAAATCGAAGCCGGTCACTTAACCCTGGAAACATCGCCTACTGCGCTAAAACCACTTATCGATAGTGTGGTGGTGCTGCTTGCACCCAGGGCAAAAGTTAAAGGATTGACGCTTACGGTTAACGTCGACCCCCTGGTGCCTGCGTGGGTGTTGGTCGATGCTGCCCGCCTGCGGCAGATACTGCTAAACCTGATCGCCAATGCGATCAAGTTCACTGACCATGGCGAGGTAAGCGTCAAGGTCTCCTCTACGGTAGAACAGCTATTATTTGAGGTGATCGATACCGGTTGTGGCTTGAGCGAGCAGCAGCAAGAGCGGCTTTTTGAGCCTTTTCAGCAGGCGGATGAGTCAGTGGCCCGCCGCTTTGGTGGAACGGGGCTGGGGCTGGCGATCTGCAAGCGGTTAAGCGAAGCCATGCAAGGGCGGTTAGGGGTCAAGAGCCAATTAGGCCAGGGAAGTATCTTCTGGTGCCAGTTGCCCTTGGTAGAAGTCGATCCTGTTTCAGCGTCACTGCCCGTGATACCTAAACGCGATTTTTCCGGCACAACGCTGCTGCTAGTGGAGGACAATGCGGTCAACCGCAAAGTCGCTATTGGCTTGTTATCGCGCCTAGGCTGCGATGTGATCTGGGCCGAGAATGGTCATGACGCCTTGGCAATGGCCCAGTCACAGCAGGTACAACTCATCTTTATGGATATCCAGTTGCCCGATATAGATGGCTTGTTGGTCACTCAGCGCTTACGCGAACAGGGTGGCTGGCTGGCGAGTGTTCCTATCGTCGCCATGACGGCAGGCGGCGCTGAAGATGATCGTCAACGCTGCCTAGCTGCGGGCATGAATGATTACATTACCAAGCCACTGTCGCTTTCGGCGTTAAGTAATGTGCTGGCGTTACAGCTTTTTGCCGCTCCCGACACGGCTCCTGTACCAGCATTAGCGGGAACACAAACGCCAACCGAGGAGCCGCCGTTACTGAATGTCGACACTCTCACTATGCTGAAAACGTCACTGGAAGAGTCGAGCCTGAGCCAACTGGCGATGCTTTACCATCAGCAAGTCAGCGATTACACCGAGCAACTGGCTGCTTGTCTGGTGGCAACACCACTGACACCAGAGCAGCACCATCAAGTCATGCGTTTGGCGCACCAGCTGCGCGGCGAGTCAGTGAGCATGGGCGCTGACCAGCTAGCCGAATTGGCGAAGCAGTTGGAGATATTGGCCAAGACAGAGCAAGCCACCACAAGCCAGCTCAATGATGCTTTCAGCACGTTAAAGCTTGCCGCTGTGCGCACCCATGCCGCTCTGGAGAGGTGGTGTCGTGACCATTTATCCCGTTGAAAAGGGCATTATTACGGCGGCTAGTCAGCAGGCAGACGCTTGGAACGCAGCGTCGGAATTAGCCGACGCTCTCTATCACGCACACTTGGGCTTCGTGCTGTTCTTCTGCAGTGCGGAGTATGATTTAGCGGAGCTGGCGGCCGCATTAGAGCGAAGCTTTCCCTCCACGCCGCTTAGCGGCTGCACTACCGCTGGGGAAATAACGCCGCTTGGTTATGATCGCGGTTCGATCGTCGCGATGGGCTTTGATCGTCGTTGGTTCGCCATCGAAACAGCGCTGATCGATGACCTGGATCATTTTGAGTTGACCAACGCTCAGCCGCTAGTCGATACACTCTTGGAGCGTTGCCGTCGACAGGCCGTCGCGCCTATTAATGAGCACAGCTTTGCGCTCACCTTATTGGATGGCTTATCGAGTCGCGAAGAGCAAGTGCTTGCCACCTTGGATGCCGCGCTGGGGCGTATACCCAGCTTTGGCGGCTCTGCCGGCGATGATAATCATCTCAGCCATACCCACGTGTACACCGCCGGGCGCTTTTATACCCGGGCTGCGGTGGTGGTGATGATTAATACCCAGTTGCCCTTTGACGTCTTTTCGACTCACCATTTGACCCCAATGGCCCACAAACTCGTGGTAACGGAGGCGAATCGTGAGCAACGGCGGGTAATAGAATTGAATGGTTTGCCCGCCGCGAAGGTGTATGCCGATTTGGTTGGGGTTGCGCCTGAACAGCTCAATGCAGCGATTTTTGCTCGTCACCCTTTAGCGGTGCGTATCGGTGGGCAGCACTATGTGCGCTCCATCCAGAGCGTTAACCGCGACAGCAGCCTGAGTTTTTACTGTGCAGTGGAAAATGGCATCGTGCTCACGGCCATGCAACCAACACCGCTGCTCGATGATCTCAATGTCATGCTTGAAGGCGTGAGTGCCCGGCTAGGCGCGCCTAGCGTCATCATTGCCTGCGACTGTTTTTTACGCCGTATGGAGCTTGAAGCACTGGATCATTTAGACCAGGCGTCGCAACTGCTGCGCCAGGCTGGGGTAGTGGGGTTCAATACCTACGGTGAGCAGCACCACGGCATGCATGTGAATCAAACGTTTACGGGGGTGGCGTTTGGATCTCTTCCAGCTAACGACAACCACTGAAGCCACCAATAGCCAGGATGAAGCCGAGGTCGCCGCGCTGCGAGAAGAGAACCGTCGCCTGCGCAAAGTCTGCCAAGCGTTAATGGAGCGGGTCGAAGGTGATGGTAGTGCCGAGGGCGCCCCTTACGCCGCCTTTGAGCGTTCAGTGCTGCTTGCCGAGCAGGTGCGAGAACGCACCGATACCTTGCACCGAACCTTGGATGAACTGGGGCAGGTCAACACACGATTACTGGCGGCCAAAGCCGAGGCTGAAGCGGCCAACCTTTCTAAAACAAAAT
This sequence comes from Vreelandella arctica, assembly GCF_037070215.1. NCBI lineage: Bacteria > Pseudomonadati > Pseudomonadota > Gammaproteobacteria > Oceanospirillales > Halomonadaceae > Vreelandella > Vreelandella arctica. The sequence goes on along the minus strand of NZ_JBANSN010000021.1, from coordinate 5,479 downwards.
TCCTTGCGGCGGTCAGCCATGACCTGTTGCAACCGCTCAACGCGGCCCGCCTGTTTGCCAGCGCTTTAGAAACCCACTCACTGCCTGAAAACTCGCAAAAACTAGTGGGCCATATCGGCCGCTCGCTGAAAGATGTGGAAGGCCTGATCGGCACGCTGGTGGATATCTCGCGCTTGGATGCGGGGGTGCTGCGCGCCGATAAATCACCGTTCGCGGTGAGTACACTGCTCGATACGCTGGCGGAAGAGTACCGCCAAGTGGCGGGCGTGCGTGGCTTAGCGTTGCACTATGTGCCCTCCAGTATGATGATTGAATCAGACTTGGCGCTGCTGGCGCGGGTCATACGCAACTTCCTCAGTAATGCGGTGCGCTATACCGAACATGGCCGCGTGCTGCTGGGCTGCCGACGACGCCCTCATGGATTGGAAATTATGGTGGGCGATACCGGCCCCGGCATTCCAGAGCAGCAGCGCGAAGCGATCTTTCTGGAGTTCCGGCGGGTTAACCAGCCCCATAGTGCTAATAGCCGTGGCTTAGGGCTGGGGCTAGCCATCGTTGACCGGATCAGCAGTATGCTGGAGCAACCGGTATCCCTCACTTCACGCCCCGGCATAGGAGCTCTTTTTTCTATCACCGTGCCTTACGCGGCGGTCCCGTCATCGGCTCTGCCCGCACGCTACATCTCTCCATTGGCGGAAATAGATGATCCGCTGCAGGGCTGTATCGTCTGGGTGATCGATGATGACTTGGCCATTATTGAGGGCATGCAGGCACTGCTAAGCAGTTGGGGCTGTCGGGTACGCGCGGCAGCCACGGTGAGTGCCCTTGAGGCCGCCAGCGATGGTGAACGCCCTGCGGTACTCCTGGTTGATTATCACTTAGGGGAACATCGTGAAACCGGTATCGATCTGGCCGCGCGCTTGCAGCGGCGCTATCCTGGACTGGCCGCCGTGGTCATAACGGCGAATCACGAGGCAGAGATTAAGCGGGCCACCCGTGAGGCGGGTATGCACTGTTTGCTAAAACCGCTCAAACCGCTGCGGCTGCGCATGCTGCTTGCCTCACTGTTGCATAAGCATTAGTGAGCCCGGTTGGCGCGATAAAAACTTAAATCCTCCTCTCCGGCAATGACGATCGCATGCACCCGACTGGTCGCATTTAATTTACGCAAAATCGCCGAGACATGGGTTTTAACGGTGGTTTCGGCAATCAACAATTCTCGCGCAATATGCTTATTGGACATGCCTTTGGCCATACAGCCCAAGACCATCAGCTGCTTTTCGGTCAGGCGCGCCAACCGCTCGCTGGGCGTTGTGGCGGTGACGGTCGTGGGGGGCAAAGACGCGCGGGGCGCAGGCCGTCGCATGATGTCGGGCGGCAGGTAGAGCTGACCTTCAAGAATCTGCGTTAAGGCTGCCAGCATTGCTTCCCGGGGCGTAGATTTGGGGATATAGCCCACCGCGCCCAGGGTAATAGCATCCAGCACCAGTTGGCGCTCTTGATGCGCAGAGACAATCGCTACCGGCAGCCATGGAAACACCTCGCGCAGGCGGGTCAGCCCCTCTAGCCCCTCGGCATCAGGCAGGCTTAAATCCAGTAGCAGCAAATCCAACTCCGCATGCTGTTCCACCAACGTCATCGCATCAGCGAGACTCTCCGCTTCCGCCAGTTGGCTGCCTGCCAAGCCCCCGCTAATCACGGTTTGCAGCGCATCACGGAACAGCGGGTGGTCATCGGCCACTAACAGGGAATACATGGCGTCTCCTACCAAGGGATGAGGGCTAATCCTGCCATCGGGCTATATCGCCATTTGCTTTAGTGAACAACACTGTTTAGGCACCTTAAAAAAGCACCTTTAATAATCATAATACTCAGGAGCATGACAATGATCTACGCCAACCCTGGTGACACCGGTTCTGTGGTGTCATTTGAAAAACGTTACGGCAACTATATCGGCGGCGAATTCGTTGCCCCGGTGAAAGGCCAATACTTCGATAATATTAGTCCCGTGAATGGTCACGTCTTCTGTGAAATCCCTCGCTCAACGGCAGAAGATATCGATAAAGCACTAGATGCGGCCCACAAAGCGGCACCTGCCTGGGGGAAAACCTCCGTTCAAGAGCGTAGCAATATTCTGCTGAAAATCGCCGACCGCATTGAGCAAAACCTGGAAATGCTCGCCGTCGCCGAAACCTGGGATAACGGCAAAGCGGTACGCGAAACCATCAATGCCGATCTTCCATTGGCTGTCGATCACTTCCGCTATTTTGCAGGCTGCCTGCGCTCGCAGGAGGGCACCGCAGCGGATATCGATGCCAACACGGTTTCCTATCACTTCCACGAACCGCTAGGCGTGGTGGGCCAGATCATCCCCTGGAACTTCCCGATCCTGATGGCCGCCTGGAAACTGGCGCCTGCGCTGGCAGCGGGTAACTGTGTGGTCTTGAAGCCCGCAGAACAAACCCCCGCGTCGATTCTGAAAGTGATGGAAGTGATTGGCGATTTGCTGCCGCCTGGCGTTCTCAATATCGTCAATGGCTTTGGTGCCGAAGCGGGTCAGGCACTGGCTAGCAGCAAGCGTATCGCCAAGATCGCTTTTACCGGCTCCACGCCTGTCGGTTCGCATATTTTGAAATGCGCGGCAGAAAACATTATTCCCTCTACCGTGGAGCTAGGCGGCAAATCCCCCAACATCTACTTTGCCGACATTATGAACGCCGAGCCGACGTTTATTGATAAAGCGGTAGAAGGCCTGGTGCTGGCGTTCTTTAACCAGGGCGAAGTGTGTACCTGTCCTTCTCGCGCGCTCATTCAAGAGAGTATGTACGACGAGTTCATGGCCAAGGTTATTGAGCGCACCCAAACCATCAAGCGTGGCAACCCGCTGGATACCGATGTGCAGGTAGGTGCTCAGGCATCCCAAGAGCAGTTCGACAAGATCATGTCGTACATGGACATTGCCCGCGACGAAGGCGCCGAGTTCCTCACCGGTGGCAATAAAGAAACCCTGGACGACAGCCTTAACAGTGGCTATTACATCCAGCCAACGTTGCTCAAGGGCAACAACAAGATGCGTGTTTTCCAGGAAGAGATCTTTGGCCCAGTCGTGGCGGTGACCACCTTCAAGGATGAGGAAGAAGCGCTGGCGATTGCCAACGACACCGAGTTCGGTCTGGGCGCTGGCCTGTGGAGCCGCGATATCAACGTCGCTTTCCGTATGGGCCGGGGCATTCAAGCCGGGCGAGTGTGGACCAACTGCTACCATCAATATCCCGCCCACGCGGCATTCGGTGGCTACAAGAAATCCGGCGTCGGCCGCGAAACCCACAAGGTGGCGCTTGAGCACTACCAGCAAACCAAAAACCTGCTGGTCAGCTACGACATCAATCCGCTGGGCTTCTTTTAACGCCTGACGTTTTGTAACTCAATAGCCTCCCTGCGCTGTTTGCCGGGAGGCTTTTTTGTAGCCCCAACTTGCCTGGCCAGCCTTTTCTAATCAGACCTTTCTAGTCAGTCGTTCCTAACCAGCGGCGTGACATACGCTCGGCGTGGGCAAGGTTGTTAACCACGGCTAATTTGCCCACTTCGCGACGAATACCCGCACGCTTTATTTTCAACGCCATGCGCGGCGGCAGCCCAACAAACATTACTCCCACGCCTTGCTCGCCGAGCTCGCGGCGCAGTGTGTCCAGCGCCACCATCGCCGTGGTATCCAGGCTAGGCACATCTCGCATATCCAAAACGACGATTCTCACGCTGTGATCAATGATCCGCAGCGTAGCAATGGCTTTTTCTGCGGCGCCAAAAAACAGCGGGCCGCTAATTTTGTAGAGCGCTACTTCTGGCGGGAAGTGTTCGCCAGTGCTGGGTGAGGAAAGGCGCTGGGTATGGGTTAGCTGCGCCATTCGGCGGATAAACAGTGCGGCGGCCAGACCAATACCGACGGCCACGGCGATCACCATGTCGAAAATAACCGTCAGTGCGAAACAGATTACCAATACCCATACATCGCTGGCAGGCGCGCTTTTTAGCGTGTGCATAAAATGCCGCGCTTCACTCATGTTCCAAGCAATAATAAACAGCAGCGCGGCCAACGCGGCCATGGGGACATACCCCAACACGCCCGCCAGTGCGACGACGGCCAGCAGCACCACTAACGAGTGCACCAGCGCGGCGACAGGTGAAAACGCGCCACTTTTGATATTGGTCGCGGTGCGTGCCAATGCGGCCGTAGCGGTAATGCCGCCAAAGAAGGGCACCACCAGGTTGCCGAGCCCTTGGCCAATCAGTTCGGCATTGGGGTCATGGCGGGTGCGGGTTAGGCCATCTGCGACGACGGCGCACAGCAACGATTCAATCGCAGCGAGTAAAGCGATCGCCAGTGCCGGGCCCAGCAGCGCTTGAATTAACGCAAAGTCGATTTCAAGCGGTGTGCCATCTGCCCCCGGGAGGCGCCAAGGGGCCACAAAGCTGGGCGCAAAGGGCGGAATGCCGCTGCCGCTTTCACCCTGAAACTCCCAGCTAAATCGCGAGGCGATCGTATCGACCTCAACGCCACTCATTAGCAGTAGCGAGGCTGCCAGCGTACCCACCGCTAACCCTACCAGCGGGGCAGGTATTGGGGTATTTAAGCGCGGCCAAACGAGCAGTGTTGCTAAGGTGATAAGTCCGACGCTGATCTCCGCCAGCGACAGCGTGGGCAGCGCTTGGCCGATCAGCATCAAGTTATCCAGGGTGCTATCGCCAAGCTCGACCCCCGCCAAACCCAAAAAGTCCGGCAGCTGTAACAGCGCAATCACCACGCCGATGCCCGCCGTAAAGCCAAGAATGACCGGGTAAGGCACGTACTGAATGAGACTGCCCAATCGCGAAAGACCCAGCGCGACCAAAATAGCGCCCGCCATAAAGGTGGCAATCAGCAGCCCACCCAAGCCATGGTTGGCAACAATCGGGAAAAGAATAACCACAAACGCAGCGGTGGGGCCGGAGATGTTAAACCGCGAACCACCGGTTAGCGCGATCACCGCCCCTGCCACAATGGCCGTATAGAGCCCGTGTTGGGGCGGTACCCCAGTGGCAATCGCCAGTGCCATGGAAAGCGGTACGGCAACGACGCCAATCGTCAGCCCCGCCATCACGTCGCGCTTTAATTTACCCAGCGAATAACCTTCACGCCAGGCGTTGAGTAACGCACTGCCAGGCATCGGGAAAACGTACCCCGAGGGTCGATGTGCGCGGGACATGTGGCCAGCCTCCTAAGTGTTAGGGAAAACAGGCTACTACGCTACGCCTACCCTGGAGTTCCCACAACAAAGCGTTTTTTCAGAGCCGTTCGCGCACAAAAAATCCCGGCGCACATGAACTGACCCCATAAACTTGGACAGTGAACAACTAAGCGGCCAAGGCCTGATTCCGGTACTGCACCGGACTCAGGCCTTTTAGTTTGGTCTTAATACGCTCGTGGTTATAGTAATGGATA